>CAZUEY010000018.1:0-35145 GCA_964619395.1 uncultured Staphylococcus sp. | reverse complement strand
ACACTCCCTCATCACTCGAACAAATCTGCTCAATGGCTGACCGCCTCAGCGTTAATATATATTATGGGACAGGCTCTAAAATATTGCTAAATAATGTGGCGATTTGGCTGAATTCTGACATGTTTTTACTACTTTTGCTGTTGGGTGTCAAAAGCCCTTTAACCTTAAGTTTAAAAGAAAGCATGAAAAAAAGATTACTCAGTGTACTGCTCTCGGCCTCCGCGCTTACTGCTTTTGCAGCCTCACCTCAGGCTGAATACCTTGACCGTGGAGTAGTTGCAGTGAAGACCGATGGTGGCGTCTTCGTGTCGTGGCGTTCACTCATCGATGATGGCGATGCCTCATTTGACGTTTATCGCAACTCTGTAAAAATCAACAGTGAACCCATCACCAAAGTTACCTCGTTCATCGACCCCGCAGGCGATGCTTCCGCCATCTATGAGGTGAAAGCATCAGGCCTTACCGGCCCTACTGCTTCAGGCACTGCCTCAGTGTGGGCTACCCCCTATCTGAAAATCCACCTCAACCGTCCCGAGGGTGGCTCCGTGGGTCCTGACGGCGAGACTCCCCACAGCTATACCTACACCCCCGATGATGTGTCGGTTGGCGATGTGGATGGCGACGGAGTGTATGAATATTTCGTGAAATGGATGCCATCTGATGCAAAAGACAGCGCCTCGAAGGGGTTCACAGGTCCGACTATCATCGACTGTTATAAACTCGACGGCACTCAGCTATGGCGTGTGAACCTCGGTCACAATATCCGCTCCGGCAACCACTACACTCAGTTTATGGTCTATGACTTCGATGGCGACGGTTGCGCCGAGATGATATGTAAGACCGCTCCCGGCACCAAGGATGGCAAAGGCAACTGGGTGTTGATGGAGGGCGACAAGGAGACCGACGACTACCGTATGCATGTCGACAACCCCACAAAAATTTTAGGCAAAGTGAGAGGCGGTGCCGAATATCTCACCTGCTTCTCGGGCAAAACCGGAGAAGCACTCAGCACTATAGCCTACAAGCCCGGCTACTCTCATGTCTCTGAGTCGATCTGGGGCGACAACTATTGCAACCGCTCCGATCGTTATCTTGCCGGCGTGGCCTATCTCGACGGCCAGCACCCCTCAGTGATAATGGCCCGTGGATACTACCGTGCAGCCTTCGTATGGGCTGTGGATTTCCGCGACGGCAAACTCCAGGAGGTATGGTTCCACGAGTCTAAAGTGAAAGACAAAGAGCTCTGGGGCGAAGGTGCACATGCCCTCACAGTGGGCGACGTCGATGGCGATGGCAAGGATGAAATAGTGTATGGCGCCGGTTGTCTCGACCACGATGGCAAACTGCTCTACCGCACCAACCCCGGTGGCAATGAGGGCCATGGCGACGCTATCCATCTCGCCAAGATGCTCCCTGACCGCGAAGGGCTCCAGGTGTTCATGCCCCATGAGGAGACAGCCTCCAGCTACCCCTTCGATACCGAGATGCGCGATGCCCGCACCGGTGAAATCATCTTCATGAAGCCGCAATCCGGCAAGGATATCGGTCGCGGTATCGCTGCCAATGTTTCGTCAAGTTTCCCCGGCTACGAATACTGGGCTGCCAGCGATGCCTCAGTCTACAGCTATGGTAAGGCTATCGCCTCCAACCGCCCCCCGATCAACTTCCGCATTTATTGGGATGGCGATCTGCTCGACGAGCTCCTCGACGGCACCGCCATCTCGAAACCGGAACCTGACTTTTCGAAAATCAATACTCTCGTTGACTTCAGCCAATGGAGTAACGCAGCCTCCTGCAACGGCACCAAAGCTACTCCCAACCTCTCAGCCGACCTCTTCGGTGACTGGCGTGAGGAGGTGGTGCTTCACGACGGTAGCACCAACAGCGACCTGCTGATCTTCACCACCACCATCCCTACTGAGTATAAACTCCCGACTCTTCTTCAGGACCATCAGTATCGCATGGCTATCGCATGGCAGAACACAGCTTATAACCAACCCCCACATCTCAGCTACTCACCCGAAGATACCTATGAGACCAATGCTGCCATCCTCGTGCGCGACGGCGCTCCCTCTCAGCTCATAAATCTCGGGGATGCCATCGAGCCTGTCACCGTGAGCCTATGGCGCGCCACAGGCCTCGAAGCATCTGACCTTCCCGAGGGTCTCACATGGGCATTTGACCCCGCCACCTCTACCGGTACCCTAAGCGGAACTCCTACGGAAACGGGAGAATATACCATCACACTGACCTCCACCGGCGCTGCTGACGATAAAAACATATCCTTTATCATAAAGGTGAAGGTAATCAAGAGCGTAAAACTCAACCTCATGGCCTACTACTCCTGCGACAACGGGGGCGAAACGCTTGTCAACCACGTAAATGGTCAAGCAACGGCTGTTGGCTCCCAACTCCCCACCATCACCGAGGGTAAGAAGGGTGGAGCGATACTCTTTGACGGTACCAACCATTTCGTCCAGGCTCCCTACGATCAGCTCACACTCGGCGACAAGGATTTCACCGTGGAATTCTGGATGAAGTCAGCCGACAATGCAGCCTACATCATCCATCAAGGGTCTCACAACAAAAATGCCCAGACCGGTGCCTCAGGTCACTGGATGGGTCTTGAGCTAAAAGATGCTGTGCTCTACTTTGCTATCGACGACGATGACAATAAGAGCCAGGCCTACGTAAAGCAGGCCGATAAATGGTTTGACAACGAATGGCATCACATCGTTATGGTGCGTGACACATACAATTCCAAGCTCCGTCTTTATGTCGATGGCGAGCAAGTGGCGGAGGGAAATGACATCTCAGGTGCCATAAACTCGCATCTCGAGGATCTCGTCATTGGCAATGTCAACGTCAGTTTCAACAACAACTTCACCGGCGCTCTCGATGAAATATGCATCTACGAAGGCGCCATGACTGCCGAGAAGGTTGCCGAGCGGTTCGCTACCACAGGTGCCGAACTCGCCTACTTCCCCTTCGACGAGGTAGGTGAGACAACTCCCAACCTTGTATATGGGGTCGCTACGGCTACCGATGGCACCCCTTCAGCCGTTGAAGGTAAGAAAGAGGGAGCGGCCCATTTCGAGGGTGGTGCCAGCTACACTCAGGAGGCATACGATGCCATCCAACTCGGAGAGTCGAGCTTCACAACCGAAATGTGGTTCAAGTCAACCGATGCTGATGCCTACATCTTCTTCAAAGGTAGCCACGCCGCCAATGCTGACCTCAAGACCACCGGACACTGGATTGGTCTTGAACGCAAAAATGGGTATCTCTGCTTCTCAATCGACGACGATGTGAAGAAATCTGACTGCAAGCTTGATGATGCCAAAGCCTACTTCGATGGCAATTGGCACCATGTTGCCTGTGTGCGCAATGTTGAGGATAAGATGATGCTTCTCTATCTCGATGGTGCCGAAGTGGCTCGCACCACATCCGTGGCTACCGGGGCTATCAACGACAACAACGAGCCTCTCCGCATCGCAATCAGCGACGAAGTAGCCCGCCCCTTCGAAGGTGACATAGATGAGTTCATCATTCATCCCAACGCACTTTCAGCCGAAGATATCTTAGCTTCGTATCAGTCACTTGCCGATTCAGGCATTGATGCAGTGGTAACCGACGGCGGTATCGTCCGTTGCATGCTCGTCGATGCCATGACAGGACGCATTGTAATCTCTGCCGAAGGCGACTCCCTCCTACAGATCACTGATGAGGTAGTGCCCGGCGTCTACATCGCTGTCATCGAGAAGGCAAAAGGCTTTGAGACCTATAAATTTGTGAAAAAGTAAGCCGCTCGCCGGCTTCCGAATAAGAGCCGTGGCTGACGCACATTGCGCCGGCACGGCTTTTTTCAATCCCCTTTCAATCTAATTACTTCACCACTCCCCCCTCATTTTTGGCTCAAATTCTTCCACCTTCACGTTTTTCCCTCAGAAACTGTGTCATATTCAATATTTTACATTTTCTGCCACCACCAAGACTCTTAAAATGAATATACCGGAGAGATATTTAGACCACCTCGGCCCGGTGGCCGGCGAACTGATGATCCATTGGGGCAACTTCTTGCGCGAAAGGGTGAATTTCAACAATCCCCATAGCCAAATCCACGCCTACAACCATTGCGAAAGGGTGCTTTACCATGCACTCCGCATCGGCGAGAAGATCTTTGGTAAGGATGCTCGCGAGGAATTGTCTATTCTCGCCCACGCTGCAATCTTCCACGACACGATGCGCGAAAATGACTATTGCGATGTGGGCCACGGATGGCGGTCGTCGCTCTACTATAAAATGTTTTGCTCCGAAAATCGCCCGGATATCAGTTTCTTCCCCGAGAGTGTCTATCTGATGCGCTATCACGACCTCATGGATTCTGCAGGAAGAGATGCCATCTGCAGAACATTCCCTCACGAGAAGGAGCGGGTGATGACGCTCTATGCCATTTTTAAGGATGCTGACGCTCTTGATCGCTGGCGTCTGGGACATCGTGGCCTCAACGCTAAATTCCTGCGCACCGATGCTTCCAAAACCCTTATCGAAGAGGCGCGTCAACTTGTCAGAGACACTGAGGATTCTATCTTTCTCCGAGAACTCGAGAAGATGGTCGACCATTCTCTCGAATTGCAACAAAAGCGTAGTTCAAGCAAGACTTCTTCAGGGAATGAACTCTAAATAATTAACCCACACAGCAAACATTTCGCTTCAGTATTCAGTTTTTCAATCATGGAACCTATTATCAAACACTTCACCGACGACGACCTCTATAAGTTCACAATGTGTTGTGCCGTGATCGACAATTACCCCCGCACCCGGGTGAAATACCGCTTTACCGACCGCGACAACACTGTTTACCCTCCCGGTTTTGCCGAGGCTCTTCAGGAGCAGATAGAGATGCTCGAAGAAGTCACCATCAGCGACGAGGAAATCGCTTTCATGCGTAAAAACTGCTGCTATATACCCGGATGGTTCCATAGCTTCCTGAAGGGATTTCGCTACGACAGGCGCTATGTGAAGGTGAGCCAGGATGCCTCAGGACATCTTGAAGTGGAGTTTGAAGGTCCTTGGAGCGAAACTATCTTACTGGAAGTGAAAGTATTGGCGATAATATCAGAACTTTACTACCGTCTGACCGGCCAATCATCCCGGCTCAACTATGATGATTATTTCGACCGCACTCTCCTTAAAGGGGAGAGACTCATAGAGGCGGGATGTAGGTTCAGCGATTTCGGCACCCGGCGTCGCGCTTCGTTTGAGGCGCAGGAGACCGTGGTGAAAGCTCTCTGCGAGAGCAACCGGCGCGTCAGCGGACCCGGGCGCTTCATCGGCACGAGCAATGTCTATCTGGCAATGCGCTACGGCCTTACCCCTATCGGAACCATGGCCCACGAACTTGTATGCGCAATTGCCGGAATGTATGGGCCTCAGATGGCCAACAATCTCGCCATGCACGCATGGGCCGACACATACCGCGGCGCTCTCGGCACCTTCCTCTACGACACTTACGGATGGCGCATTTTCAGCCTCAATTTCTCCGAAGATTTTGCCAATATGTTCAAAGGGCTGCGGGTGGATAGTGGCGACAACTATCAGCAGCTTGATCTCATTGTTGACAAATATCGCTCGCTAAATATCGATCCGCGCACGAAGCAGGTGGTGTTCAGCAACGGTCTCAATGTCGACGAGGCTATAAAGATTCAGCAATACGCTGCCGACAAATGCCAACCCTCCTTCGGGATCGGCACTCATTTCACCAACGACTTCCCCGGAATGAAGCCAATGAATATAGTCATAAAGCTACTCGCTGTGAAGATAACCGAGTCATGGCCCTTCTACTGCCAGACCGTGAAGCTCAGTGAGGATAAGGGGAAATACACCGGCGACCCTGCTACAGTGAGCCGCTTTATGGAAGCTCTGCACCTCTAAGAGCCCATTCGAAAAGGAATGTTAACGCTGGGGTCGCATATCCTCGAGGGATTTTGGCCGTGAGGCGAGGGCGCGTGGCCGTAGCCACGTAACCGAGCCGAACGGCCAAAAGCTCCGAGGAGATGCGAAGGCGATGGTAATATTCGTTGCTACATCTCGTTATGGTATTGAATGATAATTAATTATATAATTGAATACGCATAAGAAATTCCTTAATCACCGTCACCGCCGATGGCTGAAAGCTGCATTCTCAAAATGTAGAATTGCATTAAATTTCAACCACTTGGAGGCAATATTATACATCAATAAAACGGGCTGTCAATGGGAAAGACTTTGTCGAAATTACGAACGCTACTTGTCAACGGCACTGGCTATGTGCCAATTATCGTGTATAGCGATCCTAATGAAACGCTTATGATAGTGTTTTAATCCGACACCCTCATATATATATATATGTTTAGCGCTTTGGCGGTGATGGAAATTACCATCGCCTCGGCCTCTCATTGGCATATTTATCCTTGTTCATCAGTCGTGTACATCAAGTACACTCCTTTTTCACAAGTATAACTCTGCTCAATGATAGTCCGCCCCAGCGTTAACATTCCTTATCGAATGGGCTCTAAGAATCAGTCCGGAACCCCCGGTTTAACCGGAATGCGTCCATCGTCCATCGCTGCGCAGTATGCGAGCCACGCGGCAATTGCGGCATTGACTTTCAGATCGCCCAACTGAAGGCGCTCATAGGTGTCCATCGTGGAATGATATGTGCGGAAGTAGTCGAGCGGATCCTGCACGAACTGATAAGCCGGCAGTCCGAGACGCGAAAAGCTGACGTGGTCAGTGCTCCCAACCTTACGGGGCGAAAGCGTGTCGAACCCAAGCGGCACGAGGGGTTTCTTCCATGCCTCGAAAAAGGGAACAGCCATATCGTTCTCTTCAAGATACAGCCCCTTGAAGCGCCCGGAGCCGAAGTCCATGTTGAGATAAAGAGCAAAATCGTCGTAGCCGGGAAGCTTCTTCTTATCCTTTTTGTTATAGAGCAGAGAGTCGGCATACCCTTGCGAACCATAAAGCCCCTGCTCCTCTCCTCCCCAGAGGGCAAGCCGAATGGTGCGACGCGGTTTCACACCGAGCGCCTTGAGGATGCGCATCGCCTCCATCATGGTAATACACCCGGAAGCATTGTCGGCACCGCCGGTACCCCCATGCCACGAATCGAGGTGAGCGCCTATGAGCACTACCTGATTTTTCAACTTCGGATCGGTGCCGGGGATTTCGGCAATGACATTGTTGATTTTGCCATTTTCACTGAAACTATTGCGGATATCGAGTTCCATCTCAACCTTCTCGCCCCCTTTGACCAATCGCACCATGCGACCATGGTCCTCTATAGGGAGCACAATCTGCGGGATTGGTTCCGACTGCCCCATTTTGTATTTCGCACCTCGCGAGCCGGGGACATTGAAAACACCGTCACCATTAATGATTGCAAGAGGCTTTTCGCTTCGGTAAAGAGAGTCGAGCGCAGCCTGCACGCCGCCTTTGTATCCTCCCGGACGGTGGCGCCAACGCCCCGACGAGGGGCGGCGATCTTTGGTCATGTCGGAAAGCTCCTGATCGGTATATCGTCTCGCCTGGGGGTCGAAAGAAAGTTCATATTCACCTGTGGGAGGCAGAAGCACAATTTTTCCGGCAAGTTTTCCGCGATATTTTTCTACATCTGCAGTGTCACTGACCTCCACAAGCACGCACTCTCCGGAGACGAGACTATCAGTGCTCCCGGACCATGCTTTCGGATTCGCTGCAAAACTGCAATAATATGGAGCTGTCATTGCTACATAGTTGCGCTCATTGTCCCATCCTCCCTTGTCGAAGTCAGCAGCAGGTACTATCCTTACCTTTTCGAGGCCAAGCTTTCCGAGTTTGTCGGCCACGAGACCTTCGGCACGAAGTTTCATTTTGGATGCTGCCAGACGAGGTCCGAGGAGGTCAGTCATGAAGTAGGCTATACTATCGATCTGAGAACGGTTAAACGCTTCATCCTTCACTCTGAAAGCCATTTCGGCAGGTTGGCACACTTGGGCGTAGGAAGTCGCCGTCATCATAGAGGCAACGGCAATGGAAAGTAGTGATTTTTTCATCTATTTGAACTGAAACTTTTTAATCGAAAAAAAAATCTCCTCTGTAGAGAGACTATATTATTTAACCTTCCCGGACTTTTATATGACTGAGCGGCCGGAGGTTGAAAGGATGGGAGGTGGATGGTGGAATTATTACACAATTGCCCGGAGAGAGAATGGTGGAATATTTTCAAGAAACAGCCGGACTTGAGGTGGATTCAAGCCCGGCTCTTTCGATATTGTTGTCACTTTTTGGTGTTCTTAAGATTTTTGGGATCTTTGAGAGAGGTATCGTAGCCCATATCCTCCATCTCGAGAGATGCCCAGATGAACGGGCCAAGGCCCTTTGCATCATTGTCGCGGATCTTCTCGCTTATATAGTAGTCGAAGGAGCCGTCGCGTCGTTTGTTTTCCTTCACAGAGGGAGCAGCCTTAAGCACTGCGGGGCTGATGCCCGGGCCGAGGCCTGCCACAGAGCAGCAGTCAGTGAGCGAAATAGTGCCATCGGGATTTTCCTTAATAAATTCCTTAACAACACCTTTGTAGGCCTTGATACCCTCATCGAGATATTTGGGGTCTACCCAACCCTTGCGGGCAGCCTTGAGCATTGAATAGGCAAACATAGATGACGCGGTAGATTCGAGGTAGTTCCCCTCGCGGCCGGGAGCGTCCATCACCTGATACCATGTATGGGTCTTGGGATCCTGCCATTTAAGGATACTCTCGAAACATTTTTCGAGCAGTTCCTGCACTTCGCCACGGCGAGCATAGTCCTCGGGAAGAGCGTCGAGAAGCTCTACAAGAGCCATGGTATACCATCCCTGAGCGCGGGCCCAAGAGTGTTGCGAAAGGCCGGTTATGCTATCGCTCCAGAACATTTCGCGACTTTCGTCCCAGGCGTGGCGATTGAGACCGGTCGCGGGATCCAAAGTGCGCTCGTAGGTGCTCTTCACCTGGTCAACGGCATCGTCGTAGATAGGCTTCTGAAGCTCCGGAGCATAGATCTTAGAAGCTGTAAGCACTCTATAAGGGAGCCCCATAAAGATACCGTCGAGCCACACCTGATAGGCGTAGATAGCTTTGTGCCAGAACACGCCCTCATTGGTGCGGGGCTGGTCGTCGAGCTGACGCATCAGGGTGTTCATGGCGCGCAGATTTTTCTCTTCGGGGAAATGCTCATACATTCGAGTCACGAAGTGCCCGGTGCGCACATTGTCGAGATTATAGTCGGCGAGTTTATACCCACGGATATTACCCTGCGGGTCAATCATAGTGTCGGTATATTCGATGCAGTAAGCTTTAATGTCGTCGCCACCATGTTTAAGATAAGTGTCGAGCATAGCTTCAAGCTCTATACCCATCACATAGCTCCATTTGGGTTTTGTGGAGAAGTCAAGCATGTAGCTTTGGGGAGTGCGCTGCATCTCGGAGCGGGTCATCCACTCTGAATAGTGTTTTGGCTTCTCAGTCTTGGGAGCTGCTGTGGCTGCCGCAGGCTGCCATAAGCCAATAAGGGCAACGAAGGCCCCGGCAAGCATGATCTTTAAGTTTTTCATCATAATTAAGGTGTGTTGATATAACTGATGATTATTTGCAAAAGTAACAAAAACTATTCACTTTTGGAAGCAATTAAGAAAAATAAAGAATCGTAAATTTTTTATTAACAAAAAAGAGTAAAAATATCCGGAGCGTGGGCGCGGGGAAAGAAATTTTGATTACTTTTGCACTTTCAAATTTTCAACCTCCAAGAAAAAAATTTTTTCATCGCTATGGGTGGCTTTTTCGGGGCAATATCTAAAACGCCCTGTATTAACGACTTATTTTACGGCACTGACTACAATTCACATCTGGGCACGAAGCGCGCCGGCCTTGTGACATTCGATCCTGAAGCCGGTTTCAACCGTTCGATCCACACTCTCGAACGTGACTACTTCAGGACAAAGTTTGAAGATGAACTCGACAAATTCATTGGAAATCAAGGAATAGGTGTGATCAGCGACACTGACCCCCAGCCTATCATCGTCAACTCCCATCTCGGGCGTTACGCGGTGGTGACCGTGGCGAAAATCAACAACATCCGCGATATCGCCGACGAGCTGCTCGCCGAACGGATGCACTTCAGCGAACTCTCAGCCAACAAGGTCAATCAGACTGAACTCGTGGCTCTCCTTATCAATATGGGGAAGGATTTCGTTGACGGTATCAACCTTGTATATAAGAAAATCAACGGCTCATGCTCGATGCTCATACTCACCGAGGATGGCATCATAGCCGCACGCGACTATCTGGGACGCACACCAATAGTGATTGGTCATAAGGATGGAGCTTATGCAGCATCGAGCGAGACCTCAGCCTTCCCCAATCTCGGTTATAAGCGAGTGAGGGATGTGGGGCCCGGAGAGATCGTAAAATTGCGAGTTGATAGCATCGAGGTGCTTCAGGCGCCGGCCAAACGTCAGCAGATCTGCTCATTTCTATGGACTTACTACGGCTTCCCGGCCAGCGACTACGAGGGTGTCAACGTGGAGTTCGTGCGTGAGGACTGCGGCCGGAGCATGGGCGAAAGCGACAAGAGCACTAAGGCCGACTGCGTGTGCGGTATTCCGGACTCCGGCGTGGGCTTCGCTCTCGGTTATGCCGAGGGGAGCGGCGTCCCCTACCAGAGAGCCGTATTGAAGTACACTCCCACCTGGCCCCGCAGTTTCACTCCAAGCAACCAGTCGCGCCGCGATCTTGTAGCAAAAATGAAGCTGATACCCAACCCTGCGATCCTCAAGGGGAAAAGTGTGGTTTTCTGCGACGACTCCATAGTGCGTGGGACCCAGTTGCACGACAATGTGCGTGAGTTTTTTGAATATGGGGCTGAAGCAGTCCATGCCCGTATCTCCTGCCCGCCACTGGTCTACGGTTGCCCCTTCATCGGCTTCACATCGTCGAAGAGCGATCTTGAGCTGATCACACGCCGCATCATCAAGGATTTTGAGGGCGATGAGAATAAGAAGCTCAAGGAATATGCCACCACAGGCTCCCCCGAGTATGAGCGGATGGTAAGTGAGATAGCCAATCAACTGGGCCTTACCACTCTGAAATTCAGCACTATCGAAGACCTTATCAAGAGCATCGGCCTTAAGAAATGTGATGTCTGCACTCACTGCTTCGACGGCACCAGCTATCAACCTGACCAGGCCTACCGCGAAGACCACAAGATGGATAACGAAGAAAAAGAAGGATAACGGAGTAAGGGAGAACAGAATCCCCGCATTCCAATAATTGCAAAAACCTCCCCGACTACCATCATGGTGGCCGGGGAGGTTTTTTGGGGTATGTTGAAGAGAAGGCGGGAGGATTGGGTCGTCGAGCGCTTAGAGAGTTAATTTGCGCTCCTACAAGACCACGGCAAGCCGCCTTTTATCAGCGCGAATCAGAATTCAGCTTTGCCGGGGGTGCGGGGGAATGGGATTACGTCGCGGATATTGGTCATACCGGTGACGAAGAGCACGAGGCGTTCAAAGCCGAGGCCGAAGCCGGAGTGGGGCACGGTGCCGAAGCGGCGGGTATCGAGATACCACCACATATCTTTCATGGGGATATGGAGTTCTTCGATGCGGGTGAGGAGTTTGTCGTAGTTCTCCTCGCGCTCGGAGCCGCCGATGATCTCGCCGATGTGAGGGAAGAGCACATCCATTGCGCGGACAGTCTTACCATCCTCATTTTGCTTCATATAGAAGGCCTTGATTTCTTTCGGATAGTCGGTGAGGATCACAGGTTTCTTGAAATGCTGCTCGACGAGGTAGCGTTCGTGTTCGCTCTGAAGGTCAGTGCCCCAATGGACAGGGAATTCAAACTTCTTGCCTGACTCTTCGAGGATTTTAACACCCTCGGTGTAGGTGAGGCGGATGAAGTCGTTGTCGACCACGAAGCGGAGACGATCGATGAGATCTTTGTCGTACATATCGGCAAGGAACTGAATATCGTCCATCGAGTGGTCCAAAGCATAGTTGATGCAATACTTCACAAACTCTTCGGCAAGATCCATATTGTCTGTGATGTCGTAGAAAGCCATCTCAGGCTCTATCATCCAAAACTCTGAGAGGTGGCGCGGAGTGTTGGAATTTTCGGCACGGAAAGTGGGGCCGAAGGTGTAGATCTGCCCCAGAGCTGTGGCACCGAGTTCTCCCTCAAGCTGCCCCGACACGGTCAGTGCGGTCATCTTTCCGAAGAAGTCCTGCGTGTAGTCCACCTTCTGCTCATCATTTTTCGGGAGGTTATTGAGGTCGAGGGTTGTCACCTGAAACATTGCGCCTGCTCCTTCACAGTCGCTCGCTGTGATAAGGGGGGTGTGGAGATATTGAAACCCTCTCTCATTGAAGAACTTATGGATAGCAAAAGCGAGAGTGCTGCGTACACGCAGCACAGCGCCGAAGGTGTTGGTGCGGGGACGCAGATGAGCTATCTCGCGGAGAAATTCGAGGGTGTGACCCTTCTTCTGGAGGGGGTAGGCTTCAGGATCAGCAGTGCCGTAGATTGTAAACTTCTCGGCCTGAATCTCGCAAGTCTGCCCTTTGCCCTGGCTCTCCACGAGCCGACCCTCTACACAGAGAGCCGAGCCGGTGGTGATAGGCTTCAATTCCTCTTCCGAGAAGCGGGCCATATCGAACACGATCTGGATATTCTTGATTGTAGATCCATCGTTGAGCTGCACAAACTGCACATGTTTATTGCCACGGCGGGTGCGCACCCAACCTTTGACAATCACCGGAGTCTCGATGAGTGATGCATCTTTAAGTAGATCGATTACTCTTATTCTTTTCATTTTGAAAACGGATGAAAAAGGTATCCTATTTTTTATTATTATGAGCTAAAAAATATCACTCGAAAGAACCCATTTTGAGGAAGTTGACCTCTTCCTGAGTGAGATAGCGCCAGCGGCCGCGGGGAAGGTTTTTCTTCGTGAGGCCGGCAAAATATACGCGGTCGAGCTTAGTGACGTGGTAGCCGAGGCTCTCGAAGATCCTGCGGACTATGCGATTGCGCCCGGAGTGTATCTCGATACCGGCCTGATTGCGGTCGGTTTCGGTGGCATAGGAGATGGCATCAGCGTGGATGGGGCCATCCTCGAGTTCGATGCCGTCGGCTATACGCTGCATATCCTCCTCGGCGATATCCTTGTCGGTCCAGACGTGGTAGATCTTTTTCTTCACATATTTAGGATGAGTGAGCTTGGAGGCGAGATCGCCGTCGTTGGTGAGCAGGAGCACACCGGTTGTGTTGCGGTCGAGTCGGCCCACGGGATAGATGCGCTCATCGCAAGCACCTTTGACGAGATCCATCACAGTAAGACGCCCGTTGGGGTCGTCGCTCGTAGTGACACAATCCTTAGGTTTGTTGAGAAGGATATAGCACTTCTTCTCGAGGGTCACCACCTTTTCGTCATACTCCACGACATCGCTGTGGGATATCTTGGTGCCGAGTTCGGTAACAACTTCGCCATTGACCTTCACGAGACCCTGCTTGATAAAGTCGTCGGCTTCGCGGCGCGAGCAGAGGCCGGCGTTGGCCATATACTTATTGAGGCGAATCTGCTCATCGGGATCGGGGAGGGTCACCTCATACTCTATGCGGCGGGGACGCGGAGTGAAACTGCGGCCACCCTGGGGCATACCATATTGATTCTGGCGGGGATTCGGGCGGCGATTGTTGCCGTAACCGCCCTGGCGATTGTTATTGTAGCCACCCTGATGGTTATTGTTGTAACCACCTTCGCGATTATTGCTGTAGCCACCCTCGCGGTTATTGCTGTAGCTACCTTCGCGATTGTAGGATTTATAGCCTCCCTGTCGAGGCTCGTAGTTATTCTGACGCGGCTTGTAGCCGGTATTTTCACCTTGAGCATTATAGCCCTCGCGGCGGTTGGGATAGTTGTTGCCTTGACGGTTGCCACTATAGCCACCCTGACGGTTGGCATTGTAAGAGCCATTATTGTACTGACGGGGCTGATAGCCGCCCTGACGGTTATTGTTGTAGCCCCCCTGACGATTGTTATAACCGCGGTTGTTGTATGAACCATTGTTATAACGCTGATAGCGGGGCTGATAGCCGGTAGTGGGAGTTTCACCCTCGACAGCGCTTGAAGCCTCCTCAACAGCACCTGTAGCCTGCGGATCAGAGGGCAGAGCCTCGGGACGACGCTGCTGGTAGCCGGGGTTGTAGCGATTATTATTGTTATAGCGGTTGTAGCCGTAGCCACCACCTTGATTATTGTTATAGCCGTTGGAGTATCCCCCCCGGTGATTGTTATAGGGACGGCGCTGATAGCTATGATTGCCATAGGAATTGTAGTTGCTATCCCTTCTATCCTGCAGCTCAGCAGTACGCGGGGTCTCCTCACTGTTTTGAGAGAAATCACGAGAAGAGGAGAAATCGGCAGCCTGGTCACTCTCGGGCATGGAAGGACGCGCTGAGATGCGCGGACGTTTGTTTTTCTTTTCGTTGCTGTCCATGAAAGTTTGAGATTACAATTAAAGAATTGATTTAATGGTAATTAACTTCGATCTCAAGAGCTTCAAGGTGAAAAGCCTCGCGGCCATCTCCCGAAGTCATAACTCGAGATCTTCGAGTATTGAAAAATTTGTAAATGGTTTGTTTTTCAGTCAATAAAAATTCATAATTCGGAGGTAATCGCCCACTCTGCCGCGTTCAACGCTGGGAGTGAGCCCCAATAATCTGCAAAATTACACAAAAGAATCCACAATCACAACCTTACAGTTCTAAAACCCCTTAAAACACTCCAAAAAAAAGAAAAATTTCCCAAAATTTTCATCATATGGGAAATTTCTCTTCAGGATATTCGACTATTATTAACTACTTTATGTATTTAACAAAACCCAAGATAGGGTTTTGAATTACTCATCAAATAAAGCTATTACTTAAGCTTTGAACGCAGGAATGTTTTATAGATGAATGACCTGATGAAATTGGGTAATAACGAGACAACTGATCTGATCGTTATATTGCGTATATATTCTTGATTTGATGTGTAGTGCAAAGAACGGAATTCTCTCTGTAATTTTAGGATCGCTTGATAATATTTCCATCCTCCCCGTCGCTTATACACATCTTTAGATGAACGAAAATACAACAAACTTTCCTGGATATTATGGAGCTTATAGCCTTTCATCAGCATCCTACCCCACAGGTAGTAATCCTCCGGGAAGGGACCATAACCACCACTATCCATTACCGCTGTTTTCCTGTATATTACTGCCGGATGATTAATTGGACAACGTGATTTACCATAATTAAAAATTTCATTGTGGGTTTCAGGAATTTTTTTGATTAACTCAATGTTGTCTATCGAATCAAAAAATTCCTCAATCCAAGCCGAGCAACAATCAATCTCAGGATGGGTCTCCATAAAAGAGACCTGTATTTGAAATCTATTGAATTTGGCTATATCATCTGTGTCCATTCTTGCAACTAACTCATGAGAACAGTGTTTCAGGCCTTCATTCAAAGCGTGGCCGAGACCACCATTTATCGGGAGGGACACAACCTTCATTTCAGGATGATTCTTGGAAAACTCCTCTACAACAGAATATAATTCCTCTGTTAAAGGGCCGTCCTCTACAAGAATAACCTCATCCGGAGGCAGTGATTGGTTAAATACACTGTTAAGACTTTCACGCAAAAAGTTGGGACGTTCTTTTGCGTATAGAGACATAAGGACAGAAAAAGCCATTCCGATTTTCAATTACTATAATAACTCTTTTAAGAATAGGATTTAGAGAGCTTGTCAAACACTCTTTTGTTATCCATAAGTGAGTTTTCACATATTTGATTTATTGACAACCAACGAAAACACTGAGATGCATTGATCCAATAATACTAATACTAATGGAAAGCCCGGTATTCACTCATAGCTTTAGTATCTTTTGATTTCATCGTCTTCTCCAAAATTTTTTCACCACATCTTTAGTATTATCGTTAGTATTTAAATAGACCTTTTCAAACTTCGAAAAATTATCGCTTTCTATAACCTTATAGAGAGTGATGGCTATTTCCGATATTTGAAATATGATGTCGCAGCCCAGCTTAGTAGGCAATAGACGCTCTTTATCAGCCCGATTTTCTCGACTTTATAGAGGACGTTCCATTGTGGTTTGATGACATTAAACTTATTTCTCGTCACAGAAGACTTACGCATTCTATAGGACGCCAACACCTCCTTATTCCCATAGCCAAAGTCGATATCCTTGAACATTGTGAGCCAATAGACATAGTCATCGCGCATGCTTCCGAGCTGCTCGTTGAAATATATTTTCGGTGTTTTATGAGTGTCGTAGATTGCGGTCGACGGGAAGATTGGACATGTCCGCAGGAGTGAATTATAGTTGACTTTATGAGGGACGATAAATGGTTGCAAGAGTTCCTCCTTCGTAACTTCATCAATCCTTTTGTATGAAGAAAACACAAGCGGAGCATCATGTTTCTTCATAAATGCCATCTGCTTTTCAAGGAAGTCAGGATGCCAGAGATCGTCAGAGTCAAGGAAAGCAATATAGCGTCCCTTGGCTCTCTCAAGAGCTTGATTTCTTGCGCCTGAAGAACCCCTGTTCTGTTTGCTCTCCACAAGGATGATTCTCGGGTCGTGAGTGTACTTTCTGACTTCAGCGATACCGGCTCCATCATCAGGGGAACAATCATCCACAATAATCATTTCCCAGTTTTCGTGTGTCTGGGCGAGCACGCTCTGGATGGTCTCGCCGACAAGGGAAGCGCCCTTATACATGGGAGTTATGATCGATACCAAATCATTTTCCATAGTAATATTTGATCAGATTAAAGATTCAATAGTTTCAATCGTCCGGGCAATCACCTGATGCATATCATAGTAACGATATTCGGCCAGACGCCCGCAGAAAGTGACATTAAGCTCCTTATCTGCCAATGCCTTATACTTTGCATAAAGTTCATTATTGCGGCTGTCGTTGACCGGATAGTAAGGTTCATCGCCCGGCTTCCATTCGCTGGAGTATTCACGGGAAATCACAGTATGCGGATTATCGTAGACCTCATTTCCGAACGTCTCAAAATGCTTGTGCTCGATGACTCGTGTGAAGGGGGAGTCCGGGTCTGTGTAGTTGATTACTGCATTTCCTTGAAAATTCGGGCTATTAACGATTTCAGTCTCAAAGCGGACCGTACGATACTGAAGGTGCCCGAAGCAATAATCAAAATATCTGTCAATCCCACCGGTATATACCACTCTATCAGCCATTGAAAGGAGTTGAGAACGATAGTCGAAAAAGTCCGTATCCAACCTCACCTCCACCCCATCGAGCATCTTCTCAACAAGAAGAGTGTAGCCCCCTATGGGTATGCCCTGATATCGGTCATTGAAGTAATTATTGTCGAAGGTGAAACGGACGGGGAGACGACGGATAATAAATGCGGGCAGATCGGTGCATTTACGTCCCCATTGCTTTTCGGTATAATGCTTGATGAGTTTTTCGTAAATATCTCGTCCGACGAGTGTCAGCGCTTGCTCCTGAAGATTGCGAGGTTCCTTGACTGAGTCGGCAGCCATTTGCTCCACAGCTTCGCGTCGCTGTTCGTCAATAATCTGACGAGCCTCCTCGGGGGTCTTGACACCCCACAGCTGATGAAATGTGTTCATATTAAATGGCAAATTATAAATCTTGCCATCTGCAGCGTGGGCTATAGGGCAATTGGTATAGCGATTGAAGTCCACGAAAGAAGTCACATAATCCCAGACTTTCTTGTCGGAAGTATGGAAGATATGCGCGCCGTATTTATGGACGTTAATACCATCGATATTTTCTGTAAAGACGTTACCTCCTACGTTGGGGCGACGATCGATCACAAGGCATTTATAGCCGGCATCTGTCAGCTGCCGAGCAGCCGTCGCACCGGCCAACCCGGCTCCAACGATGAGGAAATCAAATTTCATGGCATCTTAAATATTTGATTATCTTCCAGTTGATAGAAACTTTAAACATCTAAAAGATCTTAAAAGCTTTATGTTGTGGAAAGAATAAAAGGTAAAGAACTGAACAGATCTGATCGATACAAATTTTTGTGCAGCCCAAATTTAGCATTTTTTGTTATAAAAATCAACACTCATTAGAAAAATGATACCATTTTGTATTGTTGATTATATTTCTATTTCTAATTTGAGGATAAGAGTCTGTCGAATAATCTCATCCAAGTATTCGTGATAGTCTCTGGAGAGAATTTCGCGATATTTTCAAATCCTTTTCTTCTTGATTCTTCACGCATGTTGGGAGATTCTATCATATCACAAATCCCTTTGGATAAAGCCTCTACATCTTCAGCCGGCACTAGAATACCGGCTCCGTCAGCGAGCAGAACAGAGGGGCCTTCCGGGCAATCAAATGACACGACAGGGGTGCCGAGAGCCATTGATTCCGTAATTGACATGGGGAAGCCCTCATAGCGGCTTGAGACTACACAGATATCGGAGTTCGACAACTCACTTCTGATATCTCGACTATAACCTTTGAGGAAAATATTTTTGTCTAATGAAGAAGAATTAATCATCTGCTGGAGACGATCTCTTTCCCCTCCCTCGCCAAAGATATCAAGCTGCCAATCCGGATGACGATTAAAAACCTCCTTACATGCCTGTATCAACATATCAAACCCTTTTTGAGGGTGAAGTCTGCCGACAGATATCAAGCGGTGGCCTTCAAACGTATGTTCCTCGACAGGGAAAGAGATCATATTTGGAATAGTCTCAGCATCAATTCCAACATTTCTATATTTCTTTTCATCATTCTCTGTAAGTGTAATCACCTTTCCGGTTTTTCGATAGACATGGTTTCTTATTTTGGTCACCATCTTTCCATATAGGTTATATTTGAAGTGCTCGCAGATTATGACCGGAGATTTAACCACATCACGATTGAGGTACAATAAAAAAGCGGGAAGGAAAGCTTGAGCTATTATTATATCAAATTTGCCTTTCCGGAGATAACTTCTTAGAGCTTTGACAGCTTTTACCACGAAAGAAACTCTTTGAAGAGGATTAAATTCTGAAGAATATGTGTGCGGGATCAACACATCTACATTCACTTTCTCATTGATGGGAAACACGGTCCGGTCTTGGTCCTTGAAACATGAAATAATAGTGACATCCTGCTGTGCTTTAACAAATTGATCAGAAAGATTCGAGGTGACGCGCTCTATGCCACCACCGGTGGTTATGTTCGTAATTAAGAAAGCGATTTTCATAAACAATGATTTTTATTTAAAGTACTGATTTGGAGCTCTTAGTAGTTCTGCTAATAATATTGGAGTGTAGCCGGAAAATTCCTTGTGTATAGGGATATTTATAAAAAAATTTTACTTGGCAATTTCAGCAGTTTTTTTGACCTTAATCCTTCGCACTATGACATCCTTAAGAAACTCTATCCGATAAGTGACTTTAAACCAAAAAGGATTTTTATTCTTCCCGGATGTAACGTTTGACCGATGTCTTCGATACTTGATAAGAGGTTGGGGAATGTGATAAAGCTTATATCCAAAACAGTGGCCTACGACCCCTAACCAATTGTCGTGCATAATGGTATTTTTGGGAAAAGGGAGTGCCACCTTCAGGAGTGAAGCCGGAAACCCCATGCAACACCCTACAAAATTACGTTTAATCATATTTATCACGAATGAGCTGGAAAAGTGGTCGTCACACCAAACATTCTCCCGGTAGACCTCATTATTTTCATCCATAAGCGAACAGCCGGATTGCACGATACAACCTTGTTTGATTGGAGGAAGCATTGTCCGGACTTTACCCGGACACCATATATCATCATGATCCGAGAGGAAAATATAGTCGCCTGAGGCGTGCTTCAGGGCATTCTCAAAATTTTCGCTCACCACATAGAAGATCGATTTCCTACTCGTATCCGGCGTGTGGTGGTAAACCTTTATTCTTGGATCATGATATGAACTGATGATGTCGAGGGTTGAGTCAGTAGACTCATCATCGCTTACTATGAGCTCGTCATCGGGGCCAAGCTGAGCAAGTATAGAGTCGATCTGTGGACGCAGAAACCGCTCACTGTTGCAGGTGGCCATACATACACTTATCATCTTACAATTACAATAATGATTTGTATACTTCAATATGTTTGCGGGCACATTTGTCCCACGAGAAGTCGGCTACTCTCACTGCCCCCTTCTGCCGCAATGATTCCCGGAGGTCGTCGGATTCCGTCACCCTACTCATAGCATCGGCCATATCTCCGATATCGTTAGGGTCGAAATACTCACCGGCATCCGCGGCTATCTCAGGGAAGCAACTTGCATTGGCTAAAACCACAGGACACCCCATTGCCATTGCTTCAAGGATTGGCATACCGAATCCCTCATAGAGGGAGGGGAACACATAGAAGAGAGCATGGGCATAGAGGCTCTTCATCTGTTCTTCCGAGGCAGAAAACTGGAGAACCTTATCTTCAATCCCCTCCTGTCTCAGCATGGCTTTCTCCTGCTCGCTAAAGGGATGCCATGTGCACACGAGTCTTACCTCGGGGAAACGGTGGGTGTAGATTGCAAAGGCTTTAGCCAGCGAATCGAAATTCTTATTTTTTGCTCTGCTACCCACATATAATATATATGGAAAATCAAATAGAGCCGGGAGTTCCGAGGGTTTCAGGTTAGGGTCGAGATCTATACCATGATGTATCACAGTCACCTTCTCAGGATTGATATCAAAGATTTCGAGAAGGTCGCGACGGGTGTTGTCGCTGATAGCAACGACAGCATCTGCCCGGTCAAGGGATTTACGTTGCCATCTCTCCACTCTCGGGTTAGGCATTATGGTTGAGAAATTGGTATCGTGGAATGTTGTCACCATAGGTTTACTACCGATAGCCTTGAGTCCGAAGGGGTCGAAATGTGTCTGGTGATATACATCGTAGTCCCTGCGACGGAGTCGATAGAGTGAATATGGTTTATTTAGAGTGTGCAAAAGATATCCATGACCTCTGAAATCCATATCAGGCAAAAATTTATGGGCTTTGAAAAGGTTGGCAGCCCTGACATACTCATTATTAGAAAATACGGTAGTGGTATCCCACATGTCTCGAGGCATCGCCTTGAGGAGCATTGCAAAATATTTTGAAGCGCCCCCATAGCGTTGCCATGAGAATAACTGATTGTCAAATAAAATTTTCATGATTCAAGATCAAGATTAGCCATTTGTTCTCGTTCCCTGAAGTCAGGAGTTGTCCAAAGGATGTTTTGATAAGCGCCGGTACGCATATTGAAACTAAGGAGGAGCTTCAAAACCACAAGCGCACTTACCACCAAATTGATAACTCGGGAATACTTGTAGTGGTGGGTCACCGCTGCCGGGAAGAGAACCCAGTAGGAATAAATGAAAAGCGTAGGGAGACGGTCAACAAACACCTGCACCTCATAAAACAGCAGGTAGGAACAGTAGTAGATTACAAATGAATTATAAAATATTGTATATGGCTTATTGCCACGATAATATTTGAAATAAATCCATGAAAAAAGGATGAAAGAGAATGTGCGTTCGAAATAGCCCATTGAAAACTTCACCCCGGTGTCCATCTGGTTGTAAATAGTCAACCTGTCGTAGAGCGCGAGCATTTTCATGAATGAAATATTGTTGAAAAATGCCCCTATTATATGAATATTAGCAAGGAATATGACGTTGGAGACGATGAAAAGCCCCCAAAGCCATCCTCGGCTGAAAGAGCGGGTGATAAAAAAATATGTGGGTATGTAGAGTATGGAAGATGTATGCAATGCTGTTCCCAAAAGATTCAAGACAAAGAAGGGCCAGAATCGCCGCTGAATGATAAAGGGAATTGAGAGGAGGAAGAGCTCAATTGACTTCATATTGCGGTAGAGATTAAACTCCATCAGAAGTCCGTTGAAGGCCACAAAGAAGATCAATGGCAACACCATCGAGTTACAGTATTTGCGAAAAAACCATGCAAGTACTATGAAATCTATTAGAGTGTTGAATGCGACCCATGCAAAATAATTGTCACAGAAGAGCTTAAAGATAGATGTATAGATAAAGAATCCACCCTCTATACGATTATGGAATATTTCAAGGCCGAGATGAAAAAGGTCGGGACATTCCTTAAAAAAATACCAGTAGACCATAAAATCGGTCATCATGTGGCCTCGCAATCCGACGAAAAACCACATCAATATATAGGCTGCCCAGACAGATGATTTTGACTTTAGGCCATGGATCCGACCCTTCTCTCCTAAATAGAGTATGAAGAGAAGAGCCGTCAGCACCAGATATACTACAAAGTTAGGCATCGGTCCTGAAGGAGGCTTTAACAGTCATGATGGTACAGATTCTTATACTGATGATCAGACAAACGGGAGTGCCCACTTGCATTTATAATCAAGATTTTCAGGACGGTGACCTATGACCTTAGCCGGCACGCCGCCAACAATCGTGTAGGGCTCTACATCTTTCTGAACCACAGCACCGGCCGCCACAACCGCCCCCCGGCCGATTTTCACTCCGGTCAGGACGGTTACATTAGCCCCCAGCCATACGTAGTCTCCGATCTCAATCGGTAGGTATCTGTCAGTGAAGGAGGTAGAAGTGGCATCATGACTACCGGTTATGAGGCTGACATTATAGGAGATGGAGACGCAGGAGCCTATTGTGATACCGCCACGGGCATCAAGGATACACCCGCGGTTGATATGGGTGTGGGCGCCGACCTTGAGATGGTGGGGACAGAGGATATATTGCCGCATGTTCATGATGGAGGTGCGGTCGATTTTCGCGCCCAACATCCTGTAGATGCATTTGCGTAATCTCCACCAGGGGGTAGAGGCTATGGGGCCATTCATGAGATAGATCATGAAATTGTAAGGATAGAAGAATATCTTCTTAAGATTTCGGAGTCCTATCTTGTGGAGGAGTCTATTGAGGTTGTATTTTATTTTCTCCTTAAGGGTTGGAGGGGTGAACTGATGGATTATGGCATAGTTAATCCTCAGTGATTCAGCGGGATTATTGGAAACACCATCAAGAGCAAAGATCAAAAGCGGCAATTCGATTTTCTTAAAACTCTTGCCGGCATGGTACATATTGAAAATCTGGTTGAAGTCAAGCCCGTAGGAAAACTCTTTGCTTTTGGAGAGGTCGAAAAGAAACTGCTTATGGACGCTGCTTCTCACAAAAGAGGCCCCATGGCGATAGGTAGGTCCTTTGGCAAGGAGAGTGGGATCGGCAGGGGCTTGGGAGAATACCAACGTGCCACCCGGCTCCAAAATATAGCTGTCGCCGAACACCACGTCGGCATCCGCCGGAAAGAGTCCTACGGCCTTCTCTACCGTATCGGGGCGAGGGAAGGAGTCGCCGCAATTCATCATGAGGATGTAATCGCCCGTAGAGGCTTTAACACCCTTATTCATAGCATCGTAGATTCCGGAATCCGGTTCGGATATCACGATATCGATTTTGTCCCTGTATTTGTCGATGATCTCAAGAGTGCCATCCGTAGAGGCTCCATCAACCACAATATATTCAATATTGTCGTAAGTCTGTGAGAGGACAGAGTGAATCGTAGGTTCAATGCTGTCAACGGCATTGAAACAGACTGTGATGACCGAGATTTTAGGATGATTATTGTTTGAGCCAGATTCCATCTGCTGTATGGTTTATAATTTTCCCCACTTGGATTCTTGCAAATAAGCCCTGAATCAGACATACCACTCCCGGGACGAGGACTATACCCGGGAGGCCGAAGTGAGCCGCGCTCCAGGTGAAGAGTGGCCAAGCCAAGAGGGCTGCGAGGATATAGAGAATCAATTGTATCCTTATAGTGCCGAATCCGTTGATAATGTTGAGATAGATTGTGGCAAACACCTGACATATCATGTAGATCGACATTGTAAGCGACAACGGCTTGGGAATCTCCACTTTGTCGCCAATCCATATATGATAGGCAAAGGGGGCTATGAAAATCATAGCGATATTGGCAATCATGGCCAGCAAAAAGACTCCGTCGAGACGTCTCACCAACTTATGCAACCACTCAAAGTCTCCCTTGGAATAGGCATCTGTCACGGCCGACCATATTGGAACCATCAATATCGTAACCGCCAGAAATGGGATTGAAAAGTATTTGTTAGCGATATTGTATTGAGTCACGGCAAGAGCCCCTATATCTCTCGAAATCACCAGATTGACAATCTGAAACACTGCTATAAGACAAAGATATATCACGAAAAACTTTAGCCCCAGCCCCATAATGTCGCGCAGCAGTGAGCGACTGAATAGCCGGATAGAGGGGCGATATATCCGATAACGTGTAAAGACAAACATCCACACGGAGGTCAGGAACATAAACATACAAGGGATGCCCGTCAGCACAAGTGCGAGATTCACAAGCGATCCCCTTGAGAAATGCTTGAGTATAATAATAGCCCCCACCACAAGCCACTGCGCCACAGCACCTATCACCGAAGCTAACCATGGACGCATATCGGCCGTAAGCAGTGTCATAAATATGTTGACCACCATATTGAGACTGGTAAACGTGCATATGAACATGAATACCATTCTCAACTCTGACCCATAGTAGGCTGAAACCTTAAGTAACGAGGGCCAGTTCAGGAAGCTGTTGATTGTCAAGGCTATCGCCCAGACGACCAACACCACCAACGAGATTGTGCAATAAGTGGTGGAGACATATCGCCGGCAGAGATCAACGTTGCCGTCAGCCCGAGCTTTCACGAAGTGGTTGCGGAAGCCGTTTCCCAAACCCAAGTCGAAAAACACAATCCACCCCACGATTGAGGAAATAGTAAGCCATATACCATACCGCTCAGGATTGACATAGTCAATGGTGAGCGGGATCAGCAGGAGCGAACATATAATGTTGGAGCCCTTTGTCAGAAGGGATACTCCGGCATTGTATGCTATGTTTTTCGTGCGGGAACCTTTGAAATCCATTCCTATGGATTTGATGGTTTAGGACGAATAGAGAGCGGGAAAAGGCGGGATGGGGTGATAAAGATATAGCCCCCGGGGCTAAGAAAGACCTCCGTGGTTGGCTATGGAGTGAGTGGCTGCAGGAGATCCGGGTGGATGAAGGGGAGCATTACGAGGCAGATGCCTTCGATGCGGACTATTACGTGGCGATTCTTTTTGACGCGCTGCACGAAGCCTTCATATCCCTGGTAGATACCTCCGGTCACTCTCACTCGCTGGTTCTCCTTGAAATCCGTCTTTGTAAATATCTCACACCCAGTGGTATCCTCCGAGGTGAGGAGTCTGAGAAGGTCGATGGAACGCTGAGGTATCTCCTGAATATTCTCGTCCTTCGGATATCTGTATATCCAGATTGGCGGGAAAGTGTCAGGATGGAGTCTCCCCTCTTTCTCAAGTCGCACGGCATTGTCGGCCGTTGTCCTGATAAACATCACATGTGGTATCACAGCTGAGCGGCGCGTGCCTTCTACGCGGGTCTTGATGGTCTTTGTAGGGAAAAAGAGCTCCTCGCAGAGTGGCTCCAGGAAGCGGTATGCTCTGGATTCCTGGCGGGTTCTGATGGCGTACCAGTGGGTTATATCGTCTCTTTCTTCTGTGTCCATTGAGATAAGATAAGGGCGCATCCTGCAGCCTACACACCTCTCCCTCAGCACAATTGCAGCAAAGCATCGCACTCATACGTTTTCAGACCGTCCGTCTGCGACAGCGCTTCGGATCTCAGGGAGGAGCCTGTACAGGAGCTTTCCCGGTGGCTAATAATGAAGTGATTCTTCTTTGCAAAAATAAGCAATAATTATGACATAACCCTAAAGGCCGCACAATTTTTTACCCAATTTAATTGCAATTCAGCATCAATTCAGCATCAACCGTTAACCATTTTCAATCCATCCGCGTCCGATTTTCGCTTCAATCACAGTCCGAATTCAACCCGTTTTCGGTTCAAATTCATCTCAGATTCGACCATAATTCAGCCCTGATCTGATATCAGTCCACGACCATTTCGCCACCCATACCTAACCTCTTTTCCGAACCGATTTTCCCTGAAGTAGGCGATTATTTATTGAGATAATCGGTAAAGAAAGCTGCTATCTCATCCATGGGAATTATGTCGAGCCGGTCGTAAAGGTCGCAGTGAGAAGCACCTTTGACCGTAAGCATCTGCTTATTGTCACCTTTAAATTTCGCAAAAGCATCCTTGCCAAAATAGTAAGAATGGGCTTTGTCACCGTGGACAATCAGTACGGCATTTTCCAGTTCGTCAGCATACTCGAAAAACTTGAAATTCATAAAAGGCAGATTGGATGTCACATTCCATCCATCGTTTGAATTTCCGGAGCGGACATGGTAGCCGCGAGGGGTCTTGTAATATGCATAATAGTCCTTGACAAACCGTGGTGCATCTTCGGGAAGGGGATCAACCACACCACCGCCTCGACGATAGGTCCCCTCTTTGAAATCGGCAGTTCGCTGGGCTGCCATGGCTGCACGTTTGGCATTTCGCTCTTCGGGGCTGTTTTCGGAATCGAAGTAGCCATTAGCGTTTACACGAGTCATGTCATACATCGTAGAGGCTACTGTTGCTTTGATACGGGGATCATTGATAGCTGCCTGGAGAGCGATGCCACCCCAGCCGCAGATCCCGAGAATACCTACCTTCGAAGGGTCGACATCATCGCGATTCATCAGATAGTCTACCGCAGCAGAGAAATCCTCAACATTGATATCTGGTGACGCCACGCGCCGAGGCATACCACCGCTTTCTCCTGTAAATGAAGGGTCGAAAGCGATGGTCAGAAAACCTCTCTTAGCCAACTCCTGAGCGTAGAGACCTGATGACTGCTCCTTGACAGCTCCAAAGGGCCCGCTTACTGCCACTGCCATCAGTTTACCGGAGACCCCTTTAGGCTTATACATATCGGCAACAAGAGTAATACCATAACGATTCATGAAGCACACTTTTGAATGATCCACCTTATCGCTCTGTGGGAACACCTTATCCCATGTCTGAGTCAGCTGAAGGTTCTCGATGGGAGCAAATTGGGTATTGTTATTGATGTTTGATTCCATAGTCTGTGATTTTGCCGTCAGGCCGCCTATTGTAAGCAATGCCGACACGATGAATGTTTTGAATATTTTCTTTATCATGAATATTAGTTGATTACGTAAATCGCAGCAGAGTGAAATTCACATTGCAAAATTACTGGGGAGAAGTTTTTTTGACTTACCATTTTTTTTGAAATCTTTACCAAAATCCTCTCTCAAGCGCCATGAAAAATTTCCTGCCAATAAAATAATCCCTGCAGATGCGGATATGGTAAAATAATCGCTATATTTGCATAATGAATAGCTCGAAATCTGCTCAAAAGCTCAAAGTAGACAGGCCAAAAGACTATTTGGACTACGTGGGTGCCCCCTGCAGGCATCCGCTTGTGGGTGTAATAAATTTCGAGGATGTCTCGCCGATATATTCGAGCCTCAACGACTATGGAATCTATGGTATATTCATGCACAGCAAAGTGCGCGATGATCTCACCTACGGACTCGGTGCCTACGAAGGCTCGACCGGAAGTCTGATATGCGTGGCTCCGGGTCAGATTGGCGGACGCGAAAACGACGGCATCCCTATAGAGATCGACGGCTGGTCGCTGCTCTTCCACCCTGACCTGCTGACGGGGACTCCCCTCGCAAAAGAAATCAGTCTTTTCACTTTTTTCGACTATAGCGCCAACGAAGCCCTCTATCTCGACGAGAACGAGCGCGAGGTAATTGTCTCGCTCATGAAGAGCATCTATGAAGAGCTTAAGCGTCCCGCCGACGAGGATCAGCGAATGATAATAGTGAGCTACATATCTACCATGCTCCATTATTGCAACCGATTCTACACCCGCCAGTTTCACAACATCCGCCAGAGCAGCGACGATATCCTGGTTCGTCTGAGCGCACTTCTCAACGACTATTTTGCTTCAGGGCTTCAGCTAAAAAACGGGGTGCCGGGGGTGCAATATTTCGCTGACAGGCTCTGCATGTCGCCAAATTATTTCAGCGACATGCTCAAGAAGACAACAGGCGAAAACGCCGGTAATTTCATCCGCAACCATATCATCCGTCTCGCGAAGAATAAACTGATAGCCTCCGACAACGTTTCGCAAACAGCCTACGATATGGGGTTTGACTACCCGCAACACTTCAGCCGCATGTTCAAGCGACATGTGGGAATGACTCCTAAGGAATATCTTGCTTCGGTAAAATAGCCTGTAGCTCAGGCAGCTATTAACCAATAAACCCTTAGGTGGTATCTCAAAATCCACATTATATAAACAGAAAAATCATAAAGAGATATGAAAACGATAAAATATCTTCTATTGGCTCTCGCAGCCCTGTTGAGCCAGGAAAGTCCGGCTCAATCTAAAGTATATATGACCCGCGAAATTTCCCCCGAAGCCCTCGTCAAAATATATAAGGCACTCGGTCGCCCCGCCGATGGACACAGAGTGGCCGTAAAAATCAGCACCGGTGAAGCCGGCAACCCTAACTACCTGAAGCCCACCCTTATAAAGAATCTGGTGGATAGCGTGCATGGCACCATCGTGGAGTGCAACACAGCCTACTCCGGCAAGCGCAACACCTTCGATGCACATTGGCAGACTGTCCGTGAGCATGGTTTTGACTCCATCGCTCCCGTGGACCTTATGGATGAGGAGGGGCAGATGAAAATTCCTGTCCGTGACAAGCGCCACATCAAATATGATATCGTAGGCAACCATCTCCCACGCTACACCTATATGGTAAACCTTGCCCACTTCAAAGGTCATCCTATGGGTGGCTATGGGGGCGTGTTGAAAAACGCAAGTATCGGCGTAGCTTCTGCCGACGGTAAAGCCTACATCCACACCGGTGGTAAGCAGGATACCGTCGAGGGTATCTGGCAAAACATTGCTGAGCAGGATGTGTTCCTCGAATCTATGGCATCGGCAGCTCAGGGTGTGGCCGACTATTTCGGCGACAACATCATATATATTAATGTGATGAACAATATGTCGGTCGACTGCGACTGTGTAGCTCATCCTGAGGGTGTAAAAATTGCCGACTACGGTATCCTCGCCTCTACCGACCCAGTAGCTCTCGACAAGGCTTGCTGCGACATCATCTTCAATATGACTGCTTCAGAGGGCAACGACAACGGCCCCCTCAAAGAGCGCATTAGTAGCCGCCACGGCCTCCACACCATAGACCACGCGGAGTCGATAGGGCTCGGCACCACCAACTACGAGATAGTAAACCTCGACCTATAAATCCATAAACTCCTCTCCCCCCACCGCCCGCCGTGGCGTAGGGGAAGTTTTCAATATGCAAAAATCATCCAGGCTACTGACAGCCCTGTTCTTGGCATCGTTTCTCTGCGTTTTTCTCTGCAGCATGACCCCGGGGGATAAGCAGCGCAATGCAGTCGAAAGACAGCTATGCGACTATCCCGAGTCAACGCTTAGAGATATCTACAAAAGCTTCTTCCAGGACCATTTTGGCCCGGGTCATCTCATTTCCGACACTGCTTCTGCACGGCTGTATCTCAGGCGCGAACTCACCGGGATGGGACACACCGAAAGCCGATATTTCGAAGAGGCGGGGACCGGTGAGAATTTCTATCGGGTGAGTCTCTCCGTTATCACTGACAGCCTTGTCAGTGAGGATCTCTTTTTTGAGGCGTTTGTAGAGAGCGCGGCCGGATTCTCGATTCCCCCGGTCGATAGATGGGCTGAGGAGTGGGAACAGCTCCTCCTCTATATCCCGGAGGATCTCCCCGACTATCAGGCGGACCGTGAGCTCATCAGCCAAACGCTGTCAGAGGGGCACTATGCACTCCACCATAGCCGGCGCTACAATGATGCCTACAACCCTCACTATAGGTTGATTGCTAAAAGCGTGTTCATCGAGAAACTGCTGCCTCTGCTATCGCACTGTTGTCAATCCCCGTCGACTCCTACGGTTGCGGGTGGAGCTGAATGAGATTTTTTTCAGCATAAAAATAGGGATGATCGCACCCACCACCATACCTAAGAGTATAAACAGGCAGGTGAGTCCGTTGGAGGTAAAGATGTAGAAGTAGTGATCGAAACCCTGCTGATTACCTTGATAGAGACACATCACAAGCCCACCCAACGAACGGTAGGCATACATCCCCGGAATCATTGGGAGAAGCGAGGGGAAAAGACAGGTCTCGGCCGGAACTCGGGCGAGTGGCGAAAGAAACACTGCCAGCACCCCGACAATGAATGCTGCAATAGTGGTGGCCACCACTATATGAAAGCCGAGGATAGTCTCGTTCATCAGTAGGAACCTCGCAGAGTGACCGGCTGCGGCTATGATGGCACACAGCAAGTAGGCTTTGCGCGGGGGGTTGCTGATTGCCGCGAAACCTATAGCCGCTATGGCTGCGAAAAATCCATCCTGAAGAAACTGTAGCAACATGACTCTATAGGGATTAACGTGTTATTAAAATACGCCGACATTCATCAGCACCGCCCCTCCGCAGAGGCCGATAGTCATACACGCTGTCAGCACAAGAGCATCCATGAACCGGCTGTAAGCACATATGTAATGGGAGGCCAGCAGATCGCTGAAAGAGTTGATAAACGGGATGCCCGGCACGAGGTAGAGCACACTGGTCCACTCTGCGATCTCAGGAGTATCACCAAGATGAAACAGAGCGGCAGAAGCGCCGAGCACAGAGGAGACCAGGGCGCAGAGGATAAACACTATGCGGATATCAACCTTCGCCTCGCATAGGGTCTGCTTGAGATAATAGCCGGCGAGTGTGGAGCAAAACACCACCCCCATTGCCCAGATATCACCTCCGAATAATCTGCAAAACGAAGCATTCGCCAGCGACACCAGCAAAAGCACGAGCCATTTGTCAGTAGCGGGGCGGCTGACGATGCGTCGAAACTGCCTCCGCGCCTCCTCAAAACCAATCTTGCCATCGGCAAAATCCCAGCTCAGTCTGCTGAGACCTGTGTTGATGGCAAAACTTATCATCTTTACAGATATAGCGGCAATATATGTATAACTATCCTCGCGGGCTTCATCGCAGACAGTCAGATGAATATGGCGGGGCATAATGGTCATCACCGCACAGCAACCCAGCCGCTCGGCCATGCGCTTCACGTTGTGCTCCAGTCTAACACACGTGGCTCCACACCCCAGCAGCGCAGCAGCGTAGTCGCAAAGAAACACACAGATTTCACGCAACGTGGGAGAGGCAACTGCTGCAGGTTCACCTACAGGATCGCTGACTGATATGTCAATCGTCGAGGCTGCCATAACGATCTGAGCTATTGTAGGTCACATCTCCGGGAACAAACAATTCCTCGCGCTCAGACCCAAACTCTATTAGGCGATGATGAAGCCTGAGGTTATAGAAACCTTTGACTGACCTTACCAACACCACAATGAGCATCGCTGCCACTATCACACACCAGGTGACAATCGGAAGATTTACTGTTGCCATAACTTTAATTCTCTTTATGCAGGCGTCAGAGAAGTGGCGTCTACGGTTATAACTTTCTTTATTCTTCTAACAAACTCCTCCCAGTGGAAGTTTACCACACATCCCACCTTAATTATTGAATTAGCGGTCATCGTACCGTGATCATTCCGTGATGTCTTTAAGGCATTTTTGCATGAATGCTGTTGCACCTATGCACATGAAGCCCTGCCGACCGGTGTAAGGTCAGCAGGGCTTCACGATATTGATTTCTCTATTTACTAACGGAACAAGCTATTTTTTACTTGTCGCCACGGATTGCAGCGATGCCGGGGAGTGTCTTGCCCTCGATTGCCTCGAGAAGCGCACCACCTCCGGTAGAAACATAGCTCACCTTGTCAGCAAGACCAAACTTGTTGATACAAGCCACAGAGTCGCCGCCACCAACGAGCGAGAAGGCACCCTTCTCGGTTGCCTCTACGATAGCGTCGGCGATAGCGCGTGATCCACCGGTGAAGTTGTCAAACTCAAACACGCCGGCAGGGCCATTCCAAAGTATAGTCTTGGCATCCTTGATAGCGTCGGCAAAAAGCTTGCGGGTCACGGGGCCTGCATCGAGACCTTCCCATTCAGCAGGGATATCGTTTGAGGGCACAACCATAGTGTTGGCATCGTTGCTGAAATCATCGGCTGCAACACAGTCTACGCCGAGCACGAGGTTCACACCCTTCTCCTTAGCCTTCTTGATAATGTCGAGTGCGAGGTCAAACTTATCGGTCTCGCAGATCGACTTACCTACCTTGCCACCCTGGGCAGCAGCAAACGTATATGTCATACCACCGCAGAGGATCAGGTTGTCTACCTTGTCCATGAGGTTCTCGATAATTCCTATCTTGGTTGACACCTTAGAGCCACCCATGATTGCGGTGAAGGGGCGCTTGATATCTTTGAGGATATTGTCGACGGCGTTCACTTCCTTCTCCATGAGATAGCCGAGCATCTTGCTGTCATCATCGAAATAGTCAGCTATAACAGCTGTAGAGGCATGGCGGCGGTGGGCAGTGCCGAATGCATCATTGACATACACGTCGGCATACGAAGCGAGAGTCTTGGCGAATTCTTTCTGACGCTCCTTCATCTCCTTCTTAGCGGCATCGTAGGCGGGATCTTCCTTGTCGATACCCACGGGCTTACCCTCCTCCTCGGGATGGAAACGGAGATTCTCGAGCAGAAGCACCTGACCGGGCTTGAGAGCCGCAGCCTTGTCTGCTGCCTGAGCGCAATCTTCTGCAAACTCCACATCTGTGCCGAGTGCTTTGGCTACGGCTTCCTGAATCTGTGAGAGTGACATTTTGGGATTCACCTTACCTTTGGGCTTGCCCATGTGGCTCATAATGATGAGGCTGCCACCATCTGCAAGAATCTTTTTGAGTGTGGGGAGAGCACCGCGAATACGGGTATCGTCGGTGATTTTGCCATTCTCATCCAGAGGCACATTAAAGTCAACGCGGACAATTGCCTTTTTTCCCTTGAAATTGTACTGATCGATAGTCATGGGTAAAATAATATTGTAATGTGTATAAATATATTGCGTAATTGACCTTCTTTCAAGCCGCAAAATTACACATTTTATTTCATTTATCCTATCATCCACCCCCAAAAAGCAAAAACCTTCTTTCTACGGCCATCCATCCGCCTGTCTATCCCTATCCTGTTGAGCCCCCCACCACTCCCCCCTTATATCACCCCCCAATTGTGCTTCGACGACACCTCTGCCAACCATTCTGCCGTGTCGGGAGTTTCAGATTATCCACTGCGTCGAGGAACGCTATCATATCGCCATAACCGATATGGAAGTGCACGGCGGAGCGCACTTCCGCTCTCGCGCACTTCTCGCCGAGGCTCAACACCGCGAGTCGTTGCAAGGCAACGCCCTCATGCTTCGATATTCCTTTTTCGGAGGTTGGCGCAACGTCAAGTTGCTCACCTCCGGCGAGTGCCGAAAGATACGCGACTGCTGCATCTTCCGCGTCAACGACCTTGAAGTATTCCTCTAACTTGCGTACCTCGCTGAAAATGCGTAACTTTGCACAGTTATAATCAATATCAAACAATGAAAAAATATTTAATATTATTCTTACTGCCAATTCTCGCTTTTGTTGTCGCAAGTTGTGACGATGACGAGGAGAGAAAGCCGACAATCTTAATGAATTATCTTGTTGGCAAGTGGGAAGTAGTTGAATCCGACCAACTCGAACATACTAAGATTTATGACATAACTGATAATTCAAACATTCCTTCTGCTGGCACTGTCGGATATAGTGGCTTATTAACAACATATTACCGTTCAGTGGGCGAGCAACCTATATATGATAAAGAATTTTCATGGAAAATAGTCGCTATTGAAGATACTTATTATCCTTTGATAGAGTTAGTTTGGCAAGCTGATATAGATTTTGCCGACGGAGATCAAGTTGCTGATAGGTTTTATTATCGCATAGAAGAACTGACTCCAACAACTATGCGTTGGCACATAAATAGTGCAACTGGAGAAGAAACAATAGATTTCATCCGACGAAATGATTTAGACGATAAATAAGCGTCTTTTCGCCACCGTCATATCGTCCATAACTTCGCTGAAAAATCAGCAAGTTATGGACGCTTCTTTTTCCGAACATCTTAATTTCAACTTCGTTGTAACCGGCGCAGTCGCTATGCTTCCAAGCATAGAACACCTGCCCGGCTTCAACGCTCGTGCCGCATTCACCGTCAACTCGCAGTCCGTCTGACTTCCTCATGTCATGGATGCTTATGCAACATTTGACAAATGCGCCGTACATTCTTGCTATTCGATTCTATCAAAGAATACCTCCAACTACTTCGACTACGAAGCGTTCTTTGCAAAGGCAAAGCATCAAGCCGATAACATACGCGAGCTGTTCATGTACGATTACTCAATGGGCGCGAACAATCACGTGTTCCGCAACCTCTGACCCCTGACTTCCTCTCCCTCAAAGGCTTTTGGCTCGGTGAACCCTCGCCGAGCTAAAGGTTCCGCAAGGAAAGGCTTATTTGCGTTTAGGATTATTGTTCTAATGAGTTTTCCTTGAGCAAAAAATCATAAATGCTCATTATTGTAGTTCCGGCTTCTGTGCGAATAATCGGAGTTTCTTCGCCTACAATAATAATCTTTTTGAATGAATCATCAATATTGCGCAATGAAGCTTCTTCTTGTCTAAATTTTTCTTCGTCCGGCATACGATAAGCCGACTGAATATAATAACGTTTACTTCCGAGATTGCAAACAAAATCTACTTCAAGCTGAACGCGAACACGTCTATCATCTTCTGTTCTTCGCTGAATGGGAACCACACCTACATCAACATTGAAGCCCATAATGCGTAACTCATTATATATTAGATTCTCCAGTAGGTGAGTAAATTCCGGCTGTCGGAAGTTAAGGCGAGCATTGCGTAATCCTTCGTCTATAAAATAATATTTGAAAGGGCTCTCAATATATTTCTTACCTTTGATGTCATAACGGCTTGCCCTCTCCATAATGA
>CAZUEY010000017.1:0-35274 GCA_964619395.1 uncultured Staphylococcus sp. | reverse complement strand
CGCACGCTTTGAGAATAGAAATTTGCCGGGAGTTGGCGGGGTGAAGATGTCAGGGGTAGTTCTTTTGCTACAGGCTTCTCACACGATTTTTAGGTCGAGGGAGGGGGTGAAGTTGAGGGAGATCTGAAAGCGGGTGTTTTCGCGCAGGGGTAGGGGAGGGAGAGGCTCCGGGAGGAGGATGATGTCGCCCATCTTGAGAGTTGAGTATTGGCTCACATGAGAAATAACCTGTTCGGCAAGGTCGCGGGAGGGGGGTAATGTGGTGTGGATCTCTTCAAATTCGATAACTCGCGGAGCCTCAAGAATATCGCTGTTGTGCCACTCCCCAATCACAATACTTGAATCGAGGGCGGAGAGGAGGCCTGAATCCATGGTGGAATCCGAGGGGAAGATGTGGAGAGCCGGCGCCACGGCATCGAAATAGCGCCCGGCAAATCGTTCGCCGATATTCTTGCCGAGGCGGCATATGCGCAGTGCGGTCTTGATCCTCGCGCTCCAGCCATGGCCAAACTCCGGCATGAAAAAGGGTCTCCCCGCCAGCAGCATGGCAGAATCAGGGTGGAAATCCACTGTCAGCCGTTCTCCGGCCTCAATGACTCGAATGATTTTCATAAAAGCAGATGTTGATTGAAAGGGGTTCGGGGAGGGAAAAGCTCATGTCGGGCAAGGCTTTCCAAGGTGGATAATCAGGAGCTAACGAGATGGCTGAAGAGGCTCCTGCGCTGAGGGGCTCATTGCGATTGTAGTAGCAATGCAAAGGTAAGGAATTTTCGCTGTTCAGGCAATTGTTTTTGCTGCTGACAGTTTAGGACAGGCTCTAAAGAAGCGGTCAGGAAATAATAATCATTTTCTCAAAACGTTAGATAAATATCAAGAGCCCTGAAAGCTCTCGACCTTTTGATAAAAGACAAAAATATAACCAGCACGATTATGGCAAATCCAATATTCAGATATCTCAAGAGACTGCGCCGCAACAACACCCGCGAATGGGTGGCCGAGCACAAGGATGAGTATGAGCAGGTCAAGCAGTTGCGCGATCTTACAGCCGAAAAATTTATTGCCGCGATAGCCGGTGTAGATCCCGACGTGGCAGGTTTCCCGGTGGATATGTGTGTCTACCGGCTTGTGCGAGACACCCGCTTCTCGGAGGATAAGACCCCCTACAAAACCCACATCGGGATCTTCGTCTGTCCCCCTTACGGCAAAAAAGCGCTCATGGCAGGCTATTACCTCCACCTTGAGCCGGGGAAGTCGATGCTCTGGGGCGGCTGCTATGGCATGCCTACCAAGTATCTGACAGCCATCCGAAAAGATATCCGCGATAATATCGAGGAGTATCTCTCGATCGTTGAATCAGAGGAGTTTAAGGCGATATTTCCTTCGGTGGGCGACAACCCGGTGAAGACCGCCCCCAAGGGGTTTGACCGCGACTGGGAGTATATCGACTACGTCCGTCCCCGTGAGTTTGGAGCCACGCTCCACCTCGACGATTCCTTCTTTGACTCAGAGGATTTTACTGAAAAACTGGTGCCTGCGCTGCGGCAGCTAAAGCGCCTCGTGGATTTCCTGAACTTCACCATCACCGAGACCGGCTACCCGCTGATGCGCGAAGGGCGTCGCTGATGCGCGCAGCGGTTAAAAATTTTTTGCCCCGGAGGCCCCGGATAGGTTTGAAAACGCGGTTTTTTTGATTATCTTTGTCACCTATTTAAAAATCAGACAAAAAACGAACCAACAATCCCACGATAAGATTTCATCGCAAAATGGAAAGAAAAGTACGTGTGAGATTTGCCCCCTCCCCCACAGGGCCTCTTCATATCGGTGGAGTGCGCACCGCGCTCTACAACTACCTCTTCGCCCGCCGAAATGGTGGCGATATGATACTCCGCATCGAGGACACCGACTCCAACCGCTTCGTGCCCGGCGCGGAGGAGTATATCAATGAGGCTCTCGCCTGGCTCGGAATCAAGATAGATGAGGGAGTGCGCGAGGGTGGCGCCTACGGCCCCTACAAGCAGAGCGAGAGGCGCGACATCTATCGCAGCCACGTGAAGCAACTGCTCGACGCCGGGAAGGCTTATATAGCCTTCGACACACCCCAGGAGCTGGAGGCTGCGCGCGCTGCTACCCCTAATTTCCAGTATGATGCATCCACCCGCATGAAGATGCGCAACTCGCTGAGCCTCCCCCCGGAGGAGACACAAAGGCTGCTCGAGGAGGGTACACCCTACGTGGTGAGATTCCGCATTGAGCCGGGTCGAGATGTGGAGGTCAACGACCTGCTGCGCGGCAAGGTTAATATAAATTCTTCGATCCTCGACGACAAGGTGCTCTACAAGAGTGCCGATGACCTCCCAACCTACCATCTTGCCAATATAGTGGACGACCACCTCATGGAGGTGTCCCACGTGATCCGGGGAGAGGAGTGGCTTCCCTCGGCTCCGCTCCATGTCCTTCTCTACGAGGCATTCGGATGGGCCGATACCCGTCCCGAGTTTGTCCACCTGCCGCTGCTCCTTAAGCCTGACGGCAAGGGGAAGCTCTCGAAGCGCGACGGCGACAGACTGGGATTTCCGGTGTTTCCCCTCGAATGGCACGACCCTAAGACGGGCGCCATCTCCTCGGGCTATCGCGAGTCAGGCTATCTGCCGGAAGCAGTGATCAATTTCCTCTCCCTCTTAGGGTGGAATCCCGGCGACGACACAGAGATAATGTCCATGGATCAGCTGATTGAGAAATTCTCCTTCGACCACTGCTCACGCTCGGGAGCCAAATTTGCCTACGACAAGGGCCGCTGGTTTAACCATGAATACCTGCAGATGACCTCTGACGAGCATCTGGCAGAGCTCTTTATCCCTGTGCTCAAGGAGAATGGCATCGACCCCGATGCCTTCGGCAAGGAATATATCACGAAGGCAGTAGGCCTGGTTAAGGGACGCATCAATTTCGTTGCCGACCTTATGGATCAGGCTCGATTCTTCTTCAAGGCTCCCGAAAGCTACGCCGAAAAAGATATCAAAAAACGATGGAAAGAGGATACTCCCGCCATCCTCCGCGAGCTCATCGAGGTGCTCCGCTCGCTCGACGACTTCTCGTCGGCAGCCGCTGAGCCGGTGGTGCTCGACTGGGTGGCAAGTAAGGGATATCACCTTGGAAATGTGATGAACGCGTTCCGCCTGACCCTCGTGGGTGAATGCAAGGGTCCCCACATCTTCGACATCACTGAGCTTCTTGGCCGCGACGAGACCATCAGGCGTATCGAAAAGGGGATAGAGACCATCGGCTCGGGCGCTGCTGAGTGAGCCACAAGACGGCTTTTGCTGCTGACTTGCAGGCAATCTGCCGGTCAACAGTTTTGAAATCGCCATGTAGCTCACCGACACATCGGCGCGCATATCATCAATTTTTTAACTTGAAAACCTTTCAAATCAATCACCATAAAAAACTACACGCATTATGATAAAAGTTGGAATCATTGGAGGTTCGGGCTACGCCGCCGGCGAACTTATCCGTATTCTCATCCATCACCCTGACGTAGAGCTGAAGTGGGTCCACTCCCGCACCGTAGGGGGTCAGCGCATCGTGGATGTCCACCAGGGGCTCCACGGAGAGACCGACATGAACTTCTCCAGCAATTTCAACCTAAAGGAAATAGATGTGCTGTTCAGCTGTAGGCCAAGGGGGAAGACCCGCGAATTTATCGAGACCCACACCATCCCCGAAGATCTGAAAATCATCGATCTCGCTCGCGACCACCGTATCGCCGACGGTAGTCATGATTTTGTCTACGGCCTCTCGGAGCTCAACCGCAAACCGATGGTGAGAGGCGCCAAGCATGTCGCAAACCCCGGGTGTCTCGCAATGGCCGTGGAGCTCTCTCTCATGCCCCTTGCCAAAAATCTGCTCCTTAACTCTGACATCCACACCACAGTCATCACCGGTGCTACAAGTGAAGGAGCTGAGCGTCGCCCCACCACCCACTACGCCTGGCGCAACGACAACATGGTGGTATACCGCCCGTTTGCCCACCCGCAGCTCCCCGAAATCATCCAGTCGCTCAAGGCCGTGCAGCAGAGTTTCAACTCAACGATCCACATGCTCCCCATGCGTGGAGCCTTCTCGCGCGGCATCATGGCCGTCAGCTACCTCGACTGCCAGCTCGACCTCCCCGAGATAATCAAAATCTACAATGATTACTACTCTGACCACAACTTCACCTTCATTACCTCAAAGATTCCCGACCTGAAGGATGTGGTCAACACCAACAAGTGCATCATCCACCTCGATAAAATCGACGGAAAACTCCTTATCACCGCTGTGATCGACAATCTCCTCAAAGGTGGAGCCGGCAATGCTGTCCACACCATGAACCTCCTCTTCGGCCTTCAGGAGACCACCGGGCTTTCCATGAAATCCGTTGCTTACTAATCCCCCACGTTCCATCAAGCGACCCGTTTCCCCTCAACACAACATCGGAAAGAGATCCCATCAAGAGGCTGCTGTTCAAAAAAATGCGCAGCCTCTTTCCTTAGTCGCTTCTTTTCGAGAATCACCCCCTAATCTCCTCGATGGACCGGATGCATTCAGCGAGTTCTTTCACGGCGAATTTAATTGGTGGCTGTAAAAAAGGGAAACGGGGTTGCGGGGGCGGTGGAAAACGGGGTTGCGGGGAGGTAGGGAAAAGTTAACAGGGAGCAGCTTCACGCGGCTCCCTGTTATGAGTTTCCAATAGGTACAATTTCTAAGGTAAAAAAGATTGTTTTAGGTTCGTGTCACAAAGGTAGACCAAGAATTAGCCCGGTACAAATTTTTGGATATGTTATCAAACATACTTTTTTAGCTTGTTGTATCTTTGGATGATGATTTTTTACTGCAATTTGCTTTTAATAAGTATATTGGCTTTTTACTTATCTTATTTTTGCAGATGTTAAAAGGTGTTAATCAGAGGGATTTGTCTATCAAAAGTGTGGATTGAGAGGGAATTTCCGTCCCAAATGGCGTAGGAATTTTGGTTTATCCAGTCGCCGAGGACCACGAGTGTTGAGCCGTCAGGGAGGGTTTTGTCGATGAGCAGATGACAGTGTCCGAAGATGAAGTAGTCTATTTTGCCGTTGGGGTGGTTGGCGTTGTAGTTTTGGGCAAATTCGCGGAGGCGGTCCGCGGCATTTGCGGGGGGTGTATAGCCGCCGTTTTTGCGGGAGTGGGATGACCATGAGTGGGCAAATCCCAGAGCCCAGCGAGGGTGGATGGCGGAGTAGAGCCGTTGGGCTTTGCGGCTGCGGAAGAGGCGGCGGAGCATACGGAAGGTGCGCGGGAGACGCCCCACGCCGTCACCATGCTCCAGGAGGAAGCGCTTACCGTCGAGCTCCATGATTTGGACTCCGTCGCGGAGCTGGAATCCAATCTCGCGTGGGAGGTAGTCGGTAAACCAGATGTCGTGGTTGCCTTTGTGCCAGATAATCTCGACTCCGGAGTCGGCCATGCGGGCGAGGGCACCGAAGAAGCGGACGAATCCGCGGGGGACTACCGTGCGATATTCCCACCAGAAGTCGAGGATGTCGCCCAGGAGTATGAGCCGTCGGCATGTAGGGGCAATTGAATCGAGGAATGCTACGATGCGCTGCTCGTGGGCCTTCGGGTCAGGGATATAGCTTGCGCCGAGGTGGAGGTCGCTTATGAAGTATGTCAGAGTGCGGTCAGCCATCAGGGGTGAGGGGAGATTAGAGAAATCCGAGGTCGAGTTTGGCCTCTTCGCTCATCATGTTTTTGTTCCATTCCGGCTCGAAGACTATGCGGATGTCAACGCTTTTGACACCCTCGATGCTTTCGAGTTTAATGCGGGCGTCGTCAACGAGGAAGTCGGCGGCCGGGCAGCTGGGGGCCGTGAGGGTCATGTCGACTGTGAGGTTGCCATCGTCGTCGAGGTCAATGGCGTAGATGAGGCCGAGGTTGTAGATGTCGACCGGGATTTCAGGGTCGTAGACGGTCTTGAGCATCGCTACGGCCCGTTCTTCTATCTTGAGTTTTTCTTCGGGGGTCATTGTTTTGGGGATAAGGTGGGGTGGGTGTTATATATGTTCCTTGTATAATAATGTGGTGAGGAGCCTGAGAGTTCAATGAGCTTCGAGCCAATTGTCGGCAACGCCGGCTGAAACGGAGAGGGGGACGGCGCCGTGGAAGGCTCCTTCCATTTCGCTGACCACTAATTTTTTCATGGTCTCTACCTCATCGGTAGGGATATTGAATATCAATTCGTCGTGGACCTGCATGATCATACGCGACCGGAGCCCACGGCGCTCGATTTCGGATGCAATCCTCACCATTGCCACCTTGATAATGTCGGCTGCCGACCCCTGGATAGGGGCGTTGACGGCATTGCGCTCGGCATATCCGCGCACCACGGCATTGCGCGAATTGATGTCAGGGAGGTAGCGGCGGCGACCCATGCGAGTGGTGACATAGCCTGTAGCTCGCGCATCGGCCACGGCTTTTTCGAGATAGTCGCGGATGTGAGGATAGGTGGCGAAATATCCGTCAATCAGCTTCTTGGCTTCTGCACGTGCAATCCCGAGCCTTTCGGCCAACCCGAAGGCCGAGATGCCGTAGATTATACCGAAGTTGGCAGTCTTGGCGTGGCGTCGCTGGTCGTCAGTCACCTCCGAGAGGGGCTCTTTGTAGATCTTGGAGGCCGTGATACGGTGGATGTCGTCGCCTGAGAGGAAGCCCTCGATCATGTCGCGGTCGGCCGAGAGGTCGGCTATGAGGCGGAGCTCGATTTGGGAGTAGTCGGCACTCATCATCAGGCATCCCGGGTCGGGGATAAAGGCGCGACGTATCTCTCGACCATCCTCGGTGCGCACCGGGATGTTCTGCAGATTGGGGTTTGTCGAGGAGATGCGACCCGTAGCGGTGACAGTCTGATTGTAGGAAGTATGGATTTTACCCGTGGCGGGATTGACGAGTGCGGGGAGCGCATCGAGATATGTGGTGATGAGCTTCCTGAGCCTGCGGATCTTGAGGATAAGGCTGACGAGCGGCACTCTCGGGGCATATTTTTCAAGGATCTGCTCGGTAGTCGAGTAGGAGCCGCGGGCGGTCTTTTTGGCTTTGGGGTCGATTTGAAGACGATCGAAGAGCACCATACCTACCTGAGCTGGTGAGCCGATATTGAAGGGACCGCCGGCCATTTCGTAGGCCTCCTCCTCCATGGCTCTCACCTGCTGTTTGAGGCGCTCCGAGAGCGCCCGTAGCACATCGGAGTCGATGCGCACCCCGGTATATTCCATCTCAGCCAACACGCGGATAAGCGGAAACTCCACATCGGTAAGCAGAGGCATCATCTCGCGTTCAGCGATAGCATCGGCCAGGGGCGCCTTAAGCCGCAGGCTCATGTCGGCCTCCTCGCAGTAGCGCGCTGCGGCCTCTTCGGTAGTGAGCGCCGCCTTCGGATGAGTGATTTTCTTGTCGGGGTCAACACCTGAGAGCTCTATGTGGAGATATTTTGCCGTGACATCGCGCAACTCGTGGCGGGCCTCAGGGTCAGTGAGATAGTGAGCTACGGAGGTGTCGAAGTAGGGAGCTTCGAGATCGATACCGGCATTTTTGAGCAGCAGATAAGCTCGTTTTATATCGTGGCCGGTGAGGGTGGTGTGTCCACTGAACAGGGGCTCGAGCATGGCGAGAATCTCGCTGCGGGTATCGCCGTCGGCCCCGAGCATTATGAATCGGGCCTTCCCCTTGCCATCGGAGAGGGCAATACCCTCCCAGCGGGCTGTCATGGCTTCCTCGCCTATGGCATAGAGGGCGATCCCTATTTCGGATAGGGAGCTGAGAGATTCCACGAGCGCCGCCACCTCGGCAGGAGTCGTAATTGTTTGGTAGTCGCGTTCCTCGGGGGCTTCTGCCACCGGCGCGGGGGGCCCCGGCGTCTCCTCGGGGAGATCAAATAGCGAGGCCATCCCATCGGCCGCAACTTTGGGCTTGGAGGGGGAAGAGGAGGTAACGGCAGAATTTGCGGCAGCTCCGGCACGCAGTCGCGCAGCCAGGGTGCGAAACTCCAGTTCACCATAGATTTCGAGGAGCTTGTCGATATCCACCGGCTTCCTCTCGAGCGAATCGATCGGAGTGTCGACGGGGACATCCGTTCGGATAGTCACCAGATGCTTCGAGAGGCGGATCATATCCGCATTCTCCACGATGCGGCGCTGCAGGGCACCCTTGAGTTTGTCAGTATTTTCGAGCAGATTCTCTACGGAGCCCCATGTCTCGATGAGGGTGCGCGCTGTCTTTTCCCCTACGCCGGGACATCCGGGGATATTGTCCGAAGCATCCCCCTCGAGGGCCAGCAGGTCAATCACCTGACGGGGAGAAGCAATCCCGTAGCGCTCACACACCTTCGCTGAGTCGCGTATCTCAAAACCTTCGCCTCTGATCGAGGGGCGATACATGAAAATATGGTCGCCAACGAGCTGGCCATAGTCCTTGTCGGGGGTCATCATATAAGTGTCATACCCCTCGCGGCGGGCGCGGAATGCGAGAGTGCCTATCACATCGTCGGCCTCATAGCCATCCACCTCTATGACCGGGATTCGGTAAGCCTCGAGGATCCTTTTGATGTAGGGGATAGAAGCTGTGATATCCTCAGGTTGTTTATCGCGCTGGGCTTTATACTCGGCATACTCATCGTGGCGGAAGGTGTGGCCGTGGGGAGGGTCGAAACATACGGCGATGTGCGAGGGGTTTTCCTTGCGAAGGAGCTCATCGAGGGTATTGCAAAAGCCGAACACAGCCGAGGTGTTGAATCCTGCACCGGTGAATCGGGGGGAGCGGATCAGGGCATAGTAAGCTCTGTAGATCAGGGCGTAGGCATCGAGTAGGAATAAGCGTTTCTCCATTGGGGATATTTGTGGCTGACAATAGATATGCAAATATAGGCAATAAATACTATAATGGCAATTTTAAACGAAAATGGGGACAAAAAGCCGAGGCGACGATGAGAGATGAATCCGGGCGAAATCCGGGCGAAATTGGGGCATAAATGGGTCGCAAATGGGTCGCAAATGGAAAAATTTAGTGGGAGGGTTAACGAATTTTTCTTTTTAAATAATCTCTGAAATGCGTAAATTTGCGCATACCATGAAAAGACTACTCTCAATCTTATTCATACTTATCCTTCGCGTTGGTGTGGCCGGCGGGGCTGAACCCTTCTGCCACATAGCCACTTACGATGAAAACTCAGGCCTCTCGCAGCATCTTGTCAAGCAGATAGTGGCCGACAATGAAGGGATGATGTGGTTTGCAACCTGGAATGGCATCAACCGCTTCGATGGCTATGAATTTGCCGTGCTTAAGCCCGGAGTGAATGACGGGGTGCGCCGATATTCGAGCCGCTTCCGCGACCTGCTCCTCTCGGCCGGAGGCGACCTTTGGTGCAGAATCGACGAACATGTGGTGCTCCTCGACACCAAGACCTATCGCTTCCGGGATGTCCACAATGAACTCGAGGAGAAACTCGGGCGAAAGATTGTGGTCGACCAGTGGTATTTCGGCAAAGATAACTCTCTGGTGCTTCAGCAGAAGGATGGCGACTTTATAGTGCTCCCGAATGAAGATGTTCAGCAGGCTTTTGCCACATCCATCGAGCCGGAGCGCCGGCAGCGCGAGCAAGGGATCAGACCCGTAAAACAGATAGGTGAATACCATGACCTTGCCTATTCTCAAAGAGGTGTCGACGGATCGCTGTGGGGAGTGACACGCCGCGGTCAGGTGGTCTACAGTAAGAGTGTCGATAGTCCTGCCAGAGTGATTTCCGATATGGGGCTCAATGATGAGAGCGTGCGCTTCAGCACACTCGATTTGGAGGGAAATCTATGGTTCGTGAGCAGCAAGGGAGCTCACTGTGTGACTCTGAGCGAACTCCCCTACGACCGCATAGCCCCCTCTGATGGCAGGCGAATACTGGCAATGAGTCTCGACAAACAGGGACACATCTGGGTGAGTGACCGCGAGGATGAGAGGGTGGCTGTTTACTCTCCCGATTTTAAGACGGTAAGCTATCTGACCCCGGGGGGAAAGATTGTCGACACCCCGGTGTCATTTGGCCGAAGCATTTATTCAATCTACCATTCCCCCGACGGCCTCCTCTGGCTCGGGTCGAAGCCCGACGGCCTTTTCCGCCTGCGTCCATCAGCCTCCGGCTATGAGGTGCAGAAAATCTGCGACGGGAATATCTACGACACCCTGCTCGACTCCCGCGGGAGGCTTTGGGTAGCGACTCTCGGCGATGGCATAAAGATCGTTGAGAATCCTAATTCCGATGCTCCGAAAGTCACCTCACTGGCCTCCTCCCCCAACTATCCGCGTGAAGCCAAGAGTTGCAGACGTCTGCTTGCTGAAGGAGACTCCCTGATGCTTGCCGCAACCACAGGCGGACTTCTCGCCATGGATATCAATAGCTCCACCACGGGAATCAAACTCTACGTCTCCACCCCCGGAGATGCCGAATCGCTGGGATGTGTGGCTGTGATGGATCTCCTCCATGATGCCTCGGGACGCCTGTTTGTAGCCACCGAGAGCGATGCTGTCAACCTCCGCTCCATCGCCGATGATGGCCTCTGGCGATTCTCAAACCTTTGGAAGCAGATAGGAGCTCCCTCGGAGGTTGCTCTTTCAATCTCTCCCACTGCAGGCAAGGATGGTCTCCTTGTGGTAAGCCATAATCTTGTATATACAGTCGACTCGGCCAACACTCTGACCACTTATGGCCCATCATTCTGGAAAGGAAATATCCGGTTCCGCGAGCTCCGTCCTCTCCCCCTGCCATCGGGGAACTATCTCTTCGGGCTCGAAGATGGCTTGATCGCAAGCGACATCTCCTCCTTCCGCCTCGACTCGCTCCGGCTTAAACCTGTGTTCACTTCTGTCTCAATCGAAAATCGCCCCGATTCTCTGCTTTCGGCCTCGACCCGCACACTCGCTCTAAGCAAAGAGCAGCGCAATGTGACGCTCCACTTCTCCGCCCTGTCGCACACAGCTCAGAGTGAAATTACCTACGAATTCCGACTGCGCGACGGCGAGTGGACACGCCTCGGCTCCAACCGATCCATCACCCTTCTCGACCTCGAGCCGGGGAAATACACGCTCGATGTCCGTGCTGTAGACGCATCGGGCCGTCAGGGACAGGAATTTTGCAGACTTGAGCTCACGGTGGAGCCGAAATTCCATGAGACTACACTCGCAAAGACCCTTTTTGTCCTTCTCATACTTCTCGCTGTATTCTTGGCTATCAGGCTCATAATCTATATCCGCACAATCAAGCGGAAACAGAGCGAGACACTCGAGGCTTACATGGCTCTTCTGGCTAAAAGTGCCCCCAAAGCATCTGAGGCAGCGGCTTCCCCGACTCCGAACACACCTTCCGCCCCCGAGCAGCGCACCGAACTCCTTGCGCTCCCGGCCCCCAAGGAGCCGCAAATCAATGAAGCCGACCGCCGCTTCATGGACAAAATCGTGGAGTATGTCAACACCCACCTCTCCGATTCCCTGGCTGGAGTCGACGGTATGGCCGAAGCTGCAGCCGTGAGCCGCAGCGGTCTCTCCCGCAAGATGCGATCCATCACCGGAGTCTCCCCGGCCGATTTTCTAAAGCAGGCCCGTCTTAACCACTCGATCGCGCTGCTGACCTCTACAGATTTAACCATCAAAGAGATAGCTTTTGAGTGTGGGTTTGCCGATCTCAACTACTTCGGCAAATGCTTCAAACAAGCCTATTCACTCACTCCCACCGCCTACCGCAATTCCCACCCCGAAGGTGGAGATGCCAAGTAACGGCAGGAGCGAGGTGGAGATTCCCGTCAATGCGGCCCGCCTGAGCAAGAGCGATATACTTTTTTCTTAAAATCCGCGTTAGATTACTTGAATATAGTGACTTTTACCATTTCGTTATCATGATTTCATTTATAATTGCATTAGTAGTCCTCGTTCTGGGCTATTTTATCTATGGTGGACTCGTGGAGCGAGTCTTCAAGACCGACCCCTCGCGTCCCACCCCGGCCACCACGATGGCCGACGGTATCGACTATGTGGCGATGCCCACATGGAAAGTTTACCTCATACAGTTTCTCAACATTGCCGGCGTTGGCCCGATTTTCGGTGCCATAATGGGTGTGATGTATGGACCTGCCTCCTTCCTGTGGATAGTGCTCGGCACCATCTTCGCCGGCGCCGTCCACGACTTCATGTCGGGCATGATATCGCTCCGCCTCGGCGGCAAATCACTCCCCGAGATTGTTGGGAGTGAACTTGGCAAGAAGATCAAGATCGTAATGAGCATCTTCACCTGCATACTGCTTGTCATGGTGATTGCAGTGTTTGTGCGCACTCCTGCCAATCTGCTCGCCACCCTTACCCCCGAGCATCTCCACGCCACCTTCTGGGCTATCTGCATATTCCTGTATTACATTCTTGCCACCCTTCTGCCGGTAGATAAACTCATCGGTAACCTCTATCCCCTCTTTGGTTTCGCGCTCCTCTTTATGGCTGTGGGGATTATGGGCTACATGATATTCAACGGCGTCGCTATCCCCGATGGGTTCTCCGACGGGCTATTCAGCCGCCACCCTGCCGGCGAAGCTGCCCCCATCTTCCCGATGATGTGTATCTCGATAGCCTGTGGAGCCATTTCCGGCTTCCATGCCACCCAAAGCCCCATGATGGCGCGTTGCCTCAAAAACGAGAAGCATGGCCGCATGGTGTTCTACGGCGCAATGGTTTCCGAGGGTATCGTGGCGCTGATATGGGCCGCCGCTGCTATCGCTTTCACCGGTGGCTATGGCCCGCTGGCCGAATATATGGCCTCCCATGGTCAGGATGCCGGTATCCTCGTGCACGAAGTGTGCGTAGAGTGGCTTGGAACCTTCGGCGGCATCCTTGCTATCCTTGGTGTCATCGCTGCCCCTATCACCACCGGCGACACTGCCATGCGAAGCCTGCGTCTCATCATCGCCGACGCTGTAGGGCTGCAACAGAAAAAGTTCGTCAAGCGCCTGCTCGTCACACTCCCGATTGTGCTTATCAGCTATCTCCTGATCAATGTCAACTTTGATGTGCTCTGGCGCTACTTTGCATGGTGCAACCAGACACTTTCCATCTTTACCCTCTGGGCTTGCAGCGTGTATCTTGCCCGAACAACTACCGGCAAAGCCTATCTTCTGACCATGATTCCGGCCATGTTCATGACCGCGCTCTGCGTCACCTTCATCTGCTACGCACCCCTCGGCTCCTACGTGGAAGGCATAGGTCTGCCGCTTCTGTTCAGTGAGGCCCTTGGCATCCTTGCCATGATCATCTGCACCTTCCTCTTCCTGAAGTGGAAGAGAAACTCCTCAATGGAATCCCCGTTAGCAGCCTGATACACTCTACCCCCTATTCCTTTTTTCAACACAAACTTAGGGCTCAGAAACTTTGAGAGCGGCTCCGAATCTCTTCGGGGCCGCTCTCATTTCGACGAGTTTAATTTTGGTCAGACTTTATATCATTTCTTTACTGACATAACTCGGCGGAGGGGGTCGCTTTATCAGCGGACTATTATCTTTTTAACCTTAATATTTCCATCGTCCATGCGGGTTTTCACTATGTTGATACCCTTGGTGGGAGAGGGGAGGGAGCGACCCTGAAGGTCGTAGATTCCGATCACTACTCCTTCACCCTCAGTAGCAACAGAGTTGATTACCGATGAGGGTGACTGAGCGGATAGACCCTTTGGTGAGAGGCCACCGAACTCATTCACGGCTTGCACCGCATAGACGGGTGCTTCGTCGCTATCAGTCTCGTCGCCACTGCGCGACACATTGAAATTCATCTGTGTGTCGGTGGTAAACCCTATGAACTCATCATTCTTTGTAACGAGGTAGCAGATCGCATAAGGTACTTCCTCCCAGCTTAGCACACCCGCATCGTGGACGGGAGCCGGAGCATCACAACTTGTTGTCTTGAGGACGGGGTGCCAGTTGTCGGAGCCTGAGAGCACATTCTTGAGGGTATATCGGGCTGCCTCCTCATCGGTGAGATGATTTTTGGCGGTGCCATATACCTTCTCTTCATTCACAATCTTATAATAAGTGTCGCGGCGCTGCGAGAGGTCCAGAGGATTGCCATTGCCGTCTGTTGTGTTCCAGTCGGCCCAGATGGCGGGGAGACCACCCATTGTCTCATACCAGCCTTCAGCAGGGATGGTTACCTCCGCCTTTGTATTGAGGAACACCGTCTTGGGATAGTTATGCCAGGGGCGTCCAAGCCAGATTTCGGTCTCGGAGGGATTGCCGGGAGCGGTGATAGTACAGTTGTTGAACACATAACCCCATTCAACGTCAGCGTCATGTGAGGGTGCCACAATGTAGCCACCAGAATTGCGGTTGATATAGAGGATAGTGTTGTCGATGTAGATATTGCCGCTATTGTAGATGAAATCTACGGCACCCTCGATAAGCGAATTGTTGACATATACGCGATAGTTGGAGTTGGAGGGAGTGTACCAGGTGTCCTGATAAGAGAGCATTGCCACGTTGTTGAACACTGTGCGGTCGCCGATAGTGTTGAGGGCGAGAGCCTGCGGACCGGTTTGCTTTTCGTGACCGTAGGAGTTTTCAAGTGTTATATTCTCGAAGAAACAGTCGTTGGAATGTACAACCACAGTGGCCCCGTCGTTCATATGGAGAGCGTTTTCACCACCGCAGAGCTTATCGTCGAGCACCACAGTCTTATCGCGGTCCTGACCGATGATGTGGAGCATAGGTTTATTCTCCGGAATATCGATATGCTCCTTGTAGTTACCGTTTTTCACGAAGATGAGCCAGGGCTTCACTCGACCTTCGGGAGCGGCATCGATAGCTTCCTGAAGCGTAGCATAGTCGCCGGTGCCGTCAGTAGCCACGATTGCATCGAAGAGTCGTGTCTCGGGCTGCGGGCGCTCCATAGTGGTGAAGGTGGTTGTAAGGGCTTCGCAGGGATTACCGGAGCGGTCGGTCACAGCACCTGCAGGGAGTGAGAAGGAGTAGGGAGTTGCGTAGTTAAGTCCACCGTAGGAATAAACGAGGCTCATGCCTGAAACGCGAGGAGAGAGCACTTCGCCATTGAGGGTGGCATCACCTGTACCGAGTTGGATCGTCTCATCAAAGTTTATAACAATAGAGCCGGTTACAGTCACATCTTCCGAGCCCTCAGCGGGGAGCACGCTTACCGCTTTGGGGGCTATCTCGTCGTCATCGGCCTTCTTATTGGCCATCACGAAAATGTCGCTGATACAGAGGCCATCGTAGTCAGAGGGAAAGTTTACAAGTTCGGAATCGTAGTCAGGCATGAAACGAATCCATACCTCTTCGGCATCCGAAGCATCGGCAGGGAGTTCAAACTCGTTTGTTGTCCACCCCGGTACCAGAGTGTAAGTGTCAACGGTGGTGAAATCCGTGCCATTGAGGCTATACTGCAGATAGTTGGTTGAGTGCGAATTATAGAGTGTGCCAAGAGCCGCGGCCACTTTCACATCGCAGTAGCCCTTGGTTGAGAAGGATGCTTCGAAATAGTATTTGTCAGCGAGGAGTCGCCACACACGAGCTCCCCATTTGCCATTTTCAGCTCCGTTTTTGATACCGCGCGGGAGCCATGTCGAAGTTCCACCCTCAGGGTTGCGCAGACTGAGCTTTCCGGGATTATCGCTATCGGCTTTGTAGTCGGCAGGGCGGTCACGATTAGGGTCGTCATAGTAGAGATCCCACCCTACGATATAATCCTCGGCTGAGAATTCAGCTTTGATATTCTTATCGCTATCCATCACAATGTTGCGTGTGGGAGCGTTGGTGTTGTCCTCCCATTTTGTGAAGGTAAGGATACGATTGTTGAGAGTGGTGAGAACCACCTCAGTACCCTCCTCATAATACCTCACTCCGTCCTGCACATCTCCTTCAGGTTGGATCTGCACAAGATTAGGATTGGCACCTCCGAGGAGCTCAAGATTCAGGGTGAAGAGTGTCAATTTTTTAAATTGAGCTACCAATTCGGAGTCGTTCTCGATTTCAAATGTATAGGGATTCTCGGTGGATACCACATTGCCCTCGCTATCTGTCCAGGAGATGAAGGTGTAACCGAAATTAGGAGTCGCAGTGACAGTCACCTGAGTCCCTTGCTCAAATTCGTTACCGCCGGGAGCACATGAGATGTTACCTGCTCCATCCATGCCCGAAGTCAGGTTGAACGAGTAGGAGGGCAACGGCTCGTCGGCGCTCTCCTCGGCCGAGATAGATATATTTCTCATATTCCAGTTGGTAGTGCCGGCAGTGGGGAGAAGGCGCACGATCACTTTATCCTTGTTGCTTGCAGACATCGCCATTGAGACATCCTCATATTGAAACCAAACACCGGAACTATTTTTGGAACCGAGATCCACCCAGGTGTTACCATCGTCGGTCGACATCACAACCTCAAAGGGAGTCTGAGTATTGTTGCCGGGTGCGATAGCAAAGGTCACCTCAATATCCTTGTATCCCTTAGTGGGGAAGGAGAGTTCGTAGTAGACCAAATGATTCTCCGGATTAGTATAGTCATCGGAAGGATTCTCAACGGTGTTTTCAATGCGGAGCACGCGAGTTCCATAACCATCACAAAGGCTCCAGTAGCGCCCCTGACTGAAGCCGGAGAGTTTGTAGGTGGAGGCATCCCCGATCGAGGTTTCCGGGAGGATAATGGCGGTTTCCGCATTAAACCATCCGGTGACTCCTTCCATAGCAGCCGAAGGGTCCGGAGTGTAGAGTTTGTGAGTGTCGTCGATGGCAGTCGTGGTGTAGCCTGTCTGGAAGGTCCACGAAGCCAAAGTCTCGGCTGCGTTAACTTTTGCAGTCGTCGCTATCAACGCGGCAAATGCTAAAGCAGCTGTCAGTTGTTTTTGTTTCATTTGATATTATGTTTTAAGATAATGGTTTAAGTCTGATTTTACACTGGCAAATTTAGTGGCTGAAATCAGTTTTTTATGGCAAAATCATGCAAAATAGGGGTAAAATCAGGTCAATGTCACCCAGAATCCGGGCCACCGGAAAAAAGAGAGCGGCTCCGAATCTCTTCGAGGCCGCTCTCTGGCTTGGGTTAATCTCTCCTTTTCTTAACCTAAATCATATATCAATTCACCAAATATTTACCTATCGGAGAGATTACAATATCAGCGGATTATGATTTTTTCAACCTTGATATTGCCGTTGGACAGGCGTGTTTTCACAATGTTGATACCCTTGGTGAGAGAGGGGAGGGAGCGACCCTGGAGGTCGTAGACTCCGATCACATCACCTTCACCTTCGGCAACTACTGAGTTGATTACTGAGTCGGGAGAGTCGGTGGAGAGTCCCTTGGCAGAGAGACCGCCGAACTCGTTGACAGCCTGCACAGCGTAGGTCTCAGCCTCACCGGCACGGGAAGGTGTCACTTCCATTGCGGTATCGGTAGTGAAGCCTATCACTTCGTCGCCCTTGGTTACAAGATAGCAGATAGCGTAGGGCACTTCCTCCCAGCTGAGTACGCCGGAGTTGTGGACAGGGGCGGGAGCATCGCAACTTTCGGTCTTGATGACAGGTTGCCAGTTGTCGGAGCCTGAGAGCACATTCTTGATGGTGTACTCGGCAGCTTCTTCATCAGTGAGATGATTTTTAGCTTTGCCATAGATTTTGACACCATTCTCGGTCCTATAATAGGTGTCGCGGCGCTGCGAGAGATCCACGAGATTACCATTGCCATCTGTTGTGTTCCAGTCAGCCCAGATAGCGGGGAGGCCACCCATTGTCTCATACCAGCCGGTAGCGGGGATGGTGACTTCGGCGCGGGTGTTGAGGAACACGGTCTTGGGATAGTTGTGCCAGGGGCGTCCGAGCCATATGTCGGTCTCGGAGGGTACGCCGGGAGCGGTGATAGTACAGTTGTTGAACACATAGCCCCATTCAACGTCAGCGCCATGAGAGGGAGCCACAATGTAGCCGCCTGACTTGCGGTTGATATAGAGGATAGTGTTGTCGATGTAGATATTGCCACTATTGTAGATGAAATCTACAGCACCCTCGATTAAAGAGTTGCGCACGTAGGCACGGTAGTTGGAAGTCGAGGGGGTGATCCATGTGTCCTGATAAGAGAGCATTGCCACGTTGTTGAACACAGTGCGGTCGCCGATAGTGTTGAGGGCGAGAGCCTGCGGACCGGTTTGCTTTTCGTGGCCGTAGGAGTTTTCGAGGGTGATATTCTCGAAGAGGCAGTCGTTGGAGTTGATGACCACGGTAGCACCCACACTTACATGGAGGGCATTATCACCACCGCAGAGCTTGTCGTCGAGCACCACAGTCTTGTCACGATCCTGACCGATGATGTGGAGCATAGGCTTCTTGGCAGGGATATCGATATGCTCTTTATAGTTACCGTTTTTCACGAAGATGAGCCAGGGCTTCACGCGACCTTCTGGAGCGGCATCGATAGCATCCTGGAGGTTAGCATAGTCGCCGGAGCCGTCAGCAGCAACGATTGCGTCGAAGAGTCGGGCTTCGGGCTGTGCGCGCTCGATGGTGGTGAAGGAGGTGGTAAGGGCTTCACAGGGATTACCGGAGCGGTCGGTCACAGCACCTGCGGGGAGTGAGAAGGTGTAGGTTGTGGCGTAGTCGAGACCTGCGTAGGGGTAGACAAGACTCTTGCCGGCTACTCGCGCTGTGAGAGCTTCGCCATTGAGAGTAGCGGTGCCTTTGCCGAGCTGTATCTTCTCGTCGAAGGTCACGATAATAGAGCCGTTGGCCGACACGTCGGTATCTTTATCGGCAGGGATCATGCTCACTACAGTAGGAGCGGTGTCATCTTCGGCAGCATCCTTTGCGGCGAGCACGAAGAGTTCGGAGATGGCAAGGCCGTCGTAGTCAGTGGCGTTACCAACAAGAGGAGATGTGCGGTCAGGCATGAAGCGCACCCACACGCGGTCGGCATTGGAGGCATCAGCGGGAAGAGCAAACTCGTTGGTAGTCCAGCCGGTGGCAAGTTCATAGGTGCCTACGGTAGTGAAATCGGTGCCGTTGAGACTATACTGCATGTTGTTGATGGAGTAGGAGTTGTATTGCACTCCGAGCGAGGCTGCCACAACTACGTCAGTATAACCCTTGGTAGAGAATGAAAGCTCGAAATAGTATTCGGAGGAACGTGCGCGCCATATGCGTGCACCCCACTTGCCATTTTCGGCTCCGTTGCCCACACCGCGGGTGAGCCATGTAGATGTGTTGCCTTCAGGATCGCGGAGGCTGAGCAGACCGGCGTTGTCGCTCTCGGCCTTATAGTCGGCGGCACGTTCGCTATTGGGCTGGTCATTGTAGAAGTCCCATCCTACGATGAAGTCTTCGGCTGAAAACTCTGCTTTAAGATTCTTCTCGCTATCCATCACTACGTCGCGTACAGGGTCGGTGCTGTTGTCTTCCCAGGTGGTGAAGGTGAGGATACGGTTGTTGAGTGTGGTGAGACGCACTTCTGTGCCGGCTTCATAGTGGTGAACACCATTCACTACGTGACCTTCGGGGGAGAACTGCACGAGGTTGGGGTTTGCACCCCCTGCAAGTTCGAGATTCAGTGCGAATACATCGTTCTTGATATAGGTGGCGATAAGATGGGTGTCGGCAGTGAGCTCGAAGGTGTAGGGATTGTCGGTGGAGACCTTTTTCCCATTGTCGTCAGTCCATGCGCTGAAGTGGTAGCCGAAATTTTCGGTAGTGGATACTGTAAGTCGGGTGCCTTCATCAAATTCATCTCCGGCAGGAGCGCAAGAGAGTTCTCCGGCGCCCTCCATGGCCGATGAAAGTTGGAATTTATAGACAGGGACTGCTACTACCTCACCATTGGCCACGCCACAGAGGGTGAGGTTTGCCACGCCCATTTCTTTGTTGTCGGCAAGCTTGTTGATGTAGAGCACCACAGTCACAGCTTCAGATGAAGCCTCGAAGCCGCTGAGAGTCTCGTTGAATTGCGTAAAATTGGAGCCTGAGCCGCTTCTTTCGGGCGCGAGAGTGTTATTTACCATCACGCTCTTGCTCCCCTGGCGTACTTCAAGACCTAAGTTGCCTCCGCTTGTGCCATGTTTGCTGGCCTGGAAGGCAAATGAGGTGGGCTTGAAAGTGACTCCCTTTTTGGGGATCACGGTCATTATCAGTGCATCATCTTCAGAGAAGTCTGACGCATTGCTGTGGGAGGGCTTGAAGAGAGTCTGTTTCGCGCCTCCCGAGGGGGTGGCTGTCTTGCTGACTGTCAATCCCTTCCCTTTGGCGAGCTCAAACACACCGAAAACGTCGGGGTTTGATGCTGTAGCGGTGGTCTGGAAGTTGGTGTCGCCCATGGGCCATGCAAACTCAACATCTGCATTGCTCACTGCGAGGTTGGCGGCTGCCGTTGCAGTCGCTGAGGTCATGAAGAGGACCATCAGCGATGCAGCAGCAGTTCCGAGGTGTTTGAATTTCATAGATTATTTTGGGATAAGGTTTGTATTAAAAACGGATTTTGCTTGTGCTGACGCTACCATCGGCGTTGAGTGAACGCTTGATGTAGATATTGCCTGCAGCGGGCTCGTTGACAGCTATACCCTGGAGATTGTAGTAGCTTACGCTCACAGCTTCATTGTCGGTGATAATGTCGGCGATTCCACCCTCACCTGCAGCGTTGGCGTAGCCGTGGAATTTAATATCGGAAAGACAGAGGGTCTTGCCGTTGGCTGTGCCGTCATACCAAGGATAGAAGCGCAGACGGAGCGACTTACCTTCGGTGAGTTTCAGTACGGGCTGAATCTTACCGTCGAGCATGGTGTTGGCCGGCATTTTGGTCTGGGAGAAGATGAGTGTGGCGTTGGAGAAGTCGTCTTCGGTCGAATAATATACATGGACACACATACCGTTGCCACCGCAACCGCAGATGTAGTAGCTGATTTCGTCGATGTTGATGTCGGTGCCTTTGGGGGCGGTCATGCCGAATTCAATGTAGCGGGTCGACACTTCATCTATCTCACCGGCGGGCCAGACTTCACCCTCGATCACGTTGCGCTGAGTCTTGCGTGAGGCGTCGAACCCGGTGCCGGCAGGCCATGTTGTATTGGCGTTGGGGTTGGAATATCTCTGGAGGACCATGCCGTGCCATGACTCTGGAATGACGGTCACAGGACCTTCGGTCACACATTCGTCGTTGGATTCAAGGCGCCAGTAGGCTGACACTTCAGTGCCACCCGAGAGCTGTACGCCGGTGACAGTGACGGGGATGTCGAGGGTCTTGTCGCCGGCTGCGATGGAGATGTTGGCAGTGTTTACGCCCTCGTCATCGATGGGCATTTTGGCATAGAAGCGCTGGATGAGAGTCCCGCCGTTGTAGGAGATGGAGAGGCTTTTGTCCCAATTGGTCTGATCGGTAGAGAGGGTAAGGTTGCCGGTGCAGGCGATGGTGACATTGCCGGAGGCGGGGGTGAGGTCAAAACCGCTAACCATGAATTCCTTTGTCATAGACTGACCTTTGTAACCGCTGCCGAGGTCGGCATTTTCGGGGGTAACGGAGAGGTCGGATGTGAGGTGGATATACTCTGAGAGCAGGCCCTGCTCCTGACAGAGCTGGGCGAAACGGCGTGCAATGAGAGCTGCGCCTGTAGCGCTGAGGTGGGTGGAGCCGTCGCCGTCGCCAAGGATAGCATGGCAATCTTTGTCGCCATAGCTAATGTAGAGATCTGCGGTGGCGTCGGTGAGGTTTACAAAAGGCACGTCAAGTTCCTGAGCCACAAGCTGCATCTGATATGTATAGTCCATCGAGTGGTCGGTTGCTGCTACCTTCTGGCCGTCTTTGACACCTGTTGAAGTCAGCACTGAAAAGTTGTCGCCAAGGTCGTGGCGTCCGTTGCGGCGGATGGTGTTGCCTGAGAAGTACATGCGGCAGATACTACCTACGAGTATAGGTGTGCAGCCGGCTTCGCGGGTCTCGTTGACATATTTGCGGATATATTCTTTATAGGTGGTGTTAGGGCATGTGCCGCGGTAGTCTGATGCAGTGCCTTGGGTGTTGCCCTGTGATTTGTAGTATGCATTCAGTTCGTCACCATCCATGCCACCGTTTTTCTCGTCGTTGTGGGCAAACTGGATGAGCACATAGTCGCCGGGCTGCATCTGCTTTTTCACTGAGGTCCAGTAGGCAGCTTCCTGATAGAAGCTCTTGCTTGACGAGCCGCTTTTGCCACGGTTGTTGACTTCGATTCCGGTGAGGAACTGCTGGAGATACTGACACCAGCCACGGGTGACGGTTGCGTTTTCGTCGTAGTTTGCCATGGTGCTGTCACCAATTGTGTGCACCTTTTTTGCAGCCTCTGTCGGTATCGAGAGGCCCATCGCCATTGCGGCGGAAAGTACTAAAGTTGCAAATTTTTTCATGGGTTGTATGTTGGTCAATTTCTTTTCTTTCTTTGCTCCGGAGGGGGGGCGAATCAAAGCCCTCGGGATAGATTTTTACGATGGCAAAATTACTCCGCAAATCCAAGACTCAGGGGTAAAATCCGCTAAAATGATGGTAAAATCTGCTCAAATCATCCCTGTTTCATCTCAAATAGGCCAAAAATTAGTCAGAATCACCTGCTGTCTCATCAACTTCTCCCTTCATCGATTCCTTCCTTCATCTCCCTGCTCGAAAAAAATTTCCATTGCAGTTGAACCTTTTTTCTTCGGCACGCGTTATAAAGTCAAAGTTACTAAACTTTGCACTGTGTTTTCATGGTATTAGATTTAAGGTTAAAAAGAACAAACGGGCTGTCGAGATGACAGCCCGTTTGTTCTTTTAACTTCCATCCGGTAAAAACTATTCCACGGCTGTGGGGAGAAAGAGTTCACGACACGGTGTCGGTTGTCGGCATGGTGGCAGCCGCAGGCGAGGTTACTTTTCCCGGAGCCGCAGAGGGGATCATGAAGCCTAATCGCGCCACAATGATACTCATCAGAGGGGTGAGGAGGTTGAAGATGCAGCAGGGAAAGTAGGCGAGAGTACTGACCCCGAGTACAGTGGCCTGGGTGACACCGCAGGAGTTCCAGGGTATCAGCACTGAGGTGACAGAGATGGAGTCCTCCATCGAGCGACCTAACAGGCGCGCTTCGAGGCCATTGCGGCGGTAGAGAGCGCGATACATGTTGCCGGTGATGATCAGCGATAGATACTGGTCGGCCGTAGCACAGTTCATGGCCAGGCCACTTGCCACTGTGGCTCCCACGATACTTGTGCGCTTCGTAAGACGCGAAGTGAAGGCGTCGGTAAGTCTTGCAAGCATCCCGGTGCCTATGGTAACCGCACCAAACACCATGGCCGACAGCACCAGAAATACAGTGGGGAGCATCCCCAATATGCCTCCGGTGGCCACAAGTTCGTCGAGCGAACTATTGCCGGTGGAGAGGGTAGAACCGCTCCAAAGGGAAGTCAGCAGTTCCACTATATCCATCTCAAGTTGAGGCTGGAATATGAATATTCCCACCCCTCCAAGTAGCGACGCCGCCAAAAGAACTATCAAGGTGGGAACACGCATCACTATGAGAATTAGTGTCACCACGGGGATCAGCAGCGTCCAGGGAGTGATGACAAACGTTGTGATAAGCGTGTGGAGTATGGGAGAGGAGTCGGAGGGAGTGCCTACATCCGAGAGACAACCAACCGCGAAGAATACCCCCATTGCTATCGCCATGGCCGGGACAGTAGTGATAGTGAGATAACGGATGTGGGTAAAGAGGTCGACCCCCGCAGTCGACGAAGCTACGACTGTGGTGTCGCTCAGCGGTGAGACCTTATCCCCGAAATAAGCGCCCGATATAATCGCACCGGCAATCCAGGGATCGCTAAACCCCATCACCTCGCCGATCCCCATAAAGGCAACTCCTATGGTGGCAATCGTGGTCCATGAACTCCCGGTCATCACCGAGATAACGGAGCACACCCCACAGGCCGCCACAAGGAAAAGCCGGGGAGAAAGAGTCTGCAAACCATAGTAGATGAGAGTCGGTACCACCCCTGAGAGCATCCAGGTGGTAGCCACAAGAGCAATACACAGAAGTATGGGCACCGCCGGCAGAATCTGCATCGCACTCCTGACGAGTCCCATCTTTAGACCACGACGGGTAGCCACACGCCCGGCTCCGGCAAGCGCTCCGGCCACCGCCGCAGCTCCTAAGAGAATCCATGGGCCTAAATCTGCCACCGAGTCAGCTCCGCGAAGCCCTATCAATAATCCAAGAGCCAGCAGCAGTCCAGCCATGGGGATGATGGAGATAGCGAGAGAAGGGCGCCCCCGACGCCCGAAAAAGCCGGTGTCAGCCTTCGGATCAGAGTTGTTATAACGTATTATATTCAACTGTCAGTAAAAAAGTTAAGTTATTGATGATTATTAAAATAAATCAAAAAATCTCCGGCCACATCGAACTGCAAATGTTTTGCAAATAATTCTCCGATGGATCATAAACGAGCCGAAAATGGATCGAAAATGGATCGTAAATGAGTCGCAAAAGGATCGCAAAAGAACTGCTGATAACCGGGAAACGGTAAAAGAAGCGGACCGGGGTACAATTTCGGAGCACAAAGTTACGAAATAAATCCCTCCCACCCCTCCCCAATTTACCCAAAATACCCTAAAACCTCTGAAATCCCTGTTAAAAACACTATAACATCTCTCTGTCTGTTGGTTTCTGAAAAAGATTGATTCGGTTTAGTGGGGTAATTCGATCATGTCCGGAGGGAGAAAAAATTTTTGCTTGGTTTTGTAATTTTTTTACTAATTTTGCGGGCGAATTGGTGTCGGCGGTGGCTTGCGCTGCTTGCCGACTGCAATAAGGGAACCCGGTGAGAATCCGGGACAGTACCCGCTGCTGTAAGTTCCAGGTTGCTGTGTGCAACCTTATGAACTCGCCAAACCATTGGAGCCTCGGGCTCTGAGAAGGGGCGATGTTCGGACGGAATAAGTCAGAAGACCTGCCAACTCAATAGCGAGACCAGACACCTGCGGGAATATGGGTGTGCTCTCCCACTGCACTCCCATCTCTTCCGGCAGGCAGTGTCTCTTCACATTTTCTACCCATTCAGGCTTCCCTTACGAGTGAAGCTCTTCCCGCATTCTTTTTAACCCGGCTCACCTGCTCGTGGGTCACTGAAATGCTTAGGAAGCTTTGAATGGAGCCTGCTGAAAATCTCCCACATCCATCCACTTGCGCCATCAGGCGCCTGTCAACGCTTTGTGCAGCAATATATTTCATATTTCTGCAGGCTATTGTCGTGTCGGCCTCTTCGCGCGAGCCGTTTGACACTACCGAGGTGCTCCACGAAGTGGTGGTCACTGCTCCACGCCGCCCCCTTGCCACTGTCCAGGCACTCGAAGGGCCTCAGCTTCAAGCCCTATCCTCAACATCGATTGCCGACGCACTGAAATATTTCGCCGGCGTACAGATCAAGGACTATGGAGGTCTCGGAGGGTTGAAGACCATCAACGTGCGCTCCCTCGGAGCCCAGCACGTTGGAGTGTATATTGATGGAATCCGTATTACTAATGCACAAAACGGCACTGTTGACCTGGGGAAATTCTCCCTCTCGACTCTCGAATCGGTCTCGCTCTACAATGCCAACAAGCTCGACCACTGCCAGTCAGCCTCGGAGTTTGCTTCGGGGGCCACGGTATATCTGCGCACCCGCCATCCATCGGCCGACTCCCTCTCCATCCTTGTGGGCGCCGGCTCCTTCCATACCTATAAAGGTAAACTGACCGCACAATTCTCGCGCCGCGGATGGGCAGGTTTTGTCGACGGCGAATATCTTCGCTCCAAAGGTGACTACCCCTTCCGCTACAAGTCCGAATATGAGGACACCGTAGGACGTCGACGCAACTCCGATATAGAATACTACCGCATCGAGGGTGCCCTCTTCCACAAGGGATTGTCGGCCCACGCCTACTGCTACGTGTCTGAGCGTGGAATCCCGGGCGGCATCGTCAGGCGCCTCTCAGATAAATATATAAATGTGGGGCGCGAGTGGGATGCCGACTGGTTTGCGCAAGCCTCGTGGAATAAACGACTCTCTGACCGCCATCAGCTGCTATTCAACGCTAAATATACTCAGGAATATCTCCGCTATTGCACCGACTATCCTGAGAATCAAAACACTGCCCGCGTCAACAACCACTATTGGCAGAAAGACCTCTATGTCTCCGCCTCCTACGCATACTCCCCCCTGCGATGGGCATCGATCAATGTGGGCTACGACGCCCGAATGTCGTGGCTCGAAGCTGACCTGCGCAATTTCCATACTGTCCGCCGCCTCGACCGGAAAGCTGTTGGAGCGCTGCAGTGTGAATATGCCGGAGTGCGCTTGGCAGCGTCAATTCTCTACCAACACTACCGTGACTGGACACGCACCCACGCCGGAGCTGCCGACCCACTGAGCAAATTCACCCCCTCGGTGACCCTGGGCTATTCCATCGGGCGACTGTCGCTCAGAGCTTGGTATAAGAGAATCTTCCGTGTCCCCACTCTCAACGACCTCTACTACACCCAGGTGGGCAACCGCAATCTAAAGCCTGAATACACGCGCCAATATGACCTCGGAGCCGAATATCACTACAACACCTCTCTTTGGTCGGTCTCGGCACAGGTGGATGGCTATATCAACCGCATCGAAAACCGTATAGTGTGCCTACCGCTGAAAGGCACCTACTCATGGTCGATGATGAATTATGGCGAGACCTACTGCCGGGGGCTCAATGCAAATCTCACCGGGCGCTACTCCCCCCGCCGCTGGACCTTCTCGATCACAGGCTCGCTGACCTGGCAGCGTGACCTAAACCGCACAGACCGCGAAAGCCAGTCCTACAATCAGCCGATCTGTTACTCACCAACCCTTTCCTACGGCCTGACAGGCATCGTAGGGTGGCGATGGATATCACTCACCATCTCTGACCTGCATGTGGGGAAACGACTGTGGTCCTACGCGGATCCGGAAGATGTGTTAAAACCTTACAACAATATCGACCTAAAACTCACCTTCATCAGGAAAATGCTGACGGCTTCGCTCGAAATCAACGACCTTCTCGACGAGCAGTATGAGCATGTGCCACGCTACCCGATGCCCGGCCGAAATTTCACCTTTTCACTGACAGTATCATTATAACCCAATAATTCATTCATCCAGCAGATGCAAAAATTTTACAGTTTCCTACTATCCGTTCTCTTACTACTCGCCGGAAGCACCCTCTCGGCTCAGGAGAAAATCATCCTGCTCAACGAGGGCAACTGGCAGTCAGACAACGGTCGAATCACCTATTTTGAAAATGGTAAAGTTGTCAGCAATCAGTGGTTTCGCGAAAAAAACGGCTTCAAACTCGGCGATACCCCTAACGATATTATCGCAGTAAACGACAATCTCATAGCGATAGCCGTAAACTGGTCGAATATCGTTCAGTTTATCACCCCCGAGGGGAAAGCGGTGGCGGCCACAGAGGATGTCCCCAACAATCGCAAACTCGCCACAGACGGCGACTATCTCTACCTCAGCTCCTACGGCCACGAATGTGGCATTGATGGACACTTTGCCGAATTCCAGAAGGGATTCGTGGCCAAAATTGATGTCAGAACCTTCAAAGTGGTAGCCGCCGTGGAGGTTGGATATGAACCGGAGGGGATTGCCTTTTACAAGGGACACCTCTTTGTGGCCAACACGGGAGGATATGCCTTCCAGGAAGCCCACGACTATGAGACCACAGTCAGCATCATAGACGCCGCGACGATGGAGGTGGTGCGCACTGTCGACACCGGGCAGATCAACCTCTACGGCAAGATGTCGCAAAGCGGCCGGTATCTCTGCATCAACTCCCCCGGCGACTACTACGACATTCAGGCCGCCACCATCATATTTGACTGCGAAGCCGCCCTCGACGGGGAGGAAGATAGTGACTGCTTCGTGGCGCTCGAATATGCCGCTACATATAATTGTGTGACTCCCGAAGGCAGATTCTATGCCATAGGGTCGCGCTACTCATACTACACCGGCGAATATGCCTTCAACTATGTCATCATCGACCCGGCAAAGGTTATGGAGAGCCAGGGTGCAGAGGGTGTCGAGGAGGAATTTCCCGGTACGATCCTTGAGGATATCAAGAAGATGCAGATGCCCTACGGTATCTATATCAACCCCTACACAGGCTATATCTACGCTACGGATGCAGCCGGATTTGTTGAAGGTGGCACTCTCTATCAATGGGATCCCCAAGGGCGCCTGTTAGGGAAATTCGGGGTCTATATCAACCCGGCACATTTTCTGGCTCTGAACCCTGATAATTCCTCTATCGATGCAATCGTTACCGATTCGCAGAATGGTTCTGAAGCGCCAATCTACAATCTCCAGGGGATGAGAATCGCAAAGCCCACCCCGGGGCAGATCTATATCAGCAATGGACGGAAATTTATTTATAACTGAAATTTAAAAACATCCAAACTTATCACGTTAATAACCAATCTATTATGAAAATCAAAAAACTACTGATTCCACTACTCGCACTCGTGTGGTCCGGGACGGCGGATGCCACTCCTGTAAAGGTGACGATGAACGCCGTCTCCACCACCATGAGTCTGATAGCCAAGGATTCCGAGACACCCGTTGAAGTGGGGTCTCCAACCAATAGGGTGTACGAATTTGAAGCTCCTGCCGGTGAATATATCCTAACCGGCTACGGTAATAACGGAACAACCGACAACGGAACAATCCTACTCAACATCGCAGACTCCGAGGAGACTCAGGAGTTCACCATTCTCACCTGTACCGCTTATGTCACCAATCAGAACGAGGATAAATCGACCTGGAGTGTGGAGAATAGCGACTATACTCTTGATGTGATTGTCAATACCCGTGAAGGGGTGCGCCAGACTATCACCATCGGCAATTCTACCACTGCCGGCCGCTACACCTTCCTTGCACTCAACGGCAACAGCTACAGCGCCGCTTTCATCCCCTCGGAAGCTCATCAAGCCGAAGGATATACAACTCTCTATAAGCAGGGAACCCTAACCTTTAATGTCAACGTCTATGGGAAGATCCCAATGGCGGCTGACTACAGTATCACTCTCCCGAAAGATGCCGGGCTGATGGTGGGGATGAAGTTTTTCCACTTTATCGACTACACTCCTGTAGAGCCTAAGGAGACCACCACCGAGGGCGACACCAAGACCGTCACCTACAGTCTCGCCGACGGTCAGGTCTACAACTTCCGCACATGGATGAAAGATGGGCTCACTCAGGGTGGATACTTTACGATGAGCACTGATCCCGCTAAGCGACCCTCTCTCAACTTCACCCAAGCAGATTATAATGCCTTCAGCCCCAAGACCATTAACCACGATGTACAGAGCAATCAGGGTTATGAAACCGGGGATATCTTCATGAATATCAACCCCGAAGGATATCTGAAGCTCAATGTGGGTGACAGGTTCGATGTACACGCCATGCGCACTTGGGAGTTGACTGACAATTCCACAAACAACTATTTCTTTGAGCCTGATTTTCACTATACCGTTGTGGATATTGATGGGAAACCATCAACAGGGGTGATCGAAATCGACAATGCCGACACCACGGTCTCCGCATGGTCTCAGATCAAAGCGGTAGGAGAGGGCACTGCTATTGTCCTTGTCACCTACGATGCCATAGGCCTCAACTACTACTCCGGTGCTAACAAAAGCGCATATCTCGGAGGAGAATACTGGGGAGCGATTTGGCCTGAAAACACAGCTGCTTTTGTTGTGACAGTCGGCGAGGCTTCTTCGGCAGTTAAACCCAATATGCTTATCAATGAGGAGTATAACTTAGAAGCTTTGAAAAACGCCGGGAAATATGTCGACGCGGAGCATGATGTGTTCTACTATCTCGACACTGAGGAGGGCGCCCTCTACACCTTCACCCCCGAAGGAGCCTCCGACATCACTATCGCCTATCCTACCATTGGCAAAAATTCAGCCTCTTACACCGGTTTTTCCGCTGAAGGGGTAACTAAAAATGAGGATGGCTCCTACACGCTGCTCCTCAAGGAGGGAAGACAGATTGTAAGATTGAGCGACTCTCAGGGAAGAGCCACCTACCAGGTGCTCACAGCCAAACCTTGCCACCGCGAGATATCCAATGAGTCAAACCCCGGGAGCGAAATCTTCCAACCCGGCGACAAAGTGAAAATTCAGTACTCAGGCCTTCGCCACCCTGCCAACAAACTCGCCGGCATCTATAATATGAGCGCCTATGTGACTTACAACGGTATCCCCAACGGCTCCTCGCTCATCCTCGGCTCAGGTCAATACACCTTCGGATCAGCAGCTTCAGCGCAGGCTGTCACAATCGACATCCCCTCAGACCTCGACGTGGTGGCAAACCCCACGATCGAGATGACAAATGGTGTTATACAGGTCAATGGCTACGGCGACCCCATCGGCAACCACCGAATCATTGACCCCATAGCCGGCCGCTCTCCCAATTTCACTGCAGTCCCCCACAAGACCTACTTCGGTATGATTCCTGACGTGGTGATCCCCATTTCGACCTACAAGAGTTTCCCGATACGTATCTCTTCCGATCCTGAAATCTCCGAGATTACAATCACTTATAGAGAGAAGCAACTCACCCCCGATGAGGCGACCGGGCTCTACTCCGGCTCGTTTGGCACATACGATATCGTGGCGAAAGCCGATGGCTACCGCTGCCTGCGTCAGACCTTCACCATAGATGACAATGCCGACGGTGAGCAAACCTTCGCTCTCCTCTTCGAGAGGCTTGCCGAAGGTGGCTGGGATGGAAAGTCTCTGACAGAGCCAACAGAAGTTGAGGGTGTCTACTCACTCTCGACCGGTGCTGAATTGGCCTGGTATGCCGCGCAGGTCAACGCCGGGACCGGTAAAGATGGACGCCTCACGGCCGATATCGACCTCGGCGACTTCGACTGGACCCCGATGGGGAGCAGTACTAAACCGTTTGCCGCGAAGTTTGAAGGCGATGGTCACACCGTCAGCGGTCTCTTTATAGATGCTCCAAATGCCAACAATAATGGCCTCTTCGGTTATGTGAAGGGGGCTTCTATAGATGCTCCCGCTTCTGTGTGTGGCGTCGCCGTCCATGGCCAAGTCACCGCTAAGCAGTATTCAGCCGGTGTGGCAGGCTATATCCATCAGTACTCCACCGTAGAGCGTTGTGCCAACTACGCCACTGTCAAAGGTCTTGGGACATATATAGGAGGTGTGGTGGGCTACATCGGCAACCCCACAGGAGTGGTGACTGACTGCTACAATGCAAGGACCGTGACCGGCACAACCAATTGCGGAGGTGTAGTGGGTGGCCACTTTGCCAATGCGAGGATCGAAAATCTATTCAATATCGGCGAAGTATCCGGCTCTCGAGTGGCGGCCTGTGTAGGTGGCACCACTTCAAAGAGTGCCGTAAAGAATCTGTTTGCTACCGCTGAGTATGACATCACCGACGCCCACACCCTCGTCAGCCACGAAAGCATGGCCTCCGGAGAGATAGCATGGCGTCTTGGCGAAGCCTTCGGGCAGCGCCTCGGCGAAGATGACTTCCCGACTCTGGGGGGCGACAAGGTGTATAGGGTAGTGTATTCGCTCGTTGACAACACCCCACGCATCTCACGTGCAGCTGCCGACGAGGAAGAGACTGCTACCGACGAGGAAGAGCCCTCAGCTATCTACACCAACGGCACTCTCCCCACCACCCTCGACGGCCATAATGTTGACTGGTATGCCGATGAGGATTGCACAATACCGGCAACCGCTGTGGATGCTGACACCATGCTCTATGCCAAAGAGAAGAGCCCTACATCAGCTATAGAGGAGATAGAGGCCGAAAGCGAAGGCCCCGTACGTTGGTTCAACCTGCAGGGCATCGAAGTGACGGCTCCGGCTGTAGGCCAGCATGGCATCTACATCCGTGTGAAGGATGGCCGGAGTGAGAAGATCCGTTTCTGACCCATCCCCCTTTCCTTTATCAATAATTATCTATTAGATTCCGAATTCCAAACAACAGTCGGATAACCAAATTAGGTCAACAATTTGGTTCCGAAATTCGGTCAGCAATTCAACCTCAAAATTCAGATAACAGTTTTATATCCTAATTTTCTGCCTTTGGGGAGCGGACTCGCGATGAGTCTGCTCCTCAAATTTTCCACCGCTCACGAGGCAATAACTCCATCCACCTTACATCAGGACATCCAGGTTTGTTAAAATTGCTTAATCAGATGGGGTGCGAAGGGTTGTGAGGCATTTTTTTGATTACTTTTGCATCATAACGAATCAACACACCCAATCACCATGAAATTACTTTCAACACTTCTTATCGCCTGTGGCCTTCCCTTTATGATGGCCGCTCAGGAACCAACCGACACCGTGACCGTGTTTATGATCGGCGACTCTACCATGGCCAATAAACCCCTTGACAAAGAAAATCAGGAGCGCGGCTGGGGCCAGATGCTCCCAATCTATCTCGAAGGTGCCGTGAAGGTCGACAATCATGCCCTCAATGGCTATAGCTCCAAGAGCTTCATCGACAAGGGGAAGTGGGAGGCTGTCTACAATCAGCTCCGCCCCGGCGACTATGTAATCATCCAGTTCGGCCACAATGATGAGAAGATCAAAAGCCCTGACCGCTATACGGAGCCGGGAGGTTCGTTTGACGACAATCTTCGCAAATTCGTGAATGAGACCCGCGAGAAGGGTGCCACCCCCATTTTGATGAACTCAATCGTGCGCCGAAACTTCCCCAACAATGGAGTGGCTGCCGCGCAGACCGACGACCGCCAGAAAACTTGGAAAAGCGGCCTCGAAAACTATCCCGCAGAGGGCGATTCTCTTGTCGATACCCACGGAGCCTATCTTGACTCACCCCGCAACGTGGCCCGCGAACTCGGTGTAGCCTTCGTGGATATGAACAAACTGACCCATGAACTCGTCCAGGGGATGGGCTCCGAGCAGTCAAAGCAGCTCTACATGTGGATGCCCGTCGGTGTCTATGAATTTGCGCCCAACGGCCGCATCGACAACACCCACCTCAATGTGTTTGGTGCCATCGTGGTGTCTCGTCTCGCCGTCAACGGCCTCGCACAGGAAGTGCCGGCGCTCAAGCCCTTCATCCGTAAGAGCGTCTACAATCTCAACAAGTAATCTCCCACCTCCCCGCGGGGTTCCTTTGGAGAAATAAGAAAAGGCAGTGCGAATCGCGGTTATCACAACCTCAGTTTCACACTGCCTATTTCGTATCAATCAATTACGTGGCTATGAGTATCATCCCCGGAGACCGGGGGTAGTTTCGTATAATTATCCGATTGCAAAATTACTATCAAACTCCTTGCCCCAACATACCCTGAAATAGGTATTTTTCCTCTCCTCTCCCCGGGCCCGAATAATCAAAATCAATTAGTGCCACCTCCCAAGCAGTTCCCAACTACATTACTGCAGCAATCTCATCCCCCCTCCACATCACTGCCTGATTAGAAATATCAGTGCAATAATGGCTACTATGCATAATAACTGAAAATGAAAACAATAAGATTGATCTATCCCCAATGGCAAGGAGCAAATATAGCCCGTTGGATACCTGAGATCCCCGAAGAGGATTCCTCCAGAGGATATTATCTCGGTGCGATGCTTCTGGAATTTCTTGCCCCGAAGACCTCCAATGAAACTTTCATCGTCCCTGTCAGTGCCGAATTTTCAGAGCGCTTCGAGAAAAATGGTATCCTCGATCATGATATTCTCGTGAACCAAACCGGAGCGGCCCTTACGACACTCCGGATTGCGACCCCTGACAGGGTTGTGACCCTCGGAGGTGAATGTTCGGTAAGTGTTCCCGTCTTTACCTATCTTGCCGAAAAGTATCGTGGCGATGTGGCAATTGTATGGATCGATGCCCACCCTGACATCACCCTCCCTGCCGATGACTACAACGGCTATCATGCTATGGCTCTAACGGCTTGTATGGGATTGGGTGACGACGAGATATTGGCTCAGCTACCCGCAAAGGTGCCACCCCGGGATGTATGCCTTGCGGGACTTCGGGAGTGTGAATATCCTTACATCGAAAAACGGGTTGAAGAACTGGGCCTTACCCACTTTTCCCCCCGACAGCTCTCTCAGACGAGCCATCCGGTTGTTGACTGGTTGAATAGATCGGGTAAAACCAAAGTGATGGTCCACTTTGATATGGATGTGATGGATCCCGCAGATATACTCGCGGCTGTAGCCGATGGCCCGGAAGGAGGGTTGATGCTCCATGAAGTCGTGAGATTGATCCGGGATATTGCTTCAGCGAAAGAACTGGTGGCTCTTACGGTTGCCGAGCCTATGCCACGCCTCGCCCTCCGCCTGAAGAGGATGCTCTCGCAGCTGCCACTCATGGAGTAGGAAATGCCTGCGCGTCAAAGCAAGCCGCAGAACGGCTGAAAAATTTTTTTTGCTTTCGGTTGGTGAAATGAAAAAAATGTAGTAGCTTTGACTACTGAATTCATCGCATATAATTATCCATTCAACTATAACTATCTAATCAACACAAACCTGCTATGAAGAAGAAATTTATTTGTACCGTATGCGGCTATGTGCATGAAGGCGACGAAGCTCCCGAAATCTGCCCCCTCTGCAAAGCTCCTCGCTCAAAATTTAAAGAACTCGACGAAAGCTCAGCTCTCGAATTTGTAACTGAGCACGAAATCGGTATTGCAAAGGACACTGACGACGAAATGAAAGCCGATCTCCGAGCTCATTTCGAGGGAGAATGTGCCGAAGTAGGCATGTATCTCGCAATGTCGCGCCAGGCTGACCGCGAGGGATATCCCGAAATCGCTGATGCTTTCAAGCGCTATGCATTTGAGGAAGCAGAACATGCATCAAAATTTGCCGAACTCCTTGGCGAATGTGTTTGGAACACTAAGGAAAACCTTGAGAAACGCATGGCTGCTGAAGCTGGCGCCAACGCCGACAAGATGCGTATAGCCCGTCGCGCAAAGGAACTCAACCTCGACGCAATCCACGACACCGTCCATGAGATGGCAAAGGATGAAGCTCGTCATGGTCAGGGCTTCCAGGGTCTCTACAACCGCTACTTCAAGAAGTAATCACAGACACCCTTACAAACCTCACCCGGGAGGGTTTATCGCACTTACCGCCTCCGGCAAGCACGATAAACCCTCCCGCTTTTTTTCTTACCATCACG
>CAZUEY010000016.1:0-35289 GCA_964619395.1 uncultured Staphylococcus sp. | reverse complement strand
CTCCGAGATATGCGACCTCAGCGTTAACATATATTATGGGACAGGCTCTAAATTTCTGAGATGCCATAAAGGTGATTGACGAACATTCTCAGTAGGGGGTCGGTGAGTGTGTATCCCTCCGGTGTTTTAGATATTAAGGAGCTTTTCATCAGTTTTTGAAGTGCGCTCTGCACAGAGCTCGCGGATGTCAGGACATATTTTTTTATGAAAGCACTCCCCATAGGGTTAGCCACGACACCCTCTTTGGCAATGGCTATGAGAGTGGTTTTCTGATTGATTGAGACTGTGGAAAGGATTTCGCGGTAGAGGACATCGTTGGCGGCAAGCATTGCGCGGATAGTACCGGAGACTGTTTCCTCGCCGCATTTGCCCTTCGGGGGGGTGGCGGAGAAGGCTCCGTTCATCGTGCGCTGGATATAGAATGTATTCCCGTTGAAAAGCCGGTAGGCTCTTCGGATCGCCTCCGGATCAATCCACCGGTCCCGCTGTTCGAACATTGATTTTGCGAACTCTACGTAATAATCCTCGTTTATAGGGTCGAGGTGCATGATGTCGCTGCTGTTGTAGAAGGGTCGCTTCGAGTTGTTGAACATCTCCTGAAGGATGGAAAACTCACTCCCGGCAAAGATAAATGTGGCGTTGGAGCTTCGTTGCATCTGTTCGCGCAGGATCGCTTCGGTGTTTTTCTCGGGGTATTTAGTGACCTGCTGAAACTCGTCGATCGCAATAATCACAGGCTTCTCGCTATGCTCGAGGTAGCTGAAGATCTCTTCGAGGGTGAACTCAGGGTTGCGTATATCCCCAAGTTGTATGTTGAAGGTTGGAAGGCCTGTAAGAGGGTCAAATCCGAAGCTCCCTGAGAGGGATTTAAGCGCGGATGTCAGCTTCCTCAGCTTTTTTCGGTATTTTTGAGCTACAGTATCAAACACGGCCTTCCCTAAGAGATATGTAAACTCGCTGAGGGAGTTCGACTGCAGGATATCAACGAAGAATATTAGATATTTATCCCTGATTTCAAGGTTCTCCTCCAGTGAGATGCGGATCAGAGAAGTCTTGCCCATCCTTCTTGGTGAGAGCAAAACCAGATTGCGTCCATTGACCACTGCGTCAGTGAGTGTCGCCTGCTCTTGCTCGCGATCGCAGAAATATGGACGATGGATGCGGTGACCTAATATGAAGGGGTTTTTCGGAGTCTCCATGTAGTTGTCAAAATGAGTTTCAGAGGAAGTTTTAAAAGCCCCGCAAAATTAGTAATATAAAATGAATTATGCAAGTTGCATTATGCTGATAACATAATGCAACTTGCATAATGTGATTTACATAGTCCGCAAATCCTGCTGCTGTTAGGGAAGAGCCCGGGAAGTCGGTAACCTCTACATCGATGTATTCAGGCTTGACTATGAGCTAATCGCATAATTCCACGTCGGATATTTTTCCACTTCGGGAAAATTGCCCAAGGGCGGAGATTGCCATAGGCAAATACGAGTAAGATAATAGCGGTAATCGCTACCATCAGGAGGATACCGTAGATCTCCTTCATGGATTCGATAAGAGCCTGGACTTGTACCATGCCTGCCAGGTCGCCTAATTGCGTGGGTGAGATGGCGGGGTTGAAATCCACGATATTCACCCCAAGCAGGCTTGCATTGCGAGCCATGATATGGCGGAGGAGTTCGCCGATCAAGGCCGGCCCGAGAGTGGCACCCATCACGGCGCCTGTAAATCCGTTGATAGTCAGTGCCTGAGGAAAGACTGTGAATGGCAAACCGCTCTGCACTATGGAGGTTAGAAATACAATAGAGATTATCACCGAGGCAACACCTCTTGCAAAGAGTGGCACAAACAGCATCTCCTTTTCGATGCCGTAGTCGATGAAAAAGTAGAAATATGCCAGATAGATAATGGCAAGTGCAAAGGCTATGACGGTCATGGTCTTGTATCTCCATTTGCGCAGCGCAAATGTAAAATATGTCAGAGCACACCCCACAATGATACCGGCTGTCACATAGAGGTTCAGGTCTATGATATTGGTGTCGTCGAATCCCAGAATTGTTGAGGCGTAGGTGTGTTCAAAAACATGTTCGGTGGCTATGAGGGTGAAAAAGACGAGGTAGACAAGTGTTGCGCGCCACACACTTTTATTCCGGAGCGATTGGAAGGAGATATAAGGGTGGTGGAGAAATGTCGCCCTCCAGAGGTTGATCACAAGAAACAGAATGCCCAGAAGTGTGGCCGAGCGTATCTCGGTCGCCTCCAACCAGTCATGGAAATTTCCATAGACAAATATATAGGTAAAGCATAGCATGAAACCGGCCCAAAGAAGAGCACCGAGCCAGTCAATGCCAAGCAGGGGGATAAACATGGGATTCCTCATAGGTTTCAGCAGGATCATCACCATCAGAATCATAAGGGCCAGAAGTCCCGTCATGATAAAATGCATCACTTCCCATTGCAGATGGAAGGCTGAATAGACGGTTGCGATGCCGCTGAGCTGGATCACCGTGTCAACTACCAGGTAGACATAGCAGAAAAAGACGGCCATGTCTCGCGCTGGTGTGAGCCACAACTGTATTGTAGAGTTGCAGGCGAGAGTGGCTTGCATCCTGAACCATCCGGCCACAAGGCAGGTCGCAACCAGCATCGGTACGGAGTCAGTGTGGGAGCAGATGATGTTGGCCGCAATCAGTACCACGCCGGCCACTATCAATTGCGTGCGCGTTGAGAACCGGAATTTGATTCTGAACATCACCGCGAAGTTGATAGACATCCCAATTAGCGAAGCATAACCTGCCATCAGGATATCCTCCTGCATCAGAGCCGTGGTGCCAACCATGTCAGAGGCTGCTGCAAGGTATATCCCGCCGGAAAACTGGATAATCAGTACCCAAAGGATGAAGAGCCATGGCTTGAGGCACCTCGGGATATAGTCGTGAACTTCAGGAATATTAAATGGCCCTTTTGGGGCATGCCAGTCGCTCATCTCAGTATTTGACTTTACATTCCACATTCATCCCGGCTCTCAGTTTTGCCATCTGAGTAGAATCGTTGGCGGCGGAGAAATCGATTTTCACCGGGATTCTCTGACGAATTTTTACGAAATTACCTGCAGAATTGTCTTGTGGCATAAGAGAAAGAGCGGAGCCTGAGGCCGTAGAGATAGCCGAAACTTTGCCGGCGAATTTGTATCCCGGGATTGCATCGACGGTAATTTCAACGTCGCTACCCTCAGCGATATTCCGGAGCTGAGTTTCCTTGAAATTGGCGGCTACCCAGGTTTCAGTGTCGTCGACGATGTCGAGGAGAGTCTGCCCCGGTTGCACAAGTTGTCCCTGCCGGATTTCTTTGCGAGAGGTGAAGCCATCGCAAGGTGCTGTAATTACGGTATAAGACAGGTTTAACTCGGCGGTTTCAAGCAGAGCCTGGGCAAGTTCGATTCCCGCTTGCGACCGGTCGATATTACCCCGGTTCACTTCCACTACCGTGTTGCTGGCGGCCTTTCGGCGCGAAAGCATCTCATAACGAGCTTTTTTTGACTCGAAGTCAGTCTTCACGGCATCATATTGCTGACGGGTGACGGCGTCGCGGCTCAAGAGGTTCTCGTAGCGGGCAAGATCAGTGGCCGCCATTTCCATTAGCACCTTAGCCTCTGTCACGGAAGCGTCGCTAACCGCTACGTCGGCAGCGGCGGCATCTACGCTCTTTCCGGCCACTCCTTTTGCGGCCATGGCATTGAGCAGGTCGGCGCGTGCGCGTGCCACATCGAGACGCAGATCGGAATCATCGATAATCACAAGTGTATCACCTTTCCTCACACTCTGATACTCGTCGAAGCGAATCTCCTTGATGAACCCCTGCACGCGTGAATTGACCGGCACAATGCGACGGCACACCTGAGCATTGTCTGTAAACTCCACATTGCCAAAGTGCAGGAACTTGCTGCCGACCCAGATAAGAGCGGCCACGATAACGATTGAAGAGAGGATATAAGAAAGTAATTTTTTATTGCGGTGAGTCATATCTTTCCTGATGTGAATAAGAGTTTGTGATAATAATAGATGATATCGATGCGAGCATTGATGAGCTGCTGCTCTGCCTCAAGGCGGGAGTTGGCAGCATCAAGCATGTCGGTGATAAGTGCCATTCCTTCTGAAAAACGGATGGAGGTGGTGTGATAATTCTGCATAGCGAGCTGCACTCCTTTATGGCGAGATTTCAGCTCTTCATAGGCTTCGAGATAGCGGATATATCCCGCTCTCACTTCGAGATCGACCTGCTCGGAAGCGGCAGTCAGCTCCTCGACAGCTTTGCGGGTAGCGGCTTTGCGGGCATTAAGGGTTTTCCCGGTCTTGTAGAGCGACGACAGATTGTAGCTGACACCTACGCCCACATACCAATAACTGAGATTGCGGTTGATAGGGGGGACCTCAACAAGTATTGGACCGTCCATGGTCCATGCGGCATTTATCCCTATCTTTGGGAGTCGATCGGCGCGCACTAATGATTCAGCTTTCTTGCAGATATCCACACTGTTGCGCGCTAACTCTATCACCGGCGAGTTGAACCGGGCCTCCGCTTGCCAATGGCTTTCATCAAGTAGAGGTAGCGAACGGTGAAGAATCGTTGAGTCAGGAACTATAACGGTCCCGGCAGGTAGCCCTGCTATCGATACAAGATTGTCGTTGAGGATTTCAATAGTATTGTCGATCTTTGTGAGTTGAAGTTCAAGATTGGAGATGAGAAGCTCGTAGCGAGTGATATCGTTTTTAAGAGCGGTTCCCTGCTCATATCTTGCTGTCATTTCATCAAGAATCTTACGCGCTGATGAGATGTTGGCTTCCACCACCTCCTTGAGATTGCGGTATTTGTAGATATCGAGATAGAAGCCGGTGAGTTGAAAACGGATATTGTCGCGCTTGAGGTCGGCGGCAAACCGTGATGCAGTAGATTTCAACTGAGCGAGTTCTATTGCAGCTGTGATAGCTCCTCCGGTATATATCGGCTGATTGACGCTGATGTTAAGGCCGGTGCCGAGATGAGGAATAGGGGCGCGCTGATAGTCTGAAAGGTTGCGTCCGGTGGTGAATCCGTCGCCTATATAACTGACAGATGCATTGGCTGTGATGTCAGGGAGGCGCGCCGATTGAGCCGCTTTGATGTCGAGCTCGGCCTCTGATTGAGCGGTGATGGAGGGCCGCAACTGTGTGCTGTGGGACTCAGCCACTTCAAATATCTCCTCAAGAGTCACTATAGATTGGCCGGACGCACACACCCCTTCGCTCAGCAAGGTGCCGCAAAGCAACCCTGCGAGCAATCGAAGATTGTTCATAAAACAGGAGTGAAAAAGATAACTGAAAAAATGTGATGGTAATATGTGTGAGTAATCCTACACGTGTGTTACTCACCAACTGAGCAGCTCTTTGGCTAAAGCGAAGCAGTGCTCTTCCAGTTTTCCATAAAGCCCCAGTTCCTAAGGTGTGGGCCGTCGATTATAAATGTGTTCTTGGTTCTATCCATCAAAAGGCAATTCTTTGTGAATTGCAGCGCAAAGGTAGTGCAAATCTTGAAATCTTGCAAATCTCTGCCACCGGAAGGAGCTCTGTCTACCGCTGCATTTGGGTAGGCTTGAATTTTGAAAAACAAGGATAACTAAGAGCGAGGTCAGTTATATCCTGTTGTGTTCAAATTTTTCCAAGATTGAATCCTGCGGGAGAGCAGGCGCAGATGAGCGAAGGTCTGACGATTGCGTCGTGCCGAGACCTCAAGCATGATGCCAATGCAGAAGAGCACTATGGCTAACAGAATCACCAATGAGCAGACTATCAGAGTTGGGAAGCGCTCCACGAGTCCGGTCCGATGGTAGTCCAATAGCACCGGGATGAGAAATCCAATTGCCAAAAGTGTCAGGAATCCTGATATTATTGTGAAAAATCTCAGGGGCCTGTAATCTCTGAATAGAAGGATTATGCTTCGAATCACTTTCGCTCCATCAATAAAGGTGTTGAGCTTCGAGGTGCTCCCCTCCGGGCGATCGGAATATTTTATGGGGATTTCTTTGATTTTTAGGCTTTTGTCGAGCGCATGAATCGTCATTTCAGTCTCTAATTCAAATCCACCGGAAGTGAGAGGGAAATTTTCTACAAAATCGCGGCTGAAGGCTCGGTAGCCGGTTAGAATATCATTGAGAGAGCCATTGAAAAGCTTATTTATCAAGTATCTCACCAAGCGGTTACCTCCATTGTGAAACGGCCGGGTGTTTACATTGAAATAGTCGAAGCTCAGACGGTCGCCCATCACCATGTCAGCTTCGCCTTTGACTATGGGGTCAATCAGTTCCCTGACGCTTCCGGCCGGATAAGTGTCATCGCCATCCACCATCACATAGATATCGGCATCGATATCGAGAAACATCGACTGAATCACATTGCCCTTCCCCTGACGGGGTTCATGTCCGATTAGAGCGCCATTTTCGCGAGCCTCCCTGACAGTGCCGTCAGTGGAGTTATTGTCATAGACCCAGATTTCAGCATCCGGAAGCTGATTCTTGAAATCTCTGACTACCTTCCCTATGGTAGTCTCTTCGTTGAAACAAGGAATAAGTACTGCCGTTTTCATCTTTTGAATTTGAGACGCAACAGCGACCACTCATACATCAGGAAGCAGAGAAGCGGTCCTCCCAAGGCGCGCCAGGTGAAATAAAAATGGATGGTAGTGTGATTATTGAGCATTGCGTACCATGCCGGTACCACAGCTGAAATAATTAGCAGATAGAAATATGATTTTACTTCCGACGGGTTGTGTGAACGTCTGAGGGCTCTTAGTCCTTGAAGTGTCATAACTCCCAAGCCGGCCAACATTATCGCGGAAAGAATATAAGTGGGGAAGGATAGCGAGCTGTTGACTATTTCGCCCATGGTCCGCTGTCCTATTGAGGAGAAAACATCTCCCCATATCCAAGATCCGGTGATAGCGGCAGCTTCCACCCATTTCGTGGCCCAGAGAATAGTGTAACCGGCAAACCACATCGCAATCCATGCTATTGACTTTCGAAGGCTGTCATCGTCGCCGTAGAGAATTATCGCTGCCGGAATGCATAGAGTGAGGGTCGGGGTGGTCAGGAAATCCATAAATGAGGTGACGGCGCCGATGGTGAAGAAGGTGAGCGCACCGGCTGAGAGAGTCCTTCTCAGTGCCGGGATCAAGAGTAAGAGCAGAAGTGAAATGTAGGTGATATAGAAGCAGGTGCTGTATTGCAGCGAGAGTGGAACCACATAGATGTGGAGGAATATGAGTGTCAGCAGGAAGGCTGCTGTGACCGGATGAGGGAGTCTCTTCCAGATCAGAATGACTATCGCTGCCAGAAGGAGAGCCTGCAACACACAGTTTATCACTCTGATTCCCGCATAGTCGGTAAAGAGCAATGAAATTTTGAGTGGCAGCAGGTATCCGTGCCAATAGCGGCCGTAGTTTGCGCGTTGCAGTCCCCCGGTGTTTCCCTCAGCAGATTTTTTCAGCAGTGAGATGGATCCGGTTTCCACATCGCTGAAATCTTCATTGAAATAATGAGAGTTTTTTGCGAAATTTTCAAATTTTCCATCAGTAGTATCCTCAAAGCAAATCAGCATCATCCAGGTGTCGGTGAAATTGTCGCGGCATGTGAAGCGGGGGGCAAATCCGGAATCGGGATGATACCCTTCTTGAGTCAGAATGGGGGTTGAGGCGGCGACATGAGATTTTAGTTTCTCTGACGGTATGGAGTATGCAATATACATGGCAGCCGTAAACAGCCCCACAAGGAGGATGTAGAGCAGAAATGTATTGATTACAAACCTTTTCATTGACTGACCATGGCATTGACTATCGCAAAAGTAGACATAATAAACGATAAAATCAAAAATGCACTATATCGAATTGAAATTTTCTATTCATGTATTTTGGTGTATATTTCGACCTTTAATCAGAGTTGTTTTGAAGCGGGAAGACCAAATAAATGAGGCTGCTTCGGGTGGGAACCGGAAGCAGCCTCAAGTGGTAGGTTTGTGATATGACCCTCGTTAATCAGCCGAGGTGGCGGAAGCGTCAGTCTCCGCAGAAGGTTCATTCTTTTCGGGATGACGGATCTCGGTAGAGAGTTCCTCAGCGCCATCCTTGTAGTCGATGGAGATCTCGTCGCCGGGTGTGAGTTCGGCATCGATTATCAGTTCTGCGAGGCGATCCTCGAGATATTTCTGGATAGCTCGCTTAAGGGGACGGGCACCATACTGCGAGTCGTAGCCCTTGTCGGCAATGAAGTTGCGAGCCTCGTCAGAGATTGTCAGAGTGTAGCCGAGATCGTTGACACGCTTGCGGAATCCGGCAAGTTCAATCTCGATAATCTTGAAGATCGACTCCTTGGAGAGGGGTTCGAACATCACGATGTCGTCGATACGGTTGAGGAATTCCGGGGCGAAGGCCTTGTTGAGAGCCTTGCGGATAACCCCTGAGCTATACTCCTTGTCGTCGGCAGGGCGGGAGTTGAAGCCGATGCCGGTGCCGAAGTCCTTGAGCTGGCGCGAGCCGATGTTGGAGGTGAGAATTATAATCGTATTCTTGAAATCCACTCGTCGGCCAAGAGAATCAGTGAGTCGACCTTCGTCCATCACCTGAAGCAGGAGATTGAACACGTCAGGGTGGGCCTTCTCGATCTCATCGAGCAGCACTATGGAGTAGGGACGGCGACGCACCTTCTCAGTGAGCTGTCCACCCTCCTCATATCCTACATATCCGGGAGGTGCCCCCACGAGGCGCGACACGGTAAACTTCTCCATATACTCGCTCATGTCGATACGGATGAGGGTGTCGGCTGAGTCAAACATATATTCGGCGAGTTTCTTGGCGAGGTGAGTCTTGCCTACACCTGTAGGCCCGAGGAAGAGGAATGTACCGATAGGCTTGTTGGGATCTTTGAGTCCGATACGGTTGCGGTGGATAGCCTTCACAACCTTGTCGATAGCGTCGTCCTGACCTATGATCAAACTCTTGAGAGCGGGTGCCATCTCCTTGAGGCGCTTCCCTTCGGCCTGGGCGATGCGCTGCAGAGGCACGCCGGTCATCATAGCCACCACTTCGGCCACCTTCTCCTCGTCGACAGTCTCGCGCATGGAATCGAGCTGAGCTTCCCACTTGGCCTTGGCGTCGTCGAGCGAAGCGCGGAGCTGCTGCTCGCGGTCGCGGTAGGCGGCGGCCTTCTCAAAGTTCTGGCTCTTGGCGGCGCGAAGTTTCTGGGCTGAGGTCTCTTCTATCTCCTTCTCGAGGGTCTCTATCTCCTTGGGGACCGAGATGTTGGAAACATGGACACGGCTGCCGGCCTCGTCCATGGCATCGATTGCTTTGTCAGGGAAATTTCGGTCAGAGATATAGCGCTCGGTGAGTTTCACACAAGCATCGAGTGCTTCGGGAGTATAGTTGACATTGTGGTGAGACTCATACTTATCCTTGATATTATCGAGGATAATGCGTGTCTCTTCAGGAGTGGTGGGTTCCACCATCACCTTCTGGAAGCGGCGCTCGAGGGCGCCGTCGTTTTCAATATTCTTGCGATACTCATCGAGGGTGGTGGCGCCGATGCACTGGATCTCGCCGCGGGCGAGAGCCGGTTTGAGAAGATTGGCGGCATCCATCGAGCCTGCGGCATTGCCGGCACCCACAATGGTGTGGAGCTCGTCGATAAAGAGTATGATATCCTTGTTTTTGGCAAGTTCGTCGAGGATGGCTTTGACACGCTCCTCAAACTGTCCGCGATATTTGGTGCCCGCAACGATCGAGGCCATGTCGAGGGATATGAGACGCTTGCCGAAGAGCACACGCGACACCTTGCGCTGGACAATGCGCAGCGCAAGACCCTCTACAATTGCGGATTTACCAACCCCCGGTTCACCGATAAGCACCGGATTGTTCTTCTTGCGGCGACTGAGTATCTGCGCAAGGCGCTCGATCTCCACATCGCGCCCCACCACGGGGTCAAGCCTGTTTTCCTCGGCAGCAAGAGTCATATCGTTGCCATATTTGTCGAGCACCGGGGTGTCGTTGCCCTTACGTGGTGCTCTTCCCTGCCGGTTCTGGTCCGAGGGCCTTTCACTCTGCTGATGGCGGGGAGGCTCAGAGTGAGGCGGCATGGTGTCCTCCTCGTCGTCGTCCTCCTCGTCGCTGATGTCAGACATCGAGGGGGCCGGAGCGCCGGAGTCGGCCATCAGTAGACGGCTGAGCGACTCGTAGGTGATGCCGGCCCGCTGAAATGGCTGCATGAACTCCGAGTTTTTGGCCTCTGAATTATGGAAGATAGCCAATAAAAGGTGTGAGGGGTCAACCTCGATGCTTTTGAGATTGCGTGCCTCGAGAGCGCTGAGTTTTATGATGCGACCGGTGAGATCGCTGAGCACTACGTCAGCGATACCCACAGTGCCCTGATAGTCAGCCTCGGAGGAGGCATTGAAGAGGGCGGTGTCAAGATTCTCCCGCAGCTCGTAGGCTGAGGCGTTTTTCGCGCAGCGATCCACCAGACGTGCCGGCTCGCCCTCTATGTCAGAGAGCAGCGACAGCAGCAGATGCTCGGGCATCACATAGCGATTGTTGTGACGCGCCGCCTGTTTGGGAGAGTCGTTGAGAACTTCTTTAAATTTCTGAGAATAAACTGTATCCATTCTTTAAAAGAGTAACTTCAATGAAGTGTTTTTATGAAAAGTGGTTGGAGAGCCGAGGTCGCCCCCTTAGGGAGCTGATGGTCGGCAAAGAGATGACAGCAAAAAATGTGCCAAACTCATATAAAATTGGTTAAATGACCTCTCTCGCCTCGAAATTTTATATTTGTGGCGACTGCTGAAGTCAATCCAACCGAAGTAATAACAAATTTCTGACGATTCTTGCTTTGCAAAGATAGTATTTTCCAAAAAAAATTCTTACCTTTGTGGGGAAAAACGCTCTGATTAGGCCTCTTTTTTTACTTCCCAATCCCAAAGTTAAAAGCGGCTCTCCCTATGGGCGACAGATAAACCGTTATCACAAGTAAAAAGCAAACATACTCTTAGGAAAAATATGATTGCAGAGGATCGAATAATTAAGATCAATATCGAAAACGAGATGAAGAGCGCCTACATCGACTACTCGATGTCGGTGATAGTGTCGCGTGCGTTGCCCGACGTGCGCGATGGTCTCAAGCCTGTCCACAGGCGCGTGCTCTTCGGTATGTATGAGATGGGCAACACCTCCGACAAGCCTCATAAGAAGTCGGCCAACTGTGTTGGTGAAGTCATGGGTAAGTTCCACCCCCATGGCGACTCTTCTATCTATGGCACTGTGGTGCGCCTCGCGCAGCCCTGGGCTATGCGCTACACTCTCGTCGATGGCCATGGCAACTTCGGCTCGGTCGATGGCGACGGCGCTGCTGCGATGCGTTACACTGAGGTGCGCCTCCAGAAACTCGGTGAGGAAATGCTCGCCGATATAGCAAGCGACACAGTTGATTTCCAGCCTAACTACGACAACTCCCGCCGTGAGCCTGTGGTGCTCCCGAGCCGTTTCCCCAACCTGCTCGTCAACGGCGCTTCCGGTATTGCCGTAGGTATGGCCACAAATATGCCCACCCACAACCTGGGCGAATCTATCAATGCCTGCATAGCCTATCTCGATAATCCAGAGATAGATATCGAAGGGTTGATGAAATATCTTCCCGCTCCTGACTTCCCCACGGGTGGCACAATCTATGGATATTCAGGTGTCAAGGATGCCTATATGACAGGCCGCGGTCGCATCCTCATCCGCTCAAAGGCCGAGATCGAGGTTGAGGACAATCACGAGAATATCATCGTCACCGAGATACCCTACGGCGTCAACAAGGCCGAGCTGATAGCATATATAGCACAACTTGTCAACGATAAGAAGCTCGACGGCATCGCCGACATCAACGATGAGAGTAATTATAAAGGTATGCGCATTGTCATCAAGCTCAAGAGCGATGCAAATTCCAATGTGGTGCTCAACAAGCTCTACAAGATGACCCAGATGCAGGCCTCCTTCAGTGTCAACAATGTGGCGCTTGTGGGTGGCAGACCAAAGACTCTCACACTAAAGGATCTGATAGCGGAATTTGTTGATTTCCGCCACGAGGTGGTGATCCGACGCACCAATTTCCAGCTTGCCAGAGCTCAGGAGCGCGCACATATTCTTGAGGGACTCCTTATTGCCACCGACAATATCGACGAGGTGATCGCAATAGTGCGTTCGGCTGCCGACACCCAGAGTGCCCGCGAAGCTCTCAAGGAGCGTTTCGGTCTCACAGACCCCCAGACGGCTGCCATCGTAGAGATGCGCATACGTCAGCTCACCGGTCTGGAGCAGGACAAGCTGCGCAGTGAATATGAGGAACTCGAGAAGGAGATAGCACGTCTGCAACTCATCCTTTCCGACGACAATGTGTGCCGCGAACTCATAAAGAGTGAGCTCGCTGAGGTGAGAGACCGCTTCAGCGATGAGCGTCGCACCAATATCGACTATACCGCCGGTGACTTTAATGCCGAGGATTTCTATCCGGATGATGATATGATCATCACAATCTCCCACCTCGGCTACATCAAGCGCACTCAGCTGAGTGAATTCCGCGCTCAAAACCGCGGAGGCGTCGGCGCCAAGGGCTCCGATACCCGCGATGAGGATTTCATCGAATATATCTATCCCGCCTCGATGCACAATTCAATGCTCTTCTTCACTCAGAGAGGGCGCTGCTATTGGCTCAAGGTCTACGACATACCCGAGGGTGCGAAAAACTCCAAGGGACGTGCAATCCAGAATCTGCTCAACATCGAACCGGGCGATTCTGTCAAAGCTTTCATCTGCACCAAGTCGCTCGGCGACAGCGAATTTGTCAAGACCCACAACCTTGTGTTCGCCACCAAGAAGGGTGTCATCAAAAAGACCTGTCTCGAGGCATATTCCCGTCCCCGCTCCAAGGGCGTGAATGCTATAATCATCCGTGAGGGCGATGAGCTCCTCGCCGTGGAGATGACCGACGGGCAGAGCGACATCATCCTCGCCAACCGCAATGGTCGCGCAATCCGCTTCCCCGAAAACAAAGTCAGGGAGATGGGACGAATGTCGGCAGGTGTGCGCGGCATGACCCTCGACGGCGAGGATGACGAGGTGGTAGGCATGATCTGTATGAGCGCCGATACCTCCAATGATGTGATGGTGCTTAGCGAAAATGGCTATGGAAAGCGCACTCCGCTCGACACCGAGGAGGTTGACGAAAATGGCGAAACCCGCAAAGTCCCCGTCTATCGTATCACCAACCGAGGTGGAAAGGGTGTTCGCACTCTGAATGTCACAGAGAAGACCGGACGCCTCGTGGCCATCGAAAGTGTCAACGACGACAACGACCTCGTGATCATCAACAAGAGCGGTATCACCCTCCGCATCCATGTGTCTGACATCCGTCTGCAGGGCCGAGCCACTCAGGGTGTGCGCATCATCAACCTTGAGAAGCGCAACGACACGATTGCCTCCGTGTGCTGTGTCGACAGTGACCCTGAGGAGGAAGTGGAGCAGGTTGAAGCTCAGGAGGCTCTTCCGGCCACCGAAATCCTTGAAATAGATGAGGTGGAAGAGGATGAGGTCATCGACGACGATGAGGAGGTAGAAATCGATGACGACGATACCGACTCCGATCTCTGACAATCCCGGTTCCCCAACCTTTAAGAATTAGAATTATTAACTCAATTCACATATCAAAACATCAACCCATGAAAAAATTTTGCATCCTAACACTCGGCCTGTTTGCAGTGGCCTCTCTCAATGCTCAGGTAGCTGTGGTGAAGGAAGCTGAAAAGGCTTTTAAGGCTGCTGACAGCTATCCCGTTTACCAGGAAGCAATCACTGTGATTACTCCCGCTTTCTCTAATCCTGAGACGGCTTCTGACGCCGCTACATTCTGGATTCCCGGTAAAGCCGGTTTCAAAATCTACGACGATCTCTTTGCCAAGAAATCATTCGGGCAGGATGTGAATCTTGCCGATATGGGCAGCGCTCTTCTCGATGGCTACAAATATGGTGTGCAGGCTCTCGCCGTTGATACCGTGGTCGATGCCAAAGGGAAGGTGAAGACTAAATATTCCAAGGAAATAGCCGGTCAGATTGCCGGTCACCACAACGATTATCTCAATGCCGGCGCCGCTTTCTGGGACACAAGAGATTTCGCCAAGGCCTACGAGGCTTTTCAGGTCTACCTCAATCTCCCCGGCAACCCCTCGCTCGGTAAGGCTGCTCCTGCTGCTCTCCCTGACTCAGTTGTGGCTCAGATCGAATACAACTGCGCCCTCGCTGCATGGCAGGCTAAGATGCTCCCTGAGTCTGTGAAGGCTTTTGACCGTGTGCTCGAAATCGGCTACGACGACCCAACTGCCTACGACTATGCCTACAGTGTGGCCTACGAACTCAAGGATGAGGGTCTCAAGCGCAAATATTCCCAGATTGCTCTCGACAAGCTCGGCACAAAGGATCCCCGCTATCTCCAGCGCCTGCTCAACTGCTACATTGACGCTAAGGAATATGACAAGGCTCATGAGATGCTCAACAAGGCTATGGCAGAGGAGCCCGAAAATGGCGCCTACTATCTCTCGCTCGCTGTGCTGCAGGAGCAGGAGGGCAACAACGAGGAAGCTATGGGCAACTATAAGAAGGCTGTGGAACTCGATCCCGAGAACCCTTACACCAACCTCAACTATGGCCGTATGCTCGCCCAGAAATATGACGAACTTGATCAGAAAGCTGTCGATATGCCTCAGACTGAGTATAACAAGTACAACTACGAGAATATGCGTCCTCTCCTCAAGGAGGCCACCGTATATTTCGAAAAGTGCTATCAGATCGACAACGAACAGACCGACGCTCTCCGCTATCTCAAAAATATCTACTACATGCTCAACGATGGCGACAACCTCAAGCGTGTAGAGGATCTTCTGAAGTATTGATTCAGGATTAAATCCTTATAACCTTTAAGCCTCCCCCGTCGGATTGCAAAGCCCTGCTCCGCGGGGGAGGCTTTAAAGTTCTCCCCTTTGCTCCCTACCATATTCGGATAATATTTTCGCTCAAAACCCCATCCACGATGACCACACTCGAACAGTTTGATCAGGCGCTGGCACCCTGCCGGACCGTTTTCGCCAACAAGTTGAAAGACTACGGCGCATCATGGCGCATCATGCGGCCCCGTTCTATCACTGACCAGCTCTATATCAAGGCTAAGCGAATCCGGACACTCGAAGAAGGACCTGCCATGATCAACGAAGGTATCTTAGGCGAGTTTATGGCTATTGTAAACTATGGTATCATAGGCTTGATCCAACTTCAGAAGGGGTATGCCGACGAAGCCGACATCGAGCCCGCGGAGGCTCTGGCTCTCTACGATAGTTTCATGCACGCCGCCCGCGATCTCATGGGGGCTAAGACTCATGACTACGGCGACGCCTGGCGAGGGATGAGGGTGAACTCCTACACTGACTTCATACTTACTAAAATTCAGAGAGTAAAGGAGATAGAATCCAACGACGGTAACACCATCGCCTCCGAGGGGATCGACTCTAACTACATGGATATCATCAACTATGCAGTCTTCGCCATCATCAAGCTCTCCGAAGGGGATAATTGAGCGACTCTACCATCCCGCAGTGGTGTGGACACTCCGCCTTCTGGTGGGCGCAGTGTTCGTGTTCAGCGGGTTTGTCAAGAGTGTCGACCCCTGGGGCAGTTTCTTTAAGATCAGTGAATACCTCGAGGTGTGGGGGTGGGAGATCCCCTCGCAACTGGTGGTGATTGCAGCCTATCTTCTTGGCGGTATTGAGTTTGTGCTGGGATTTCTATTGCTTCTGGGCTGCTATCAGCGCATAGCTCCGGTGCTGATGCTCCTGATGATGGCCTTCATGCTCCCGCTGACTGCCTATCTGCTCATTGACAATCCTGTCTCAGACTGCGGCTGCTTTGGAGATTTCCTTGTAATCTCCAATGGCGCTTCTTTTGCAAAAAATATCTTTCTTACGATAGGTATCCTCTATCTTGTGAAGTTCAATAACCGTGTGGGTGGGCTATTTGTTCCCTATCTCCAATGGGTTGTAGGCGCTATCCTTTCGCTCTACATCCTGATAGTGGCCATATTCGGCTACACAATCCAACCCATGATCGATTTCCGTCGTTTCTCCCCCGGGACCATGCTCCTCTCCGCGGGGGAGGATGAGGATGATAACGAACCGGTCTACGAGTTTATCTATGAGAAGGATGGTCGCAAAGCCTCTTTTACACTTGATAATCTACCCGACAGCACCTGGCAATTTGTAGATCGCCACCTGGTGGAGGGAAGCGAGGGGGTCAGCGACGGGTTCAGTGTCATCTACGAGGGTGAAGATATAGCCCCCGACATCATTTCTACTGAAGGTGAGCAGTTTATTGTCACTATCCCGGACATGAAGGGGGTCGACCTCTCTTACACCTATTTATTAAATGACCTCAACGATTTCATGGAGAAGCGTGGAGGCTCCATGGTGGCGCTTGTCAGCGGCGATGCCAACGATGTGGAGTGGTGGCGCGACCTCTCGATGGCTTCCTATCCGATTTACAGCGCAGAGCCCACTCTAATAAAGGAACTTGCACGCGGCAGAGCGGCGCTGGTCTATCTCAAGGATGGTGTGGTGCAGTGGAAGCGTGCGCTTTCATCCATCAGCTATGCGATTGTGACGGAGACCCCTGCCGATGAACTGGCCGACCGCATGGATCCTGCCGGGGGATATATCCTAAGCTTCCTCACACTCGTCTTCATCACCATCTTGGCAGGACTTTTTGTGCTCGACCGCAGCGGTAGGCTTGTAGGGTGGATAATCCGGCGCAGAAAGCACCGTAAGGAGGCCGGGGAAACCCCTTGCAAATCCGACAGGCTATAAAAAACAATATAAGTTGGTGGATTGTTATTCAGACAGTTCATCACTTTTTTTATCCGGTTTTTAGAAAATGAAAGTAGACCGCAAGACCCCTCACACCGTATTCTATGCAGCCCGTCAGGCTCTCAGCCGACATGCAACCGGTGGCAACGTGCTGATTTTCGCTACCATACTTGCCCTTGTCGTGGCAAATATCCCCGGCATAAATACCCTCTACAACCACTTTTGGACTCAGGAGATGAGACTGCAGATTGGCAGTTTCAACCTCTTCTCCCATGGTGGTCACCCGATGACGGTGCTTCAGTTTATCAACGACGCCCTGATGGCTATCTTTTTCTTCGCTATAGGGCTTGAGATCAAGCGCGAAGTGCTCGTAGGGGAGTTGTCGTCGTTTCGGCAGGCTCTGCTGCCGATTGTGGCGGCGATAGGGGGGATGGTGGTACCTGTGGGTCTTTATATGCTCTTTGCCTACGGCACAAACTATGCCGGGGGAGCCGCAATCCCTATGGCTACGGATATTGCTTTCACTCTCGGAGTGTTGGCGCTTTTCGGTAACCGTGTGCCCCTTTCGCTGAAGATCTTCCTCACCACTCTGGCAGTGGTCGACGATATAGGGGGCATAATTGTCATAGCGCTTTTCTATTCCTCGCATATCTCCGTGGCCTTCCTGGCCTATGCAGCCATAGGATTGGCACTCCTGATTATTGGAGGAGCCGTGCTGAAGATTCAGAGCAAGATGTTCTACCTCGTTCTGGGCGGTGTGGTCTGGTTTCTGGTGCTGAACTCGGGTATTCATCCCACGATTGCCGGAGTGCTGGTGGCTTTCTGCATCCCCTCCACCCCTGTCTTTCACCCCGGTAAATATGTAAGGATCATCCGTGACTCCATAAGGCATTTCAATGAGGCCGACGATGATCATCTCGGAAAAGAAAATATGCTCAACCACGATGAGCTCGACTGGCTCAAGCAGATAGAGAGTGCCTCCGACAAGGTGATATCCCCCCTTCAAGACCTCGAAGACTCCCTCCATCCGGTCATCAATTATTTCATCGTGCCTCTCTTTGCCTTTGCCAATGCCGGCATCTTCATCCTCGATATGAATCCCCTCACCATTGTCAGCGGCATTAGTCTGGCGATAATCGTGGGCTTGATCGTAGGTAAGTTTGCCGGGATATTCCTCTTCTCATGGCTCACCGTCAAGCTCCGGCTTGCCTCTATGCCTGATGGTACCAACTGGCCTATGATAGCAGCCACGGCAGTGCTTGGCGGCATTGGGTTCACGGTGTCACTTTTCATCGCCAACCTTTCCTATGGCGACGCCGGCGCTGATGGGTTGAGACTTCTCAACGATGCTAAGCTCGGCATTGTCATCGGCTCTCTTTTGGCCGGCTTGCTGGGCTATATGCTCCTCGCGCGTTTCCTCCCGACATCGCAAGTTCATAAACACTCAGAGAAGTCAGCACACACACCGCAGCAATGACACTCCAGGTGATCTGACTGCTGTCAGGCATAGGAATATCCATGCTGAAATTGCTAATTATCAGCGCGCTGAGTGATGCGAGCCAACCATTGATCGTGGGGAAGAGCAGGGTCATGACCACTCCCATCGCAAAGCCTGAGATGCCGGCTATGGCGACTGCCAGACGGTTGCGTCTGCGCATGGCCTGATTCTGGCTCCGGATCATATCCACTATCTCCATATTTTTCTGCAGCCGCTCCATAAACCGGGCAGAGGAAGATAGGGTGGGATTAAAGTTTGAAAATAAGTCTTTGATTTTATCGTCGTCCATTAGGGTAGGGGAGATTACATGTTTGACAATAGTGTTCGCAGATGGTTGCGCCCTCGCGAAAGATGTTGCTTGACGGCACTCTCCGTGGCGTTGATTATGGCCGAAATCTCCTTTATGGAGTACCCCTCCATGTAGAAAAGCAGGAGTGAGTATCTCTCTTTTTCGGATATCATATTGAGTGCTGTGTAGAGATCCTGATAGCGGAACTCCGAGTCAGCGCTGTCGGCTGAAGCGATGTGGCTCGTGGCCTCATAGTCTTCATGGGCTTTTTCGCTCCTCAGATGACTGAGAAAGGTCGTATGGCCTATGCGGAATATCCACGACTTGAACTTCTCGGGATCTTTAAGTGTGTCGCAGGCTATGAAGGCCTTCATGAATGTCTCTTGCGCAATGTCATCCGCGAGTGTGGTATCGCCGCAGCATAGAGCCACAAGAAAGCGCCTGAACGCCCCCTCGATGGCTTCTATCCGGGTTATAAATTCCTCGCGTGTCATGGCAGGATTAGTCGTTGGTACGATTTAATTCCTTGCGTGTCACGAAATAGACTATGAGGTAGCTCACACCGATTAAGAAGGGTATTCCGCCGAAAACTAAAGGGACCAACACGTCGTCACCATCGAAAAGCTCCCCCCTGCACCAGTTGACAATGCCTATGGTTATAAAGCCTAATCCGATGAGTGTGCAGATGCATCCGCGAAGCAGGCGGAGATTGAGCAGTTCGGTGGCTGAGCGACGCGGTTTCTTCAGGGCGTCAAGGAGTTTGTCAGTGTCGACCTCTTTATTTGATTCGATGGCTTTGAGAAGGATTTTTGTGCGCTGGTTGTCGCCGTTGATCTTGGTGAGAGAAATAATGAGCACGATTGCGATCGGAAGCACTACGCATATGCTGATGGGCACGATTTCCATAACTGAATTTTATCTTTAGGGTTAATGTTTAGATTGTTAAAATGGTTTTGAAGATAATGAGATGTATGACCTTATGATGTTGATTTTTTGATTTGTTTTTTTGTCGGTGGAAATTTTATGAGTGATTTTGAGAGACTCTCGTATGTAAGACTCATTCACCACTGCAAAGGTGACACAAAAAATCACAAAAAAATTCCATGGAGGTGGATTTTTGTGATTTTTTTATGCTTTTTTGATTTTATGGTCGATTCTTTGTAATTTTGTGCGTTAAAAGCCGTTGGATGGGCTTTATCCGCCCCCCTAAGCTATACCATTTCTCCGCTGCAAATTCTCATTTTATCTTAAGAATATGGTGCGAAAATGGATCCGGTCTGGAGTGAAATTAAGTCAGAAATGGATCGGGAATGGGTCGAACATGAAGCGAAAACGGCTATTTTTTTTGCGATGAATAAAAGAAACATATAATAGGAATCAAACTTCATATGTACAGGACAAACACATGCGGAGAGCTCCGCTTGAGCGATGCAGGCCGCGAGGTGACTCTCGCAGGCTGGGTGCAGCGTGCCCGCAAGATGGGAGGCATGACTTTCGTCGATGTTAGAGATCGCTATGGCATCACTCAGGTGGTGTTTGACAACGATACAAATGCCGCTCTTTGCGAGGCGGCTAATCATCTCGGTCGCGAATTTGTGGTGCAGGTCACCGGCAAAGTGGCTGAGCGCACCAACAAGAATCCCAATATCCCCACCGGCGACATTGAGATTATCGCTACTGATCTTAAAGTGCTCAACCGCAGTGATGTGCCCCCCTTCACTATTGAGGACGATACTGATGGAGGCGATGATCTGCGTATGCGTTACCGCTACCTTGACCTGCGTCGCAACTGTGTAAGGGCCAATCTCGAACTCCGCCACCGCATGGCCTTCGAGATACGCCGTTATCTCGACTCCAAAGGCTTCCTCGAGGTAGAAACTCCGGTGCTCATCAAGTCAACCCCCGAGGGCGCCCGCGACTTCGTGGTGCCCTCTCGTATGAATCCCGGCGAGTTCTACGCTCTGCCTCAGTCGCCTCAGACTTTCAAGCAGCTGCTGATGGTCAGTGGCTTTGATCGTTATTTCCAGATTGTCAAGTGTTTCCGCGACGAGGATCTTCGTGCCGACCGCCAGCCGGAGTTCACCCAGATCGACTGCGAGATGTCGTTTGTCGATCAGGAGGATGTGCTTCAGATGTTTGAAGGCCTCGTCAAACACATATTTAAATATGTAAAGGATATCGACTTCACAGAGCCTTTCCCCCGCATGACTTGGGCAGACGCAATGCGTCTCTACGGCTCTGATAAGCCTGACACCCGCTTCGGCATGGAGTTCCATGAGATCAAGGATCTCACCGAGGGTCGTGGCTTCGCGGTGCTCGACGACGCCGAATATGTAGGCGCCATCGTGGCTCCGGGATGTGCCGACTATACCCGCAAGCAACTCGATCAGCTCACCGACTTTGTGAAGCGCCCGCAGATTGGCGCCAAGGGGATGATGTGGGTGAAAATGGAGGCCGACGGCTCTATCAAATCATCTGTGTCGAAGTTCTATTCCGAAGAGGATCTTCGCAAGTGGGCCGACCGTTGCGGTGCCAAGCCGGGCGACCTCATCCTCATCCTTGCAGGTCCTGCCATGAAGACCCGCAAGCAGCTCTGCGAGCTTCGCCTTGAGATGGGCTCGCGTCTGGGCTTGCGTGACCCTCAGAAGTTCTCTTGCCTCTGGGTCATCGACTTCCCCCTCTTCGAGTGGGATGATGAGACTCAGCGCTTCTATGCCATGCACCATCCCTTCACTTCGCCCAATCCTGACGATATCGCACTTCTCGACAGCGACACCGGTGCTGTCCGCGCTACTGCCTACGATATGGTGGTAAACGGCAACGAACTCGGTGGCGGCTCAATTCGTATCCACGACGCTGCCCTGCAAAACAAGATGTTCTCCCTGCTCGGCCTCAGCGAAGAGGATGCCCAATATAAGTTTGGCTTCCTGATGAACGCCTTCAAATATGGTGCGCCACCCCACGGCGGCCTCGCTTTCGGTTTCGACCGCTTTGTCAGCATCCTTGCCGGGCTCGACTCTATCCGCGATGTCATTGCCTTCCCCAAAAACAATTCAGGGCGCGACATGATGATTGACGCTCCTTCCGCTATCGACGATTCGCAGCTTGAGGAGCTCAGCATCAAACTCGATCTCCCTAAGGAGTGATAGTAAATAGTTTTCAGAATTTGCAAATCACTATAGCAGATATTATAGCCGCCATCGAAGCTGAGGCTCCGCTCCGCCTCCAGGAGCAGTGGGACAACAGTGGATGGCAGCTCCGCCCCGGGCCTGTCGATAAAGCATGCACGGGGGTGATGACTTGTCTTGATGTTACCCCTGAGACTGTTAGTGAAGCTCTCGGCTGCGGATGCAATCTACTCCTGTCACACCATCCGCTGATATTCCGCGGTCTGAAAAGCATTTCCCCCGAGAAGCCTGCTGAGATTGCCGTCATGGAGGCTATCAAAGGCGGTCTCTACATCTACTCATCGCACACGGCTCTCGACTCTGCCCCCGAAGGGGTGTCGCGGAGGCTCGGAGAGCTCCTCGGCCTATCCGGCATGCGGGTGCTCTCTCCTGTCGGTTCAACCTCTGATGCCGGCCTCGGTATCGTTGGAGAGCTTCAGTCGCCTCTGAGTGTCAGCGAGTTCGCTGCGCTCGTGAAGAGGATTTACACAGCCGATGTGGTTCGTCTTTCAGCCTTCACCCCTGTGGATTCTCTCATCTCAAGGGTAGCTCTCTGCAGTGGCTCCGGAGGCGAATTTATCCCTGCTGCCATCGCATCAGGCGCAGATGCCTATATTTCATCAGACATCCGCTACCACGATTTCGTAGACTTCGGCCGCGATATACTCATTGCCGATGTGGGTCACTTCGAAAGTGAAATATGCACTAAGTCAATTTTTTCGGATATAATTTCGAAAAAATTTCCTAACTTTGCACTCCGTCAGTCATCTGCGGAGCGCAACCCCCTCCGTTACATCTTCTGAACGATATCACCACTCTCTCCAAGCCCCTCCTCATCAACCTCGAAAAAGAAAAAAACTACAGATATCACTATGGCTACAGAGCAAAACACTACAGAACAGTCGCTCTCGGTAGAGCAGCGCCTCCGTGCCCTCTACGAGTTGCAGACTATCCTCTCGGAAATCGACCGCATCAAGACCATCCGCGGTGAGCTCCCCGAAGAAGTGCGAGACCTCGAGGACAGCATCCAGGGCCTTCACACTCGTGTGGATAAATACCGTGCCGAAATCGACGAACTCCGAATCAAGACTACAAAGGAGAAAAACAATATCGAGCAAGCCCAGTCTCAGATTGCCATCTACAAGCAGCAACTCGACAATGTCAGGAACAATCACGAGTTTGATTTGTTAACTAAAGAGGTAGAGTACCAGACTCTCGATATCCAGCTCTCTGAAAAACGCATCAATCAGTATGCCCGTGAGATCGAAGCAAAGGAAGCTGAAATCGCTCAGGCTGAAGAGTCGCTTGCTGACCGCAACCACATCCTTGTGGAGAAGCGTCAGCAACTCGAAGAGATCGTATCCGAGACAAAGAAAGATGAGGAGCGCCTACGTCTGCAGGCCAAGGAGATTGAGCCTAAGATCGACGCCCGCACCCTCACCGCTTTCAAGCGTATCCGCAAAAACGCGCGCAATGGTCTCGGCGTGGTCTACATCCAGCGTAATGCCTGCGGAGGTTGCTTCAACCGCATCCCCCCTCAAAAGCAGATGGAGATCAAGATGCACAAGAAGATCATAGTATGCGAGTATTGCGGACGAATCATGATCGACCCCGAGCTCGCAGGTGTGACCGAAGGAGAGAGCAAGTAATCCGGTCAGGCATATTTCTACCGATTATTTGTAAAACTATCCTAACACACTAAAAACTATTACGATTATGGAAAAGATTCTTCCCGGCAAGTATGTCGAAATAAGCTACGAGCTTTATGAAGTTGCTCCCGACGGGAGCGAGTCTATAGTTCACGAAGTCACTAAAGAAGATCCCGAGCGCTTTATCTTCGGTGTCACAAAGGGGTTACTCCTCCCTCTGGAACGTGCCCTCGAAGGCCTTGAAGCCGGACGCGACTTTGATGTCCTCGTGCCCGCCGCCGAAGGATTCCCCTATAACCCTGACGATGTCGCCCGCCTCGACAAGTCGATCTTTATGGTCGATGGTAAGTTCGATGACGAGACTATCAAAAAGGGTGCCTACATCCCAATGATGACCGCCGAAGGCTTCCGTATCACCGGCAAGGTGCTCGAGGTCGACGATGAGCATGTCACCATGGACTTCAACCATCCCCTCGTTGGCAAGGACCTCCGCTTTAAAGGGAAGGTTGAGGTAGTACGCGATGCTACCCCTGACGAGCTTCACCCCGCTTGCGGCGGTGGTTGCTGCGGCGGCGCCGATGGCTCTTGCGGATGCTCCGATGGCGAGGGTGGCTCTTGCGGCTGCGACGGTTGCGGCAAGTGATCCACCATCCCTTGGGTGCAACCCGTTTTCTTTCACTACACGATAATATCAAATCACACTACAACAGCAAAAACCAATCATGGCAACAACTGCAGATTTTAAAAATGGTATGTGCCTCGACATCGATGGCAACTACTTCTTTATTGTAGAATTTCTCCATGTGAAGCCCGGCAAAGGCCCTGCTTTCGTGCGCACTAAACTCAAAAATGTCAAGACCGGTCGTATCCTCGACAAGACCTGGAACTCAGGCGTGAAGGTCAATGAAGTGCGCATCGAGCGTCGCCCCTACCAGTATCTCTATAAGGACGATATGGGCTACAACTTCATGCACACCGAGACCTTTGAGCAGGTTGCTCTTCCCGGTGAGAGCATCGATGGTGTCCAGTTCCTCAAAGAGGGTGACATCTGCGAGGCTATGGTACACGCAGCTTCCGATACTATCCTCACTTGCGAGATGCCTACAAGTGTAGTGCTTGAGATCACCTATACCGAGCCGGGTATCAAGGGCGATACTGCCACCAACACTCTCAAACCCGCCACTCTCGAGACCGGCGCTGAAATCCGCGTGCCCCTCTTCTGCAATATTGGCGACAAGGTGAGAGTCGACACTCGCGATGGTTCTTACGTGGAGCGCGTGAAGGAATAATCCAAACACACCGCTCTATATCTCCCGATATTTAAGGAGGCCTATGCTTAATAATTTATCATGGCGACTCGGGCCTGCGGCTCGTCTCGCCATGAATTTTTTAATTTAGTCTATGAGTCAGGAGCAGCTTTTGCCTATCGAGCGTCACCCTTTTCCTCCCTTTATGCCTCAGGGCGCGAAGGTGCTGATTATGGGCACTTTTCCCCCGAAACCTCTGCGCTGGTCTATGGAGTTTTACTATCCCAACAAGACCAACGATTTTTGGCGTATCATGGGGATGATCTTCTTCGATAATGCTGCGTATTTCCGCAAGCCTGACGGCGCTTTCGATCTTGAGCTTATCCGCAATTTCCTTACCGACAAGGGAATAGCCCTCAGCGACACCGGCGCCGCTGTGCGTCGACTGCGCGACAATGCTTCAGATAAGTTTTTGGATATTGTCGAGCCTGTGGATCTAAAGTTTCTACTCTCATCAATGCCTGGTTGCCACTATCTCGCAACTACGGGTGAGAAAGCTGCCGGTGTACTTGCCTCGTTGACTGACAGTCTCACCCCCAAGATTGGTGAATGGGTAGAAATACCCGGTATTCAACCTGAGACTACCCTCCACATTACGCGCCTCCCCTCCACCTCCCGTGCTTATCCCCTCTCCCCGGAGCGAAAAGCTGAGGCCTACAGAGCTTTCTTTCGCAAGGCCGGCATATTGGACTGAATCCTTTCCCTCTTTGACCGGTTCGGGTGAATGAATAGTGTTTATCCCGGCTCTGTTCAGCAACAATAGCTTCTCGCTCATCCCCAACGTCTCACTGACTCTTTCAGTATTTTATCACTGACATCTCTTAGCGTCCCTATGCTTAGCATGATCCCGTTATTGGCTCTCTTCGATGCCGCTTCCATCATGGCCGACTTCTTCGTGGCCAATCCTACTACGGTCTATCTTCTTGTGTTCGGGTTGATGATCGTTGAAAGTTCGTTTATCCCTTTCCCCTCGGAGGTGATCGTGCCTCCGGCTGCTTATCTTGCCTGTACTAAAGGGGATGTGGATATTTTTGCGGTGGTGGGGATCGCTACCGCCGGTGCTATCGTGGGTGCGCTCATCAACTACTATCTCTCTCTTTGGATCGGTCGCCCGATAGTCTATCGCTTCGCTAATAGCCGTTTAGGCCACGCTTGCCTTATCGACGAGGCTAAAGTGAGACATGCCGAACACTATTTCGATGAGCATGGAGCCATCTCCACTTTTATCGGGCGCCTAATCCCGGCTGTCCGTCAGCTCATCTCTATTCCGGCAGGTCTCGCGCGGATGAACGTGGGAAAATTCGTCATCTTCACCGGGCTCGGCGCCCTCACTTGGAATATAGTCCTTGCCTCCCTCGGCTACTGGCTCGGAACTGTGGTGCCTCAGGAGCAGCTTTATGCTAAGGTGGAGCAATACAATGAATATCTTTCGTGGGTTGGCATTGCAATCGGTGTGGTCTGTGTGGCCATAATCGTATGGAATGCTTTCAAACCTCGAAAAGACAATCTCAATAATTCGAATACTCAATCATGATACAGGTAGCCCCCTCACTTCTTTCGGCCGACTTCGCTCACCTCGGTGAAGCTGTCGAAATGGTCAATAAAAGCAATGCTTCGCTCATACATATCGATGTCATGGATGGTATGTTTGTCCCAAACATAACTGTCGGCTTCCCGGTAATCAAGTCTATTGCTTCGATGGCTGAGAAACCTCTTGATGTCCACCTTATGGTGATGGAGCCGGGGCGCTTCGTGGAGCGTGTACGTGAGGCAGGAGCCTCTATAATGAATGTCCATTGGGAGGCTTGCACCCATATCGACCGGGTGATCCGCACCATTCGCGATGCCGGAATGCACCCTGCCGTCACTCTTAATCCCGCCTCGCCTGTCATGCTACTCCCCGACATCATCCGGGAGGTCGATATGGTGCTCCTTATGGGTGTAAATCCGGGGTTTGGAGGTCAAAGTTTCATTCAGAATACTCTCCGCAAGGTGCGTGAACTGCGTCGCCTCATTGAGGAGACCGGCGCGGAGACCACTATTGAAGTCGATGGCGGGGTCAATATCCACACCGCTCCGGCTCTGATTGAGGCAGGAGCAGATATTCTCGTCTCGGGGAGCTTCATCTTCCATGCTCCGGATCCGATAAAGGCAGTCGACGAGCTTCTGGCTCTTGCATGATTCTCCTTCTGTTCTATCGCTACTGAAATGTTTATCAAGGATATACGCATTGAAGACTACGACTATCCACTTCCCGATAGCCGCATAGCCCTCCATCCGCTCCCTGAGCGCGATGCCTGTCTGCTCCTGGTGAAGGACTCTTCAGGCGCTCTCTCAACCCGCATTTTCACTGACCTGCCGGCTCTTCTACCGGAAGACGCCATGTTAATCTACAACAATACGCGTGTCATCAACGCCCGCCTTCGCTTCCGCAAGGGCCTCGACGGATCTGGTGCTCAGATAGAGATTTTCTGCCTCGAGCCCGTGGCTCCGGCCGACTATATTCAGAGTTTTGCCTCTACCTGGCGCTGCTCTTGGAAATGTTTTGTGGGTAATTCAAAGCGATGGAAGCAGGGCTCTCTCTCGATGCATGTTAACACTTCTGAGGGCAATCTGACACTCTCTGCCACCCGCCTGAGCCATGAGGGAAATAGTTCGATAGTTGAGTTTTCATGGGACAATCCCTCTGTTACTTTCAGCAGCATCATCTCAGCAGTTGGTGAGATCCCGATTCCTCCATATCTCAACCGTTCTACTGAGGAGAGTGATTCGGCTGATTATCAGACAGTCTACTCGCGTATAGAAGGCTCTGTGGCAGCTCCTACCGCCGGCCTTCATTTCACTCCGCGGGTGCTGGAGCAGATTGATGCCCGTGCGATACCTCGCCGCGAGCTGACGCTCCATGTAGGTGCCGGGACTTTTCAACCGGTGAAAACTGATACCATTGGCGACCACGATATGCACAGCGAGTTTATAGCTGTGCCGCGTTCACTTATTAGTGAAATCGCCTCTTCTGGTCGTTATATCATCGCGGTGGGCACCACCTCCGTGCGCACACTCGAGAGCCTCTATCATCTCGGTTGCCGCATTGCTTCCGGACTTCCGGCCGACACACTGCCGCAATGGTATCCCTACGACCCCACGCATCCACAGCTGAGCGTCACAGAGGCGATGAAATCGATTCTTGACATGCTCGACAAGACCGGTGAGGACACATTCGTGGCCTCAACAAGGCTGATGATAGCCCCCGGCTATATATATAAGGTGGTAAAAGGTATGGTGACAAACTTCCACCAACCCCGTTCAACTCTTCTACTGCTTGTAAGTGCCTTTCTTGAAAACACCTCTGTCACCGCGAGCGTTTCCCAAAATCCCGCAGATTGCAATCCCAATCTCCCGGAACGGACCCAAAATCCATCGTGGCGCACGCTTTATGATTACGCCTTAGCCGATCCTCGCTACCGCTTCCTCTCCTACGGAGATGCCTGCCTCCTCCTTTCCTGATAGTGCTATCGAAAAGCTCCACATCAATAATTCCTCAAAGTAGTCTTAGCCTCAGAATTCACTTTGCGTTATCCCAAAGTAGTTTGTGTATATCAGTTATAATAAGAGGTTATATCGAAATTATCACTAAGCCGTCATTTCTCTCTCTTCTCAATTTCGATTATTCTGTCGCGGATGTCGCATTCCTGCACCCTGTATTTCTCAAAATCCGAATAGTTCCTGTTGTTTATGTGAATTTGGCCTTCCGAGATCTTTCCTGATTCAGAAATTTGGGATGCGCGATGCTGATTGCTTAGTAATGGATTGTTCTGAACATCTTCACTTGACATTACCCAGTAATCAATTTTGTCTCTCCACACGGCAATCCAAACAAAAACATCGCAACAATCTGGTTTCAGCTGTTGAAAATTCATGTCAAACTTAGCCTCAAACTTGCTCTCGCTTAGAAGTGCTTTATTTGCCAATATATCACCGCCGGACTTTTTTACAGCGCGTGAGGCTTTCACCTCCACATGAATGTCGTCCAACAGTAGGTCATACTCGCCACTGAAATTCGGATCTAAACTCTTTGTTGGAATCTCGAATTCAGGCACTAAATCCATAAGATGTTTTTGCCCCCAGGTCTCCCCAAATGTTCTTGGGGCTAATTCAACGAGAGGCAGATACTTATTTCTTTGAATGTATTCGGCTCGAATCTTCTGATAATCGTCGAAGGAGAGCACCCCGATTGCCATCAGAAAGGATATAGTATATTCAAACTTATTAAAAGGGTAAACTGAGGGGAGCTTATCCAACTCAGAATCACTAAGAGGCGCCTGTTCGGCAGCCGGCAATAACTTGATGTATGTGCTTAGTTCTTGTTCTAAAGTTTTCATATCGTAGATGAAACATGTAATTCTGAGAGTATGTGTTACCGAATCCGAGATGATATCCAACTCTGTTCAATTGGACTAATACCAAAAATCGAGTAAACTTTTTTGTCAAGGTCATCTTTATACTCAGAAGAAAACGAGGTTGACTGAATGGCTGTTACTAACGAACTTAACTCTTCATCCTGTTCTTTAGTTAGTTTAGGGAACGGCAATTTCTGTAGATTGCCCTTCAATACCTTAATATCCGTAAATCTCAGTGAGTAGTAAAAGTGATAAAGTGAAGAGTTGAGCAGAGCAGCAACACTTTTTATAGAGATACTGTCGAGCTCAGGGATCAGTATATTAGCGCTGTTAAGGCACAAGCATTGTTTGTCGTCGTAGGCAACAATGGGACATTTTGCAATGAAGCGGTAAATAAGTTTCTCAGGAGCACGATAATACTCCTCTTTTGCGCATTGTTGAAAGTTTTTTGGGTCAAAGGAAATATAGGAGGGACTTTCTTGAAGTTTGAAAGGAGCCACATGTTTGCCGGCATAGACCGGCTCAAATCCTTCCCACGGTTCATCCTTTACTTTGTTTTTGTTATCACCGGTGACGATCCCTAAAGCCCATCGGCTGTGAGAGAGGCGATCGTTGCATATGGTCTCCATTTTTTTGATTATGGAGTTATCCAATTCAGTGAATTTTTCAATGATTATGTTTCCTTCAGCGCGATCTATAGAGGATAATTGAATATTGGTATCTCCACAATCTCTTGTAACAATATATGACGAATTATTAGCTCTCTGATTGCTTAACTTTATGCTGAAATAATCAGTGAACACCCCGTCAAACCTATCGTTGTAAAGATCAACCTGCTTGATGGATGTGTTTGATAGAATCAGTTTGCGGATATCTTGATGTGTTTTAATTTTCAGTAACGATGTTGGTAATAAGAAATAAAGTGTACCATTTTCTTTTAAGCGGGTGAGTGATTCATAGATCACCATCGAGGCTCTTTCCTTAGATTTGATTAACTGATAGTTGGCAGAATATAAGCCATCCTTGTCACTTCCCCATGGAGGATTGGTGTAAATATTGTCAAATTCAAATGGGATGTCGGTTCGATTATCAGAGAATAAGTTATTACCGCCAAGATAGTCAATACAATATATATGAGGGGTAAAAACCTTATCGCCATATTTGAGGATTAGATTGGCAGTGGCAATCATCACGGCAATGGGATTTATATCAAATCCATATAGATTTGAAGGATTGTCTGTCGAAACTCCCAACAGGAAGGCTCCGCTTCCGCAACATGGATCAAGAAATGTCTCAGATTCGGATAATCTCTTACCATTCACTATATACTTTACAACATTTCTACTTGTATAGTATTGCCCGGTAATATTTTTTTCACCCTCTGTTATCAATGATTGGTAAATAAACCCTAAAATATCATTATCAGAATTCCAAATTCCGTGTGGGGGAGTGATGCCGATAGAATCCAGGTGAGAATACTGTTTTAGGAATTTCCTAACATGTGGTTTCTCCAATAGTCCCTTTTGTGAAAATGCAGAATTAACGAGGGTGAACATAATGTTCTCTATCGGAGCGTCAATAGTGAGCAGCTTTTGCAAAAGTGCATTTGCGTCAGGATCGTCAAGATAGCCTGTAGCAATAATCCGCCTCGTTGACTGAGTCTTATTTGCCCTCTTTGTCAACTTTTCTTTGGAGTCACTCTTTAGTTTCTTCCAATTATACTCTGTGGCTTTACTTATTCGCGGCATATTTTCTAAAGGAATATTTTGTCGGTCTAAAGAGGCTTATGGCTTAAAAGTGTCCAAAATGATTTAGGGTAGACCGGGGCAAATGGTGTGATGGAGTAGGGATTGAAGGTTACGGAGGGTGTTGAGGGAGAAGGGGTATCAGAGTGTGTAGAGGGGGGTGCGGTCAAAGCGGGGGAGGGCTATGAGGTGGAGTTGTGGAAGAGGGGAGGCACTCTCTGCGAAGAGCGACACGCTCCCGTTGCCGATATTCTCCACGCCGGCTGTCCTCAATGCTTTGCTGACAGCACCAAGTGCCGTAGCGGGGGTATTGTTGTCGTGCGAGAGGTGACACAGGAATATGTGGCGCAACTCCGGTGTGTGAATCTCTGCAAGATATTTTGCTGTGACTTCATTGTCGAGATGGCCATTTGAGGCTTCAATGCGTGCTTTGAGATACTCGGCATAGCGCCCCGTGCGGAGCATCATGAGGTCGTAGTTGGCCTCGATCACAATGTTGTTGGCCTGCCGCATATAGAAATCCACACGGTCACTTATGCAACCGAGGTCGGTGGCTACGGCGAGGCGTGTATTGCCGGAGGTGATGAAATAGCCGGCGTTGTCGGCTCCATCGTGCATAACCTCAAAGGCTGTAAGCTCGAAATTGTCGATCTTAAACGGTATCTCCTTGTAGATGGGCTGATGATAGTCCTTGATGCGTCGCGATATGTTGTGACGCCGCAGGATGCCGTTGAGAGTCTTGGGGGTGCAGTAAACTTTGAGATGACGGTAGCGGCGCAACAGGCCATAAACGTCGCGTATATGGTCGCCATGGTCGTGGGTGAGACAGATTCCTCTGACGGTGTCCATGCTGATACCATTAGCGCGAAGACCATCTACCACCTTCTTCACCTCCACTCCGGCATCGATGAGAAATCCCGAGTGGCGGTCGCCGACGTAGGCGCAATTGCCGGAGCTGCCGCTGCCGAAACTCATGAAAAATACATGATTGTCGCTCTCCATAGGGGGGAGCTCGGAGATAGTTTTTTCCCGTCGGGTGATCTCCTCAGCCGCTTCCTTCAGTTTCTGCTCAGGTATTATAGTAAACTCCCCGGGTTCGGTGATCTCGTCAAACTCCTCCAGAGAGTCAAAGAGCCCCGGCATGTAGCGCTGTCCTTTATATTTTCGTGGTTTAGTCACTGGTATCTGCGATTTTAGGTAGTGGATAGGGGGTGAGGGGAGACTTAGGTGTAGAGGAGAAATATGGTAGGAATCTTGTCGTAGTCGTAGCTGATCTTTGCCCACTGCTCAATAGGGAGAGTGAGGATTTTCTGACGCGATCCGGTGAGGTCTGAGGCCACGCAGAGTTTCAGTCCCCGGGGGAGGCGCGTGCAGAGTTCGCGAATAAGTCGGTTGTTACGATAAGGGGTCTCGATGAAGATCTGGGTCTGATGCTCGACACGGATTCTCCGTTCCATCTCTTTGAGCTTTGCGCCACGCGCTCTGTCGTCGTGGGGAAGATAGCCGAGGAATGCAAACGACTGTCCGTTGAACCCCGAGGCCATAAGCGACATCATGATACTCGAAGGTCCTACAAGCGGTATTACCTCGATCCCCTTCATCTGGGCAGCTGCTACAATGTCGGCTCCCGGATCAGCGATCGCCGGGCAACCAGCTTCTGAGATGACTCCTACGGGATAGCCCTCAGAGATAGGGGAAAGCATCGGCGGCACGTCGATAACCTGGGTGTGTTCATCGAGCACGGTGAAGGTAAGTGAGTTGATGTCGATGCTGCGGTCGCATTGCTTGAGAAATCTCCTCACCGTCCGGATGTTTTCCACCACAAAATACTTGATGCCGCGGATCACGTCAATATTACCCTGAGGGATAACGCTTTCCACCCCGGCATCGCTCATGGTGGAGGGTATAAGATAGAGCGCAGGGCGAAGACGCTTCTGCGGCTCACTCGAGGGCGCCCCGAGAGCCAAGGGCTGGTGAGTTTCGGTCGTCATCCTACTGAGCCCTCCAGTGAAATCTGTAGCAGCTTTTGTGCCTCTACGGCAAACTCCATCGGAAGCTTGTTCATAACCTCCTTAGCATAGCCGTTGACTATCAATGCGATGGCTTCCTCTGTGGGGATGCCGCGCTGATTGCAGTAGAAGAGCTGATCTTCCGATATTTTTGAAGTGGTGGCCTCATGCTCCACTATGGCACTTTCGTTGAGAATATCGATGTAGGGGAAGGTGTGGGCACCACATTTATCGCCCATAAGCAGCGAGTCGCACTGAGTGTAGTTGCGGCAACCGCTCGCTTCAGGCGCGATTTTCACAAGCCCTCGGTAGGAGTTCTGCGAATGTCCTGCTGAGATACCTTTCGAAACGATGGTGGAAGTGGAGTTCTTGCCTATGTGGATCATCTTGGTGCCGGTGTCGGCCTGTTGGCGGTTTTTGGTTACGGCCACGGAGTAGAATTCGCCACGCGAATAGTCCCCCTTAAGCACACACGACGGATATTTCCAGGTGATTGCCGAACCGGTCTCCACCTGAGTCCAGGAGAGCTTGGAATGGTCTCCGCGGCAGAGTCCACGCTTAGTGACAAAATTGTATATGCCACCACGCCCTTCGGCATCGCCGGCATACCAGTTCTGGACGGTGCTGTATTTCACCTCAGCTCTATCCTCTACCACGATCTCCACTATGGCTGCATGAAGCTGATTCTCATCACGCATCGGAGCCGTGCATCCCTCGAGGTAGCTTACGTAGGCATCATCGTCAGCAACGATCAGTGTACGCTCAAACTGCCCTGTCCCGGCTGCGTTGATGCGGAAATATGTTGAGAGTTCCATAGGGCAGCGGACACCCTTGGGGATATAGACAAATGAGCCGTCGGAGAACACTGCCGAGTTGAGTGCGGCAAAGAAGTTATCGCGATAGCTGACTACAGAGCCGAGGTATTTCTTCACCAAATCAGGATAATCTTTCACGGCCTCAGAAATGGAGCAGAATATGATACCCTTCTCAGCCAATTTCTCGCGGTGTGTGGTCTTGACACTGACGGAGTCCATTACGGCATCCACCGCCATTCCCGCGAGCACTTTCTGCTCCTGCAGCGGGATACCGAGGCGATTGAAGGTGTCAAGCAACTGAGGATCGACCTCGTCGAGACTCTCCGGCCCTTTCTTAGCTTTTGGCTCTGCATAGTAACTTATGGCCTGATAGTCTATTTCGGGGATGTCGAGATGAGCCCAACGGGGCATCTTGAGTGTGAGCCAATAGCGGAAGGCTTTCAGACGGAAGTCGAGCAGCCACTCAGGCTCCCCCTTCTTGGCCGAAATCATCCTCACCACCTCTTCGTTGAGTCCCACCGGGATTATTTCGGTGTCGATATCAGTGGTGAAGCCATATTTATAATCATCGGAAGTCGCTTTTTCAAGTAGCGAATCATCCTTAGGTTGCGGTTTTGTATTGTTGTCCATGACGGTGGATTTTCTTTTGCAGTCGCAATGTTTTTTTTACATCGGGTTTATCTCAGTGTCAGGATAGGAGATGTTTTGGATTTCAACATTCTCGGGCATCGGGCGAGTGTCGGTCTCCACGGGTGAGAGGGTGTCGAGCAGCCATGGCGCAAAGCCTATCACAAGCTCTATCGCTTGTCCGCCGGCTATTCTTGACTTCGAGAGCAACTTGGTGGAGGGCACTAAGGCGATATAGAGATTCAGCAACAGGCTCACTAAAAGGAAATATTTTGCCATAGTGAAGACTGCGCCGGCTATACGGTCGATTGGGCCGAGAAGCAAAGCATGGGTGGCCGTTTTGATAAATCGTGACAGCAGTATGATGCCATAATAAACCACCACATAAATTATACAGTTGGTCACCACCGACACCGAAAAACGTTTTAAGGCATCGGCTTGCCACGACTGGTGGGATGAGAGGATGAGGTCGACCACCATCGATCCTGCCAATCGGCATACGATAATTGCTATCACTATAGCCGCGAGTGAGCCAAGCTGGGTGATGATACCTTTGCGAAATCCTATCCAGGCACCCACAATTGCTATAAGTATGAGGAGAATGTCGATAAATGCCATATTTTTCTTTTGTCTGCTTATGAGCGTGAATTTTTCTTAGGGTCGCAGAAGCGACTTCCGCATGCAAATTTAACAATTTTATCCCTAATTCGGTTTGCCTCAGCCCAAAAATCGCCGGGTGGAGGTTTCCGAATTATCTCAACAGCGATAATAGGCTGAGAGAGATTAAGAGCCTGTCCCATAATATATGTTAACGCTGAGGCGGTCAGCCATTGA
>CAZUEY010000015.1:0-35308 GCA_964619395.1 uncultured Staphylococcus sp. | reverse complement strand
CCACGGGCATCTACCGTTGCTCCTCCTTGACATAGATATGAAATTTTGCGAGAATGCAGGTTTTAACACAACTGCACGATGAGCCAAAAAACCGCTAAAATTCCCGATGTCAGGACGATAGAATCGCCCTCACACACCCCTGCAAACCCTCAAAATTCCCCGATTTTCCCCGTTTTTTCCCCGTTTTTCCCGCTCGCAGACCTGCAAAACGCCTCCATTACGTTCTATCTACGCGACAAACACGCCCAGAAACCGACCCCCATTATTGCCCGTATCGTCATAGGCTCGCACACCTACCGCCACAATACAACGGTGAAAATACACCCTGCACTCTGGGACAATGAAAACCACAAATGTTTTGAGTTAGGAGATGCGAATGAACCCCAACGAGTGTTAATATCTCGCTTTGCTCTTTCGTTCCGTGAGACCCTGCACTACATTTGCACACAAAGGACTCCGATAACGGAGGGAGAGATGAAGAAGAAAATAGCAAGCATATTCCACACCACAGCAGGACGCACAGCAGGACGCAAGAAAAACGCGCCCTCAACTAATGTTATACGCGCCCTCCACGCAGCAGCAGACAAACGAATATCAAGCACCGCCCGAACCTATAACACCACGATAAACCGCTTTGAGCAATTCCTCAAGGATACCGACACAGCCCCCGAACTCCACAAATGCGACTACGCTCTAATGTACCAATACCGCGAGTATTTAACCGCTCTGGATGGCATTTCCTACGGCTGGGCGAAGGAGTGTTTAGGGAAAGCAATAACCTTGCTTAAAGAACTCGCAGACAATCCCGCGTATGAGTATGAGTTTGACCCGCGTATTGCAACCCTCAAAATTAACCGTAATAAGGATGAAAGAAACGCGGACGATATACAGAGCAAGCACCTAATAATAACACCACAGCAGACAGCAGCCCTGCAAGCCCTTGAACTCCCAACGCTCTACCAACAGCAAGTTAGAGATTTGTTCCTGCTGCAGTTATTTGTCGGATGTCGGCACTCTGACCTATCCCAAGTAATAGACCGCTCCAAGTTGGTTTATATCAGTGGCAAGCCCCTTGTTAAATACCTTGACAAAAAGGAAGGCAGCAGGAAGAAAAAAGTCAAATATTGCCACGCCCCGTTATACCTCCACCCCGATGCGTTTACCGTTTGGGAAAGGCTCTCAACGGCTGAAATAGTGGTAAACCTCAACGATGTAAACACCTACAACCAAACACTGAAGAAAATCTGCAAAGGGTGTGATGCGTTTCAAAACAAAGTAGTGTATAAGGGCGCACGGAATGAGGAGGTAACAAAATATCAGTGGCAACTATGCACAAGCCACGCAGCGCGACACACATTTATAACGCGATGCGGTGAAACCTTAACCCCCGATGAGATAACGTTTTTCACTGGCCACGCAAATGCGGAATGTATCAAAAGCACATACCTACACTATACGGAAACCGTTATCAACGGTCAGTTGTCGGCTATCTCTGCAAAATATGAGGCAGCACAGCAGACAGCACAACAGCCCTCCACCAACGATTTATTAGCGCAATTTGCAGCCCTCACCCCACAGCAGCAAGCGCAATTATTAGGAACTCTCTCACGCGCACAAGTGTGAGACTCTTTATATTTGAGAAACGATGAAGAACCGAAGTGTTAAACATAGACAAACTAACGCTCGCAATAGAGCGAAACAACCCACTGCAACACCTACTCAAACATATAGAGGAGCAACGCAAAAGCGACAAATTACCGTACCGCCAGACCCCTAACGGAGCGGTGGAGTCGCACCTGTATAACGGTGTGAGAATAGAACCCCAACGGCTCCAGCACTCGCACTATAAGCATAATTTTGACCTCCACTATAACGGTATAACGGTAGGACTTTTGCAGGTAGAAACGTATCAATACAACGCGAACAAATACGCCTATCTCACCATTTACAACGAGCATTTATATAACCGTCAGTGGCTATTATATAAGGCAATCACAGAGCGCCTGCACCTGACAATTTCCCACATAACACGGCTGGATATAGCCCGCGACACCACCACCGACCCCTGCAAAAAATATTTGCGTATCGTCAGCGACCCAACCAACGAGATAATTATAAATGGCAAGAAGGTAACGGATAGAAACAAACTACTGCACAGCCCCTATTTTATCAGTACGGGCACCCTCAACAATCCAATGCAGCACCACAGCATTTATTTAGCATCAGACAACAAAACACTAATGGCACGCGGATATTGCAAAACGGATGAGGTACGGCAGCACAGCGCAAAACAATATCAACTCCCCGATGATGAGGGAAAACCGCTCTACCGTCTGGAGGTCAGCATCAGCGGACGGCAACTAAAACCGCAGGACGCAGAACTATTTAAGACCGATGAAACCCCCATATATATGCGGAATGAAACACCGCTACTGCAGCGGATAGAACACCCGAACCAATTAGGGAAAATATACAATCAATATTTGCACCGCTTGTTTAGGTACTCCCGACACGGTGAAAAACGGCTAACACTTTAATTCTTCATATCTCTCAAGCCCCTTCCGCAGTGATGTGTGAGGGGTTTTTTATGTCGTTTTTCGCGCACTCTCGCAGGCTAATAACAATATGCCTGCCAGAATTGCCACCCATAGCACAGCAACCCTCACAACTGCAACAACATACGCCCCAAAAATAGCGAAAATCTACCCCTCAAAAATCCCCATATTTTTGCATAGTAAATTTGAGGTACTTTGCACCCCCCATTTCATAGGCTCGCACGCTCTACGAAAGGGCATATCTCAACGCTCTATTGCTCTACCTGCACGGAGGCATAACCCCATTTGTAAATTACCGAAACCCGACACAAACCCCCATTCGCGCCCGTTTTCACGAGATGAAACTTCAGGATTTTGGTTTTAGGCTGGCACCGTCAGCAGGGCAAAAATACCGCAAAAAACACCGTTTTTCCCCTCAAAATCCTTGCATTTTTCCCAAATATTCCCGAACTTTGCGTAAGTAATTGATAATCACAACACACCTGCAATTTGCGAGAATTTCAAGGTATCAAGAATCAGCGCGGATAAACGCTTTATGATAATGTGTCACCCCCTTAATCTCTCACTCCTGAGCGATTATAGCGGAAGTGTTATTTAATTGCAAAGTTAAGATTTTATTCTGACTTATAAAAATGAGAAGTCTGATGTTACCCGAATGTCGCTAAAATTTTCTCCAATCGTATATGGTATTGAACTGAATAAAATTAGTTCAAATTGATTTTTGTTTTGTGCACTTTTTTACAGGTCAATATTTCACAATCAACATTTCAAGTATATATCCTCTCTCTATCTCTTTCACTCTTGCCAATTTGGTTACCTTTTAATATTTATTGCCGGTTAATCTTTATAACTCAAAAATTTGTTGTAATTTTGTAATATCTAAAGTAAAACGGAGATACAACTATGGCAAGACCTATCAAAGAAACCCCGGTGCTTAAAGGGAGAGATGCGGTAAGATTTGCCGAAAGAACAGCAAATCCCGCTCCTGTCAGCCAATCCGAAAAAGATGCGGCTCGCAAGGCTTATGAAGCCTTTAAGGCTATAAGCACATTCCAAATGTAATATGAATTTTAGCAATTTTACATTCCGGCAGATTGAAACCGACACTGAAATAATGTCGTTTGATTGCGGCGATTCCGACTTAAACGAATTTCTTGTATGTGACGCAAAGAATTATCTTCGCTCTATGATGGCATTAACATATCTTCTTGAAGATAATTCGGAATGTAAGACTGTGGCATATTACAGCCTGTTAAATGATAAAATTGTTTTTGACCCCGACGAAAAACGATTTTGGAATAGACTCAACCGCAGGATTGTCAACTCCAAACGTCGCAAGGAATACCCTGCTGTAAAAATTGGTCGCCTTGCTGTTTCAAAGGATTATGCAGGTAATCATATTGGCGAGGCTATTTTGTTGCAAGTAAAACACATGTTCGCCACTATGCGCCGCAGTGCCTGTCGGTTTATTACCGTTGATGCCTATGCCGCTGCTGTTCCATTCTACGAAAAATGCGGTTTTATGTTTTTGTCCGAAAAAGATAAGAACTCAAAAACTCGTGCTATGTATTTCGATTTAATAAACTTCGTTAATTAAACGTTGGTAAGCAATAAGTAAAGCGAAATATATCTGCATCTCTTTTGGTTATTGGAAGCATTCGAATAATCGCGAGAATTTTAGGGTTTCACAATTGAATCCAAATCAGTGATGGAGTTGCTTGAATTGGCAGGTATGGCGCTACTTACATGTTAGCGCTTTGATAACTTTATGATTTATCGTTGTATAGATCATCTTATAGATGTCCTATTGAGAAAACCTATTGCAAAACGTGGCGAGCTTTCGCTGAGAGTTTTAATTTTTTTGACTAAATTTGCAGAAATTTGTCAAAGACAATTAGATATTCATACTCGTTAAAACTTTTCGACACCTATAAATCTTTTACCATGACAGTCACTGATCGTTTTCTTCAATATGTGAAATTTGACACTCAGAGCGATGAGCTCACAAATATGACTCCCTCCACCCCCGGGCAGATGATTTTCGCCCGCCATCTCGAGTCTGAGCTTCGCGCTATGGGGCTTTCCGATATCTCTCTCGACGACAACGGCTATCTCATGGCCACACTTAAAGGCAATTGCGATGCGAAGGTTCCCACCATTGGGTTCATTGCCCACCTCGACACTTCCCCCGATATGAGTGGTCGCCATGTCAACCCGCGCATCGTAGAGAACTATGATGGTGGTGTCATCACTCTCAACGCCTCCGAGGGTATTCTTCTCGATCCCGAGCAGTTTCCCGAACTCCGCAACTATGTAGGACAGGATCTCATCGTCACCGACGGAAACACCCTCCTCGGCGCCGACGACAAAGCCGGTATCGCTGAAATCATCACTGCTATCGACTATCTGAAAAATCATCCGGAAATAAAACATGGCGATATCCGCATAGCATTCAACCCCGACGAGGAGATAGGACAGGGTGCCCACAAATTTGATGTCGATCTTTTTGCCGCTGACTGGGCCTACACAATGGATGGTGGCGAAATCGGCGAACTGGAGTATGAAAATTTCAACGCGGCTGTTGCAAAAGTAACCTTCAAGGGACGCAATGTCCATCCAGGCTATGCTAAACACAAGATGCTCAACTCCATGCGTGTCGCCAACCAGTTTGTAATCATGCTCCCCCGCTGGGAGACACCCGAACACACCGAAGGCTATGAGGGATTCTATCACCTCATCTCTTTCGAGGGTACAGTGGAACAGACCGTCCTCACATATATAATCCGCGACCACGACCGCGACCGCTTCGAGCGCCGCAAGAAAGAACTCGAACACCTTGCCAGAAAAATCAATAACGAATTCCCCGGATGCGCTTCAATTGAAATCAAAGATCAGTATTTCAACATGCGCGAGAAGATAGAGCCCGTGATGCACATTATCGATGTGGCTGTCAAGGCAATGGAAGAGGTTGGTGTCACTCCGAAGGTGCAGCCTATACGCGGCGGTACAGACGGTGCGCAGCTCTCTTTCAAGGGTCTTCCCTGCCCCAACATTTTTGCCGGGGGCCTCAACTTCCATGGCCGCTATGAATTTGTGCCCATCCCCTCGATGGAGAAGGCTACTCAGGTGATAGTCGAAATTGCCAAACTCGTGGCTCAAGGCTGCTGATCAAGGCTCCACCACATTGAAAACCCTCATTATCGTCACCGGCCCTACAGCAAGCGGCAAGACGAACTTAGCAATAGATCTGGCCGAGGCGCTCGACACCGAAATCGTGTCGGCCGACTCGCGCCAGATTTTTCGCGGAATGCCGATAGGCACTGCCGCGCCTACCCCCGCTGAACTCTCTCGCGTAAAGCACCATCTTGTCGGCATTATCGACCCCGAGGAGTATTACTCCGCAGCCCGCTTTGAGGAGGACGCCCTGCAGATTCTCGATCAGATATGGCAGAAATCTGACTACGCCGTGATGTGTGGAGGAGCTATGATGTATATCGACACCATTACCAATGGCATCGATTCACTACCCACAATTTCCGATCAAATACGCAAAGAAGTTGCTGAAATATATGCTCAAGGAGGCATCGAAGCACTCAAAACCATCCTCGCCGAGCTCGACCCTGACTATCTCGCAGACTGCGACCTCGCCAATCATCGCCGTCTGATGCACGCAGTGGAGATCTGCCGACAAGCTGGGCGCCCATACTCGCAACTTCGCACGGGCCGAAAAGTCACACGCCCGTTCAAGATTATAAAACTTGCCATAAACCGGTCGCGAAGCGATCTCTTTGACCGCATAAATTCACGCGTTGACCGCATGGTGGCCGAAGGACTCGAAGAGGAGGCTCGTCGTCTCTATCCTCTCCGTCACCTCAACTCGCTCAACACCGTAGGATATAAGGAGATGTTTGCCCTCTTCGATGGGACGCTCCCTCGCGAGATCGCCATCCCCAGAATTGCCAAAAACACTCGCGTCTACGCTAAGAAACAGCTCCTCTGGCTCTCGAAAGATAAGTCTGTGATTCTCCTCGACCCCTCCCGTCCCCTTCTCCCACAAGCCCTGGAGGCAGTAAAATCTGCCAATCTTTAGGCTTATGTCACATCATATTTAGAAAATCTTTCGCAATCTTTCGCTCTGTTAAGATTTATTAAAATTTATATTGCGACTCTATTCTTAAAATTGATTAAATTTGCACCAATAAAATTACAACTTACCAGTTAGAGCATCAGCATCTACCTTTAACCGGACATAACCATGAAACCCTACGACACCCTCAACCTATATTTCCAGGAAGCAATCAAGGAATACTGGGAACTCCCATCGCTTACCGATTTCGGGGGCATCACTCTCAATTACAAGGATGTAGCGCGAAAAATCGCTAAACTCCATATCCTTTTCGAGAATTGCGGCATCATGCCCGGCGACAAAGTTGTGCTCTGCGCTAAAAACTCATCGACATGGTGTGTGGCTTTCATCGCCACTCTTACTTATGGGGCTGTCATTGTGCCTATTCTCGCCGACTTTAAGCCTGACAATATCCAGCACCTGATAAATCATAGCGACGCCAAGCTCGCCATTATCGACGACGGAATATGGGAAACCCTCAACCCCGAAGGAATGCCGGCACTCCTTGGCGCCCTCTCGATCAAGGATTTCTCACTCATAATGGCAAACGACCCTAATCTTGCCAAGGTCAGAGCTCATCTCAACGAACTCTTTGGTCATAAATACCCTGACCGTTTCGGTCCTGAGGATGTGGTCTACTACAAGGAGGATCGCGACGAACTCTGCCTCATCAGCTATACATCAGGCTCAACAGGATTCTCCAAAGGTGTCATGCTACCCTACCGGAGCCTTTGGTCAAACGTGCAGTTCTGCATGGATTTCCTCCCCACCAACCCCGGCGACGGTGTGGTATTGATGCTCCCCCTCGCCCACATGTATGGACTGACAATCGACCTTCTGCGTCCGTTTATCAGCGGTAACCATATCACAATCCTCACACGCACACCCTCTCCCCGAGTCATCATGGAGGCATTTGCGCAGATCCATCCCCGATATATCATCACTGTGCCCCTGATCATCGAGAAGATTATCCGCACCCGTGTCTTCCCGTTACTCGATAAGCCGCTGATGAAACTGATGCTTATGGTGCCGTTTGTAGATGATAAACTTTTAGGCAAGATCAAGGCTCGCCTCACCGAGACCTTCGGCGGAAATGTCGAGGAGATAGTGGTTGGTGGCGCTGCCCTCAATCGCGATGTCGAGAAGTTCCTCCGCCGCATCGGTTTCCCCTACACCGTGGGCTATGGTATGACAGAATGTGCTCCCCTTATCTCCTACGTAAGTGCAAAAGCCAACCGCATGGCCTCCTGCGGCAGGATAGTGGACCGCATCGAAGCCCGCGTTGATTCCGATGATCCAGCTGTCACCCCCGGCATCCTCTATGTGAAGGGCGACAATGTGATGCTCGGCTACTATAAAAACCCTGAAGCCACCGAGGCAAGTATGGATAGCGACGGATGGCTCAACACAGGCGATATCTGCAACCTTGATGAGGACGGCTACCTCTACATCCGTGGACGCAACAAGAATATGATCCTCGGCCCCTCCGGTCAAAACATCTATCCTGAGGAGATAGAGGACAAGCTCAACAACCTTCCCTATATTTCTGAGTCTCTGATTATTGACTCCGGCGAAGGTCGACTCATAGCCCTCATCTACCCTGATATTGAAAGCATCACCTCCCAGGGTCTCTCCGCCAAGGCAGTCAACGATATCATGGAGGATAATATCAAGACCCTCAACACTGACCTCCCCGCCTACTCCCAGGTGCAGAGATTCAAACTTCTCGATGAAGAATTTGAGAAAACCCCCAAACGCTCCATCAAACGCTACCTCTACCAGCAGAAATAATCCCCCCTTACCCATTGTGAGTAATGCGCCATTAGTATAGACTAATGGAAATACTCTACATTCCTATTTTTTAATTTTAACTATTCCGGTACAATTCAAAAAGGAGGTTTCGCCAGCGGCGCAGCCTCCCCGGTTAATACTTCCTAATAAAAGATACGGAATTGGGCCACTATTCCACATCCCCTTTAACTATACGCTTATTATTAAGAGCCTTTTCCTTTGGCTTTTGCATTAAGTGATTTTATTGTTTCAAGGTAGGCGCGCTCTACCGGCGAAAGTTCGCGAACTTGAAACAGACGGTATTCCTGTTCGGCTTTTTCCATAGCCTGCTGATGGCTGACGGTGCCGGGTCCAGTGAGCAAGGCCTCACCGGTTGAAGAAAGAATGTTATCAAGCTGCTGAACATAGTCGGTCATATACATAGGACAACGTTTCATCGCTTGAATCTCGGCAAAGTCGAAGTATCCCGACACGAGATTGTTCAGTATCTTCAATTCATCTTCGCTTAGATAGTTTTTGGCAATCTTGGCATCGCGCAATGTGGGATGGTCGCCTCTGAAAGAAGTAAGACCCATCATTGGTGACACAGCATTAGCCCGCTGAAAAATAACTTCAGCAGCCGTATGACCATGAGCGGCGAAATGAAGTTTATTCTGCACAATCTTGAAGAACTCAACCGAAATATCGCTGCGTGGGTCATAATCCACGGCAGTAGCATAAAGGTCGAGCACCTGACGATACATAACCTTCTCCGAAGAACGGATATCTCTGATACGATCAAGCAGCTCGCGCCAGTAAGTGCCCCCGCCATTCCCTTTAAGCCGCTCATCATCCATGGTAAAGCCCTTGATGATGTATTCCTTCAATCGTTCTGTTGCCCATCGGCGGAAATGTGTGGCGATAATTGACCGAATCCTATATCCCAACGAGATAATCATGTCGAGATTATAGTGCGTTACATTATACGACTTTCCATCAGTGGCAGTTGTTCGGAATTTCCGAACAACTGAATCCTCATCAAGCTCACCATCTTCAAAGATATGTTTGATGTGTTCACTGATATTAGCCTTACTCGTATGGTATAACTCGCAGAGCTGTTGCTGGGACAGCCAAACCGTCTCACCGGTAAACTTCACCTCAATGCGAGTCTCGCCATCCTCACCCTGATATATTATTATCTGATTCTCAATGTCCATAACTTATTAAACAGGTCTTTTTCAGATTGACTTTACTAATTACAAAGCTACAAAGAATTTATGAGGTAACAATCTATTAAACTTCAAACCATAATCTATTGTCGCAAAATGAGTCAGAAGTGTTAAGGATGGATCAGAAAGTGAAATGGAATGTGAAGCGGAGTCCGCTCTTGCACGCATGGGGATTGTTGCGATAGTTCAAACGCCAGGCGTAATCGAGCCGGAGGACGCGGAATATATTATCGAGACCCGCGCTCAACTCCATATATGGCTCTGAGGTCATGGTCTGCGTATGGGCAATCTCCGGAAATGAATAGAGCTCCGGGTTAAGCCATGGCTTATTGCGATGGCTGAGATGCCCCCACACTCCTTTAAATGAAATTGCCTCACGCAGTTTCAGCTTTTTCAGTATCGGCACGAGATTTAGAATCGCTCCATTGGCCCAATAGGTAAGATCCCACTGAGCGTAGGAATCGTTGATAAACTCCATCGGATTAAGACAAGAAAACAGGTCAGGCACAAGCATATAGGAGAGATTAGCCCCGGGAATCAACAGGTTGGGGTAAGGAGTCTTGGTCCAAACATGACCACCCTTTATACTTGCATCGAGGTAGCCAAACGCCGAAAACCAGAATCGTTTTGAGAAGGATGCCTCAGTGATGGACACCGCAAAGTCATTCCCCATGAAGCCGCGCGGAGCATAGGTGTGGGAGAGAAGGAACACCGGTGCATCAAGATTGATAGGGAGACGACCGGTCTTCATCTGGTAGAATTTTTCGCCCGGTGCATATCGCAGTTGAATGCGAAGCGAAGTCAATCCGTAATGTCCGAACTCATGCCCATAACCATTGCGGAAGGTCATATAGGGTGTGGAAAACTGAATTTCGTTCTGCAGACGAGCCTCCACTGAGAAGTGGCTCTCGGTCTCCATGATATATTCCAGCTTCGTAACGCGGTGATAGGTCATTTCGCGGTCAGGCAATCGCCTGAACGACAGAAACATATTATCATCATTATGCATTATTGAGATTTGCCCTAAGCGATCGAGGTCGTAGAGATGTGTCAGGCGGATGGAGTGGACTGGAAATTCGCGCGAATGATACTCTTTATCGCGGAAGGAGTAGTCAAGCTCCGCCGAATATTTCCATCTATGGTCCTTAAACCCGTAGGCGGCATATCCGCGGGCAAAAAGTCGCTTCGAGAGGTTAGCGGTCGTGATTCCACCGCCTCTCATGCGCAACCCCTCGATCGAGTTGTAAGAGATCATGCTCGTAAGCGGTCCGAAATCGAACTTCGATGGATTGCCTGTAGGGACATACCCCGATGCAAAAGCCTTCACCACCTTCTCACCCCAATAAAAGATAGGCACCGAGCGCAGACTGCTCATCATCTTTTCCATAGACTTTTCGCCATGTGCTATGCCGATCATGCGATTCTCCTCCCAGAAATCCGCCCCTCTCGAGGTAGCCCCGGGCGCCATTATCTGAGCAAAGCCCCTCGAGAATATCGATGCGTCAGGAGCTTCATCGAAGTTATGATTATCGTAGACAGTGATACGCCTCCCATAAATACCCGGCATCCCCGGGAGCACTTTAGCCTCAAGCTGCAGGTCATCTTTCACCTTAAGCCGGGAGCCGTCGGGAGCCTTCACATATTCCTGACTTATCTGCAGGGCATCGATGAAATTGAGGTTGATATCGCGCGGCACACCCATCACTATCTTCCTGATAAACATGGTGGTATCATCAACAGCTACATAGAAGCGACCGGCAAAGCCCATCGAGGCTGAGTTGCGTGGCACGAAAGTAAGCTCGGCGCATTTCACCGAGTCGAGCATGATGGTATCGGTAAGAAAAAATTTGTAGAAGTCTGGAGCGATACGCGACAATGGTGAGACAAATCTATTCTGCAGCAACACGATATCATTGTCGTAAACATCCACCTCCCGAAGCACGTCTTCATAAAAGGTCTGGGTGCTCTGTCGGTCGAGCATATCGTCGAAACCGGTATTGCGCAAGCCGTTGACATACTCCTTTTCAGAGCGTGGATCCTTGCGGAAATGAACCGACGAGCGCTTCTCTCTGAGCGCCACATTCAGTATCGGCTTCCCCGATATTTCCGAGGTGTCAATATACTCCTTGAGAAATGAAAAGGCCTTGTCAATACCATGAGCAGCGGAGTCGTTGAAGTGGTAGTCATTGATTGCCAGATTTATGCGCTCATATTTATTATAGTTGTAATTGTCGTTACGCCGGGGGTCGGAGTAGTCCTGGCCGGCTCTGATCCTCTCCATGAACTCCACGGCGGGATTATTTTTCTTACTGTAATGTTCGCGCCTGGGCCGTGCCACCACCTCGCCAAGCATCACTCCGGTCGAGGGGAGAAAAATATCCGCCTTGACTCGCGCTCCCTGCTTCGGTCTAACACCTCGAGTAGAATATCCCAGCGACGACGCAATCACGCTATCGAAAGGCACACTACTGACAATCTGGTATTTACCATCCTCATCAGCAAGCACCCCTTTTTCGGTCCCCTTGAGCATCACGGAGGCAAACGGTATTGGTTTACGGGTCAGGGAGTCCCTGACCACGCCTCTTACAATCACGGTCTGCGACATGGCCCACACCGGGAGCAATAGAAATAAAAGTAACGCTATATTTCTTCCTATATTTCTGATAGGCATTATTTCCTAAAAACTGACAATCTTTTTTTACCTTTGCAAAATTAGTGATAATTACTAACATAGCGAACACTCTACTCCCAAATTAGCACCATGGCAAAGGAAATTGAACGCAAATTTCTCGTCAGAGACCTCGATTTAGTAAAGGCAATGGCCTCCGCTCGCTCCGAGATCCGCCAGACCTACATCTCTACCCTCCCCGAGTCGACAGTACGCGTCCGCACACGCGATTCCAAAGCATTTCTGACCATAAAAGGGAAAAACACCGGGGCTTCGCGAGACGAATGGGAGTATGAGATCCCCTTGAAGGATGCCCTGGATATGGCTCGCACCCTATGTGGAGGTTTCGCCATCGAAAAGATTCGATATATTGTGCCTTTTGGAGGCCTCAACTGGGAGGTAGATGAGTTTCGCGGACGCCACGCCGGATTGATTGTAGCCGAGATTGAACTCCCTACTGAAGAATTTTTACTCGACTCCCTCCCACCATTTATCGGCCGGGAGGTGACCGGCGACCCTGCGTACTATAATTCTACCCTCTCGCTTCAATCCTGACCATCCTGCTCCTCACTGCCCCCCTTCAGATCGGCTACAAGGAAGTTGCTACCGGCTATTATTATCAGATCCTCAGCCCCGCTCCCACTTTTTGCCTTCGCAAGCGCATCATTAACGTCCGATACTATCTCTCCGCTCAGACCCGCAGCTTTTGCCTGACAGGCAAGCATCTCGGCCGGGAGTCCGCGTGGCACTGAAGGAGCTGAGAAAAAAAGGCGGAGTGGTCGATTAACACCGGCTATCCTTCTGAGTATCTTTGAGATATCCTTATCGTTAACAAAACCGATAATCAAGCTGACACTCTTATCTGAAGGAATTTTCTCTATTCTATCCACAATATATTCCCAACCGCCGATATTATGACCGGTGTCGGCCACAACCCTCGGTGAGCGTGACAGTGTGGTCCACCGGCCGAATAGCCCTGTGTCGTGACATACATTCGCAAAGCCCTCTCTGACAGCACTATCCGAAATTTTTACGAAGCCCAAAGATTTTAGTACCCCGAGAGCGGCTATGACGGTAGCACTGTTTTTCACCTGCCATTCCCCGGTGAGCTCCCCCTCGATCTCTCCGAAGGGAGAGTGACGATACAGAAGTCTCTCCCCTTGGCTTTCACCTTTAATCTCGGTAGCAAAGATAAGCGGTGAGTTCTCATCATGGGCTTTAGCTTCAAACACCGGTGCTGTTTCCTGCTGATACTCACCAATCACCACCGGGACACCCCGCTTAATGATACCTGCCTTCTCAACAGCGATCTTCTCGAGAGTATCGCCCAAAAGAGCAGTGTGATCGAGCGAGATATTAGTGATAATGCTGAGCACAGGAGTGATGATATTGGTGCTGTCGAGCCTCCCGCCGAGACCCGTCTCTATCACAGCGACATCCACCCCACAGTCAGCAAAATATTCAAACGCCATAGTGGAAGTCAGCTCGAAAAAACTTGGCTGAAGGGGGCTCTCCATCCCTTTCCAACGTTCCACGAAGCTCACCACAGCTTCGCTCGAGATTTTCTGACCATTGACTCTTATGCGCTCACGGAAGTCGAAGATGTGGGGCGACGTGTAAAGCCCAACCTTATAGCCGGCCCGCGCAAGCACCGCAGCAAGCGTGTGAGAAGTCGATCCCTTACCGTTAGTGCCCGCTACATGGATCGTGGCATAGCGTCGGTGGGGGTTCCCGAAGAGGCTGTCGAGAGCCATCGACCTCTCGAGTCCCGGCTTATAGGCCGTGGCGCCTTCGCGCTGAAACACCGGCAGGGAATTGTAAAGATACTCTATAGCTTCTTCGTAGCCCATCTGTTTTTTAATAAACTATAAGCCCTGCCACTCCGGCAAGACATATTATCAAAATGGGATGAATTTTCACCTTATATACAAGGAGGAAGGCAGCGACGCAGATAGCAATACTCACCACCACCTGCCGCGTCTCTTCGCCAAAATTCGCAGAGTTCATCAGTAAAAGAGCAGCCGATGCAATAAGCCCAACAACCACAGGGCGCAGTCCCGCGAATATACCCTTCACCACCTTGCTATCCTTATGCTTGCGGATAAGGTGGCTCATGAAAGTCACCAGAATAAATGAAGGAAGCACCACTGTGAGAGTGCAGATTATGGATCCTATAACCCCGTAGAACGGCGAAGAAAAAGCATCGCTGAACTCTCCGGGCACCACATAACCTATATATGTGGCCGAATTTATCCCAATCGGTCCGGGGGTCATCTGCGAGATAGCGACAATGTCAGTAAACATCTGCTCGGTGATCCAGCCCGATCCTACAATCTCCCTCTCTATCAACGAGAGCATTGCATAGCCGCCCCCAAATCCGAAGAGGCCGATTTTGAGATAAGCCCATATAAGTCGCAGATATATCATAGTGTCTCATCCTCCTTTCTTATCTCGCTCTCCACCTCGGCAAAATCTTTGTGGTGGCGGGAATACCATAACCATCCGCTCAACCCACCTATTATTATATATAATATGGGATTTGAGATAAACGGTAGTTTCGAGAATATCAGAAGAGCTACTCCCGCAGGGATTATGATTGTCTTCCACCCTATCCCTGCAGCCTTGGCCGAGGTGACTACCGGAGCAATAATCAGCGCAACCACCGCCGGACGTATCCCCATGAAGATTTTCGACAACACCACATTGTTTTTTATCAAATCAGGAGTGAGGAAGATGGCAATTGCAAGTATGATGAGAAACGACGGCAGTATGCAGCCCAGTGCAGCTGCTACCGAACCCTTCAGTCCTCGCAACTTATCGCCCACCGCCACTGAGATATTGACGGCAAGAATCCCCGGCAGCGACTGAGCAACCGCAAGGAGATCAAGAAACTCCTCGCGCTCGATCCAGGCGCGCTTGTCAACTATCTCCTTCTCTATAATAGAAATCATGGCCCATCCACCCCCGAAGGTGAAAGCTCCGATCTTAAAGAAGGAGAGAAATAGCTTTGGGAGAATACTCTTCATATTTTTTTCAAAAAATCATATCTGTTTTAAGCCTTTGAAAGGCTATTTTGATGCAAAATTACAAAAAATGAACTATTTCTTCAGCCTTCCTAAAACTTTTATAAATCCTCAGTGTTTTAAAGATAAAGAAACAAATAATTTAATTCAATACACTAACTAAAAACACTTATCAAGGAGGTAAGAAATTACGACTATGAACACTGCCCCACTTCAAGGAATTAAGGTGATCGACTTCACCGAAGTACAATCAGGTCCCTCATGTACTCAGATGCTCGCATGGCTTGGCGCCGATGTTATCAAAATCGAACGTCCCGGTGTAGGCGACGCAACCCGTAAGGAACTTCAGTTCAACCCCAATCTCCCCAGCTACTATTTCCTTCAGCTCAACTCCGACAAGAAATCTATCGCTCTTGATGCGAAGACACCTGACGGCAAGGCTATTCTTACAAAGTTGATTCAGGAAGCTGATATCTTTGTTGAAAACCTCCACCCCGGTGCTATGGATAAGCTCGGCTTCAGCTGGGAAGAAGTCCACAAACTCAACCCTAAATGTATCTACGGTACTATCAAGGGCTTCCCTGTTTCTTCAAAATATGCTAACCTTAAGGCCTACGAGCCTATTGCACAGGTGACAGCAGCGGCTGCTTCTACCACCGGTTGGTTTGAAGGTCCTGACAACATCCCTACTCAGAGTGGTGCCGCTCTTGGTGACTCCAACACAGGTATGCACCTCCTTATCGGTCTGCTTGCTGCTCTTCAGCAGCGAAACAAGACTGGCGAAGGTTGCTACGTTTATCAGTCAATGCACAATGCATGTCTTAACCTCTGCCGTATCAAGACTCGTGACCAGTTGACACTCGACAAGATCGGTTATCTTACTCAGTTCCCGCAGTATCCTAACGGCAAGTTTGGTGATTGTGTGCCTCGTGCAGGTAATATCGAAGGTGGTGGTGTCCTTGGTTGGACTTACAAATGTAAACCCGCCGGTGATATGGACTCTGAGATCGATGCCAACAACTATGTCTACATCATCCTCCAGCGTGGCGCTAAGGACTTCGAGCTCTTCTGCCAGGCTACAGGCTTCACCGATTGGCTTACCAATCCTGACTTCAACACTGCCGATGCCCGCGACCGCAACAAGCAGGCCATCTACCAGCGTATCGGTCAGTGGACAGCAGACAAGACCAAATTTGAAGTTACCGATATTCTCGGCAAGGCAGGTGTCCCTGTAGGTCCTGTGCTCTCTACAAAGGAAATCATGTCTGATGAATCTCTCTACGACGGCAACACCCTCGTGAAGATCAATCAGGGTGGCGAAATTGGTGAGTTCGTAACTGTCGGTTGCCCCTTCACAATGAGCAACTACCAGCCTACCTACGGTCCTTGTCCTACACTCGGCGGCAATACCGACGAAGTGCTTAAAGACCTCGGTTATTCTGATTCTGATATCGCTTCATTCGCCAAGAATGGTACTACAGCACCTCTGGCCAACGGCAAAATGTAATCAGTAACTCACGATCAACAATTTGAAATTTTTCTGACGATATTAGGAGGGGCAATCGAGAATTGTCTTGTCAACAAGTCCAATCGATGATTGCCCCTCCTTCTTTTTTTCAAACAGTCAGGCTTTATTGATTTTTCTAACATAATTCATACACACTAAGAAACTATTATGGCTACTACAACTAACACTCAATCCACTGCCACACCTGCAGCTCCCCATTTCCCCGAGCAGGTCACCGGCATGTATATCCTTGCTGAATCTCTCCGCCGTCTCGGTCTGATGGACGTCTATGGTCTGGTCGGCATTCCTGTAACAGAGGCTGCCTTCGCTATGCAGAAAGTCGGCATCAATTATTACGGCTTCCGTTTTGAACAGCAAGCCGGTATGGCTGCAGCTACCCACGGCTACCTGACCAAGCAGCCGGGTGTGCTTCTCACCGTTTCGTCGCTCGGTTTCCTTAACGGCCTTACCGCCACTACAAACGCTACTGTCAACTGCTACCCAATGATTCAGATCTCAGGTGCTTCCGATCCTACAATGGTCGACATGAACATGGGTACCTACGAGCAGCTCGACCAGTTCAACACCGCAAAACCTCTTGTGAAAGCAGCCTTCCGTTGCTCCCACGCTAAAGATATCCCCTCGGCCGTAGCTCGTGCCTATCGCGCAGCTGTCAGCGGTCGTCCCGGTGGCGTCTATATCGACATGACCACCCCCGCCCTCGGCGAAATCATGAATGCCGCTGATGCCGAAAAGCTCTTCTATCAGCCCGTTGACGTTGCCTCAACCGTAGCTCCTACTCAGGCAGCTGTAGACCGCGCAGTAGAATTGCTCACCTCTGCAAAACGTCCTGCTATCCTTCTTGGTAAGGGCGCTGCCTACGCTCAGGTCGACGACAAGATCAAGACTCTTATCGAAACCTACAAGATCCCTTACCTCGCAATGTCAATGGCCAAAGGTCTTATGCCTGACAACGGTGAGCTCTCTGCTCTGAGCTGCCGCTCTACCATCATGGAGCAGGCCGACGTGGTTATGGTGATCGGAGCTCGTATCAACTGGATGCTCTCGTTCGGCCGCGGTAAGTGGAACCCCGATGGCAAATTCATCCAGCTCGATGTTGAGCCTACTGAAATTGACCGCAACGTGCCTATCGCAGCTCCTGTTGTAGGCGATATGGGTGAGTCACTCGATATGATCCTGGCCGCTATGAAGGGCAAGACAATGTCTACCGATCCCGCTTGGGTGCCCGGTCTCCAGGCTGAGTCTAAGGTTAAGAACGCCAAGTTTGAAGAGCGTCTGGCCACTGAGGCTAAAGTCTCCCCGATGACCCACTGGAGCGCTCTCTCGGTAGTGAAACCTATCCTTGAGGCCAACCCTGACATTGTACTTATCAACGAAGGTGCCAACACACTTGACGACACCCGCGACTCTGTAGATATGACCCTTCCCCGCCATCGTGTCGACTGTGCATCATGGTCAATCATGGGTATGGGCATGGGCTCCGCTATCGGTGCAGCCGTCGCTACCGGCAAGAGCGTAGTAGCCGTTGAGGGTGACTCTGCCTTTGGTTTCTCAGGCATGGACTTCGCCACTATCTGCCGCTACAAACTCCCTGTAACAGTAGTGATCTTCAACAATGGTGGTATCTACAATGGTATCGGTGTCAACCCCTCCGGTGGCGACGCTCCTGCTCCTACCACTCTCGACATCAACGCCCAGTACAATCTTATCGGCGAAGCTTTCGGTGCTAAAGGCTACCGCGTGAACAATGTGGCCGACCTCAAGACTGCTCTTGAAGAAGCCATCGCTTCCAAGGCTCCTGCTTTGATTGATGTCCAGCTTGCTGACAACTCCGGTAAGGAGTCCGGCCACATCGGTTACCTCAACCCCGCTCCTATTATTGAATATACCGTGTAATCCATTGATAATTTCAATCGCTTAACTACACCTATCGCTCCGGCCCAGGCCGAAGTCCTGAGCCGGAGCTTCATTCATTTTTCAACTTAAAATTTTTACTTCTATGTCACACATAATTCTATACGCGATTGTCCCAATTATCGTGGTGATGCTCGCCGGTTTCATAGCCGGGAAGAAAGGTGCCTTCACCGGTGCTGATTCCAAGAAATTCAATAAAGTCGTGCTCGACTTCGCCCTCCCTGCAGCCCTGTTCGTATCTATCGTGCAGTCTTCACGTGAGGATCTTGCAAAGTATATCAACCTGACCATCGTGTCGCTGCTCGGTATCATGGGCTGCTTCATGTTAGTCTACTTCATCTTTAAATACTGCTTTAAGAAAAATACAGGTGCCGATGCCGCAGTTTCAGCCCTTATCAGTGGCTCGCCTACTATCGGATTCCTCGGTTTTGCAGTCCTTGAGCCTATCTTTGATTCAACCGTAGGTCTTCCCGCAGTGGCTCTTGTGGTAGCTATCGTAGGTATCGTGGTAAACGCTGTTGGTATCCCTGTAGGTCTTTCACTTATGAATGCCTCTCTCGAGAAGCAGAATCCCGGCTCTACCAAGAAGGAGAGCGCCTGGAAGCCTGTGCTCCACGCTCTTGCTCAGCCTGTTGCCTGGGCGCCTATCCTCGCAGTAGTTTGGGTTCTCGTCGGGATACCTTGGCCTAAGGAACTCAGCCCTTCATTTGATCTTATCGCCAAAGCCAATGCCTCACTCGCAGTATTCTCTGCCGGTATTACCCTTTCGGCTATTAAGTTCCAGCTCAACTGGCAGGCTGTCCTCGGTTCTATCATGAAGATGGTTGTCATGCCGGCCGTAGTTCTTGCTCTCGGTTTGCTCTTCCACATGGAACCCGCCAACCTCAAGATGCTTGTTGTGGCTGCTGCTCTTCCCCCTGCATTCTCCGGTATCATCATCGCCGACGAATACGACACTTACGTTGCAACCGGTACCTCTTCACTGACTCTTTCAGTAATCCTCTTCATTGGATTCTGTCCTCTCTGGATCTGGCTCACCGATCTCTGCATCGCAGCGTTCTAAACCCTTGTTAATCGTCTGACTTTCAGACAATATCAAAAGAAATTATTTCAGACGGACTCCGACAATTTTTCCCTGACGGTGTCCGTCTGACTTTTTTTCAAAATAGCTTGCAAAATATTCCACCATTATGAATAAACAGATTCTCGACGGATGCACCGCCGCCGCTCATGTGGCTTTTGCCCTTAGCGATGTAGCTACCATCTATCCAATTACCCCTATCGCCTCGATGGGCGACACGGCCCAGAAGTGGGGGCTCGAAGGGAGGAAAAACCTCATGGGTCAGGCCATGGAGGTCCAGGAGCTGGAGAGCGAACTCGGTGCCGCAGGTGCTGTCCACGGTGCTCTCGCTGCCGGCGCTCTTGCCACCACTTTCACCTCCTCTCAGGGGTTGATGCTGATGATCCCAAATATGTATAAAATCGCCGGCGAGCTCCTCCCGGGGGTCTTTCATGTGGGTTGTCGCTCTCTCGCCACACATGCTCTCTCGATCTTCGGCGACCATCAGGACGTTATGGCCTGCCGTGCCACAGGTTTTACGATGCTTGCCTCCGCCTCCGTGCAGGAGACCATGGATCTTGCTCTTGTGGCCCACCTCGCTTCTATCGAGGGTTCCCTCCCGGTGCTTCACTTCTTTGACGGCTGGCGCACCTCCTCTGAGATGGACACTATCGATGTGATCGACTATGAGTCCATGCGGCCACTTGTCAACTGGGATAAGGTCAATGAGTTTCGCCGCCGCTCTATGAACCCTGAGCACCCTGACCTCCGCGGCTCTGCTCAGAATCCTGATGTCTATTTCCAGAATCGCGAGGCTGCCAATAAGTTCTACAATGCTTTCCCGGCCATTGTGCAGGAAGCTATGGACAAAGTGGCAACTATCACTGGCCGTCAGTATCATCTTGTTGATTATCATGGTGCCACTGATGCCGACAGGGTGATTGTCGTCATGGGCTCAGCTGCCGACGTCGTGAGCGAGACCGTCGACTATCTCAACTCTGAGAAGGGTTATAAGACCGGCGTTATTAAAGTGCGTCTCTACCGCCCCTTCCCCGCCGAAGAGTTGGTCAAGGCTCTACCCGGGTCGGTGAAGTGTGTGGCTGTGCTCGACCGCACCAAGGAGGCCGGATCGGTCCACGAACCCCTCTGCGAGGATGTCATCTCAGCTCTCTACCCTACCGGACGCGCCATAAAGGTGATTGGTGGTCGTTATGGACTCTCAAGCAAGGAGTTCAATCCTGCGATGGTAAAGGCTGTATTCGATGAGATGGCAAACGAGCATCCAAGACAGGAATTCACCGTTGGCATCAACGACGATGTCACCCACCTCTCGCTCGACTTCTCCGAACCGGTTGAGACCAGCGCAACTGCCGAGACTTTCCAGACTATTTTCTATGCTATCGGCAACGACGGCACCGTAGGAGCTACCAAGCAGGTAGCCGACGTGATCGGAAGCGAGCCGGGGATTTATGCACAAGCATATTTCAACTATTCTGCCAAGAAATCAGGCGGTTACACTATTTCTCAACTCCGCGTAGGGCACTCTCCTGTCACTTCGGCCTACGAGATCGAGGATGCTGACTATGTAGGGTGTCACAAGACCTCCTATGTCAACCGTTTCACAATGGTCGACAAAGCTAAGGAGGGGGGATTTTTCGTGCTCAACTCTCCCTGGTCGGCTCAGGATATGACCACTAAGCTCCCCCTGGAGATGCGAAAGACTATCGCTGACAAACATCTCCGATTCTTCAACATCGATGCCGACAAGATTGCTGCCCAATGCGGCCTCTTGCCCCGCATCAATGTCATCATGGAGACCGTTTTCCTTTATCTCAGCAAGTTGCTCCCCTTCGAATCAGCTCTCAGTGAACTAAAAAAACGGATTTCCTCAACTTATATGCACGAGGGTGGCGATGTAGTGGCCCGCAACCTCAAAGCTATGGATATGGCCGTGGCTGCACTCAAGGAGATTGACTATAATTCTGTTGATGGATGGACCACCACTCCGCAAGAGACCAAAAAACGCACTCTTTCTTTTGGCAATCCTCAGATCGAATCATTCATCAGGAATATCCACACCCCCTGCATCAAGGGTCAAGGCAATTCTATCCCGGTGTCGCAGCTCGCCCCCGACGGGGTTATGCCGATGGGCACCACGGCCTACGAACATCGCCGCATAGCCACTAAGATTCCCGTTTGGGATGCCGAAAAATGCGTGGAGTGCACTGAATGTTCGCTCGTCTGCCCCCATGCAGCTATCCGTCCGGTGCTTCTCAATGCCGGGGAAGTTGCCAAAGCCCCTGAAGGGTTTCCGATGAAGCCTGCCCACGGTGATTCGGCTCTCGAAGGGTTGCAATATCACATTCAGGTCTACCCTGAAGATTGCCTCGGATGCTCTTCATGCTCTATCATCTGTCCCGGCAAGGCCCTGACTATGACTCCTATCGACGATGCCGAGGAGGCTGCTCTCTCGCAACTCGAGTGGGTGAAAGCCAATGTCACTATCAAGGATACCCTCCTGCCTGTAGAGAGCCTGCGTGGCTCGCAGTTGCGCAAACCGGGACTCGAATTTTCCGGCGCGTGCGCCGGCTGCGGCGAGACTCCCTATGTCAAGCTGCTCACACAGCTCTTCGGCGAGCGTCTCCTCATTGCCAACGCTACCGGCTGCAGTTCAATCTGGGGTGCTAACTTCCCCTCCAACGCCTACTGCGCCGTCAAGGATGGGAAAGGTCCCGCCTGGGGCAACTCACTCTTTGAGGATAACGGCGAATATGGCTTTGGCATGCTCCTGGCTGTCGAGCAGCGCCGTAAACGTGTGGCCGACCAAGTGAAAGACCTTATCGACTCCCCTCAGACTCCGGCTTATCTCAAAGCCTCGCTCGAGGCGTGGTATACCAACCGCAACGATGCTGAGCTCTCAGCCCGCACAGGTGAGGAGCTGAAATCTATCCTCACCCCCTTCAGTCAATCTGATGGCGATCTGAAGGACCTCTTCGAGGCTTCAGATATGTTTGCAAAGAAGTCTGTTTGGGCTATCGGTGGCGACGGTTGGGCCTACGATATCGGTTTTGCAGGTCTCGACCATGTGCTCGCTTCGGGCAAACCCATCAAGATCCTTGTCATGGACACCGAATGCTACTCCAACACAGGCGGTCAGACCTCCAAAGCTACACCCCGAAGCGCCGTTGCTAAATATGCCCCTGATGGAAAACGCGTCGCTAAAAAAGAATTAGGGCGAATGATGATGACCTACGGCTCTGTCTACGTGGCTTCTATTGCCCTTGGCGCTAACTACCAGCAAGCTATCGATGCCCTTGTGGAGGCCGAACGCTACCCCGGACCCGCTATCGTCATAGCCTACTGCCCGTGTCTCAACCATGGAATCCGCCCGGGTCTCGGCCACTCTATAGTGGAGGAGCGAAGAGCTGTAGAAGCCGGTTACTGGCCCCTATATCGCTTCAATCCTGAGGCTTATGCCAAGGGAGAAACCCCACTGACAATGGACAGTGTGCTCCCCGGGCCTGACAACAGCGGCACCAACGGATCGGCACCTTTCACCGAGTCTCCCGGCTACCCCAATCCTGAGCCCGTGAGAACCGTAAGCGAATATGCTATGAACGAAGACCGTTACGCCGATCTCAACATGGTAGATCCGAAAGAGGCTGGTATCCTCCGTCCCGAGCTTCAGAAAGATTGCAGCCGCAACCTCTATGAGCTCAAGAAAATAGCCGGTCAAGCCTAAGAACCAACGGACTATAGACCTAAAAAAGTCATAAGATATCCCTTATTTCAACATCCCCCGCATGAAAGATTGGAGGTCGCCCCGCCGGCCTCCAATCTTTTTTCTCTCCCCATTGGATTAGTGAATAAGCGAATAAGTACCATGCTATAAGTACCTGCCTAAGTACCATGCTAATGAATTATTGAATTTTCCGGGTGGTTTTTAGCTTGATATTTCGGGGATTTTGATTATTTTTGCATTTAAGATTTCTCCGTTGGGCGGAGTGGGTGGAAAAGGTGTTACCGAAGTTCCTTTTCGCGATCCTTTCCATTAAACTTTCCGGCTCTGAGTTTGTCTAATCAATAAATGCCACCTTTTTGTGGTTTTGGGGCGAATTTGATGCCTATTTGAAGTTTTTCTGCATCTCCCCGCTTCCGAGAAATCAACAACTCTTATTCATCATAATCTTACAGTTATGAAAATCTCTCGCTTAATACCTCTTATGCTCGCACTCGCAGCCATCCCTGTGGCTGCCTCTGCCCAGTCATACTACGACGACGATATCTACTACGATGCCTCCAAGGCTTCTAAACCGGCCCAAACAGTGAAAAAGGTTCAGAAGCAGGCTCCCGCTGTGGTGGTCGCTGATTACCCTTCGGCCGACACCTACGCCACCTCTTTCACCGGCTCGCGTCGTATCAGTGTGGATGACTACAACCGTCGCGGCATTTTCGCCACCGACTCCCTTACTTCTGACACAACTGCTACCGACTTCCAATATACCCGCCGCATCGAGCAGTTCTACAATCCTGAGATCATCGAGGCCTCGGGCGACCCTGAACTTGCCAACATTTATTATATGCAGCCTGAGGAGGTCAATATCTATGTCAACACCCCTTCCTCCTATTGGGGATACGACTATTTCTACCCCTACTATGGCGTAGGCTACAACCCATATTGGAGCTACAATCCCTGGCGCTGGAGCTCCTCATGGTACTGGAACAGCTGGTATGATCCCTTCTGGAACTGGGGTCCCGGTTGGGGTTACGCATGGTCCTGGGGTCCCGGTTGGGGTCCTTCTTGGGGATGGGGTCCCGGTTGGGGCTGGGGTGCCGGTTGGGGTCCCTCATGGGGATGGAGCCGTCCTTACAATCCTCGCCATCCCGGCGTCCACGGCTCGCGTCCTATCACTCCCGGGGTTGCCCCCGGAGTCGGTTCTTCGCGTCCCGGTCTCATCAATGGCGGTCGCCACTCAGGCGTCAGCGCTTCGCGCTATCCAAGCGCCATCTCCGGCTCGCGTCCCGGTGTCAGCAACAGCTCCGGCTACTATCGCCCCTCCTCCACCAACGGCTCACGCCCGGGCATAACAAATTCAGGCTATTCACGTCCCTCCAACTCCAATACAGGGACTTACACCCGCCCCTCCACAAACTCCAACACCAATGGTGGTCGCTACAACTCCGGCAGTTGGGGTGGCAGCAGCCGTGGCAGCGGCTACAGCGGTGGTTCGCACAGCAGCGGTGGCGGTCGCTCTTCAAGCGGTGGCAGAGGTCGTCACTAATACCCTCTCCACGCGCCCGTTTATGAGTTCCTCTCTCGTCATAGCTTAGACATCCAATCATCTTTCACACCCATATATCGTATAATCTAAATGAATCTCAAGTCAATACTCTTCGCAGGTCTTACCGCCGCCCTCCCGGCTGCCCTCTCTGCACAAACCGCGCTCGACGCTTACTCCATATCGCAATCCGACCTCCGAGGTACCGCACGATTCATGTCGATGGGCGGAGCCTTCACTGCCCTCGGTGGCGATATCTCCACCCTCAATCAAAACCCTGCGGGTATCGGTGTTTACCGCAGCAGCGAACTCACTGCCACCCTGAGCATCGACCCCCACTCTGCTAAGCTCGAAGCTCCCGGTGTCTCCACATCCCATAGCTTCACAAGTGCAGCCTGCAACAATTTCGGTTATATCGGCACCATCAACCTCGGCGTTAACTCAATAATGCCCTTCTTCAACTGGGGCGCAAGCTACTCGCGTGTGGCCTCCTTCGACCGCCGCTATCGCGGCTCGCTCGGCAACATCGGCGGTTCCTACTCCAACTTCCTCGCCGACCAGGCAAATCGCGACTCCTACTATCCCTCCGATCTGACCCCTTCGAGCTACTACAACCCCTATCAGGATCCCTACTATGGCAATTCCTACGCCACATGGCCTGCCATCTTAGGCTTCAACTCCTACCTCTTCAACCCCGTCAGTTCCAACAGCGACTGCCAGCAATACACCGGCCTCTTTGCCTATGATAACGCCGGCAATCCCCTCTCCTCAGGTGTGGCCGATGTGCAGGTCGAGGAAAAAGGCTCTGTGGATGAGTATTCCATCAACTTCGGTGGCAACTTCGCCAACACAGTCTACTGGGGTATCGGGTTTGGGATAACTGACCTCGACTACACCAACACAACCTACTATTCCGAATCGCTCGATAACGCAAATGTTCCCTCAGCCGAAGGCCAGAGCTACACCGGTGGTGGCGAAGCTGATTTTACCCTCGCTAACTATAAGCACATCTGGGGCAGCGGCTTCAACTTCAAGGCCGGTGTCATCGTGAAACCCATCAACGAACTTCGATTCGGTATAGCCATCCACACTCCTACATATTATAATCTATCCTACGAGGGGAGTGCCCGCATAGGCTACCTCTACAATTCCTCCACATATCCCGCCGGCAAAAACTATTCTGGAACTCAGGTTACTGACGAAGGTTTCCTCGATGACTTCGACTGGAAATGCCGCACTCCCTGGCGTCTTATGGCCGGTGTAGCAGGTGTGATAGGTGGTCGCGCTATCATCAGCGCTGACTATGAATACCGCGCTGACAATGATATCATGGTTCAGGACTACGACGGCAACGAGTGGCCTGACATCACTTCCGACATCAAGACCTACTACAAGGCTGTCAATGTCCTCCGCCTCGGAGCTGAATACCGTGTCACTCCTCAGTTCAGCGTCCGTGCCGGATACTCTTATGAGTCCTCTCCCGTAAAGTCTGACGTCATGAGAGGCTACAACGAAACCAACCAAGGTATTGAAGCCACCTATATGTATACCTCCGGTCCTGACGATACAGAGACTCTCCCCTCATACACTCTCGACAAAGCTACTCAGTATCTCACCCTCGGTCTGGGATATAAATACAAGAATTTCTATGCCGATGCAGCCTATGTCCATCGTCATCGCTCAAGCAAATTCTCTTCATTCTCTAACTACAACGACCTCGAGGGATATTTCAACGAAGCTCCCTCGGCAAAAGTCTCGGACAACACCAATTCTATAATCCTCACCATAGGATTCCGCTTCTAAATGGCTCGAAAAGCCCCGAAAAGAAATTCTCCACAGGCTTCTAAAGCTATTGACAACCCCGTTGACGATATCGATCTCGACAACCCGGAGTTTCTTAAAGCTAAAGAGCTATTGGAGCATACCCATCAGTCGATTTTCCTGACCGGCAAAGCCGGGACGGGAAAATCGACCTTTCTGCGTTATATCACTACTCATACCCGCAAGAAGCATATCGTCCTCGCTCCTACCGGCATTGCTGCAGTCAACGTAGGTGGACAGACTATCCACTCATTTTTCAGGATTCCCCTCAAACCCCTCACTCCCGGCGACCCTGACTTTGCACGCGATCGCCTGCGTAAGCGCATGAAGTATCCCGGCGATCTTATCCGCACTATCCGGGAGCTCGACCTAATCATCATTGATGAAATATCAATGGTGAGGGCTGACATCATCGACTTCATCGACCTGCTCCTGCGGACATACTCAGGCAACAATCGCGAGCCCTTCGGCGGAAAGCAGCTTCTCCTTGTGGGCGATGTGTTTCAGCTTGAGCCGGTTGTCACCCCGGACATGCGCGACATCCTGCGCCAGTATTATACAAACACGTTCTTCTTTTCGGCGCGTGCCTTTGAGCATACTCGCCTCATCCCTATCGAACTGCGCAAAATCTACCGCCAGACCGAAGGAGAATTCATTGAAATTCTCGACCGTATCCGCACTGCTACAGCTACCCACCTCGACATCGAGCGTCTCAACAGCCGATGCATCCCGGCTCCAGCCACCAAAGCCACTACTGCTGATATAACGGCTTCTAATGCACCCGCTGCAGATTCAGACATCCCCGATGGTTCTTCAAACGCGCCGGTGATGACTCTTGCATCGCGCCGCGACATGGTAGATCACATCAACGAGTCGCGACTCAATGCCATTGACCGCCCTCTATTTAAATTCACCGGTACCGTCACTGGAGATTTCCCCGAAAATTCCCTCCCTACCGACATCGAACTTTCCCTCAAGGAGGGTGCTCAGGTTGTATTCATCAAAAACTCGCCTGACAAACTGTGGGTCAACGGCTCTATCGGTACCATCGAGACTCTGACAGCTGATCGCATCGAGGTGAAACTCGAAAATGGCGACATCCATGTTATAGAGCCTGAAAAATGGTCAAACATCCGCTATACCTACAATCCCGAGACCAAGAAAATTGACGAAACAGAACTCGGTAGCTTCACTCAATACCCAATAAAGCTCGCCTGGGCTCTTACAATACACAAGAGTCAGGGTCTCACATTCAACAATGTCGTAATCGACATTGGGCGTGGTGCGTTCACCGGCGGTCAGATCTATGTGGCTCTCTCTCGCTGCCGCTCCCTCGAGGGGCTTACGCTCCGTTCCACCGTGGCCGAACGCGACATCTTCATCAATCCTGCCGTGGTGCGCTTCAGCCACACGTTCAACAATCCCCTCCTTATCGAGGGTGCTCTCCGCAAAGCCCATGCCGATGAGTGTATGCTGCAGGCTCTCAAGGCCGCCGACGATGGTGATCTCACAAAAGCCTTCGACCTATTCGTGGAAGGCAACCGCATAACGCCACTCCTGGCCGACGACACAGTGATGCGTTTCGCCCGTCGCAAGCTCTCCATTGTCAACCGGTTGAGCGACAGGGTCGCTCAACTTGAAGCGAAGATTGCCGCTGATGGCGAGCGCTTTGCCGAGATGGCGGCGGAATATGTATCGCTTGGCGACGACTGTCGTCTCGACGACATGCCACTCCCCGCTATTGCCAACTATGATAAGGCTTTGACACTCAGCCCCGGGCATCCACGCGCTCTCTATGGTCGCGCCATTGCCTACATGGCTATTGAAGATTTTGTCTCCGCGCTTGCAGATCTCGACCTTCTCATCAAGGCTGAGCCGGATAATATCGATGCTATCCTACGCATGGGAGCCGCCTATTATCATCTCTCAGACTCCCACAACGCACTCGACCGTTGCCTCCTTGCCCTTTCCCTTTCCGAAACACACGAAACCCCTCGCCCTACACTTCGATCTCTCCACACTCTCCTCGCCGACATCTTCGACTCCATCGACGAGCCTGAAAAAGCCGCTCACCATCGCAAAATCGCCTCACGCCTTAATAAATGAAAGAACCGCAACCTCCCTCAGGGGGAGATTGCGGTGAATAATTCTGTTAGGAATCAGATGTCGTGACGACTTATTCAGCGGCGGGAGCCTCTTCAGCAGGAGCCTCAGCAGCTTCCTCTGCGGGAGCAGCAGCGGCCTCAGCTTCAGCAGCAGCGGCGGCAGCCTCTGCTTTCTTCTTAGCTACGGCTTCTGCCTTTGCTTTGTTGACAGCCTGCTCTGCTTCAAGACGGGTCTTAGCCTCAAGTTCCTTCTTGTCGGCCATAGAAGCGCGGAGTTTGTCAACGCTCTGCTGCTTGGAAGCTTTCCAAGCATCGAAACGACGCTGTGCCTCAGCTTCATCAAATGCACCCTTCTTTACACCACCCTGAAGATGCTTCATAAGAAGTACACCTTCGTTTGAGAGAATGTTGCGAACGGTGTCGGTGGGCTGTGCACCACAATTTACCCAATACAAAGCACGCTCGAAGTTTAAAGTTACTGTAGCAGGATTAGTGTTCGGATTATAAGAACCTATCCTTTCAATAAATCTACCATCTCGTGGTGCCCTGCTATCGGCGATTACAATGGGATAGAACGCATAGTTCTTGCGACCATGACGTTGCAGTCTGATTTTTGTTGCCATTAATTAGTGATTTGTATTGTTAATTCGGGCGCAAAATTACTCATTTTCCACCAAATCACCAACACCGAGCCACACCCATCCCCCTCAAAATTCAATAATTAACCTTTTTTAACAACCTGCATTTCCTAAAAACCTAACCTGGGAATCGAACAGATTTCAATTCTTACAACAATTTGTTCATAGCAGTCAAAATAATTTTAGGAAAATTTGTGGTCAATCAGACTCTTCCCGGTAGATGATACCCGGGGGATTCGGGGTCAGTTGGCTGAAGGGTTGCTGGGATGAAAGAGCCATCCACGGTAATCGCTTCCCATAGAGCGCACTATGCGGTGCCAATAGGAGTCGTCGCGGCCTATAAGGAGGTTTTCATCTTCAGGCACTTTAGCCACCGCCCAAACGTTATGGGCTATCTCCTCATCAAGCTGCGAGATATCCCATCCGCTGTAGCCTATAAAGAAACGGAAATTCCCCTCCACAGGATAGCCGTCGTTGACAATCGAGAGGAGTGAATCAAAGTCACCACCTATATAAAGATTAGGACTCACCTCCTGCGACTCGGGGATGAGATCGCCGAGTGTATGCATGAAAAAGAGACGATCAGCCGACAACGGGCCTCCACAAAACACCGGGATCGGTTTTTTGACAGTTACGCCAGGGAGCACCTCCTGAAGTGTGCGCTCAGTGAGATTGTTCATCACTATCCCCATAGCCGTTGAGCCGGGCTGATAGTCCACGAGGCATATCACGGCATGATTGAAATACTGCTCGCGCAGAAAGGGCTCAGCCACAAGGAGCGAACCCGGAGCCGGCTTACGCCCTCCGGCAATATCGATATTGAAGAGAGCAGAGTTTATATCTTTCATTCCGTTTGCCATATATCTTTAAAACACGCATGAGAGCCTGATGTTCAGGCCAACTCGCCAATCAGCGTGGCCGAAGAGGAGTCGACTACCCTCACCTTTACGGTATCGCCGATTTTAAAATTCCCACGTGGAAACACGAGGGTCTTGTTTTGCTGGTTACGCCCCACGAATTGCTCTTTGCTTCGTTTTGAAACGCCCTCGACCAACACATCAAACACCTTACCGATGTCGCGCCGGTTGCTCTCGCGGGAAAGCTCGTTTTGAAGCGCTATCATACGGTTAAGTCGCTCTATCTTAACCTCCTCGGGGATATTATCGGGCATGGTGCGCGAAGCGAGAGTGCCCGGACGCTCAGAGTATTTAAACATAAAAGAGGAGTCGAAGCCAACCTCACGCATCAGCGACAGGGTCTCCTGGAAATCCTCCTCAGTCTCAGAGTGGAAACCGGTGAAAAGATCAGTAGAGATACCACAATCGGGAATCATCTCACGGATAGCTCTGACACGGTCGAGATACCATGCGCGGGTATATTTCCTGTTCATCGCCTTCAACACCTTGTCGGAGCCCGATTGCACCGGCAGATGGATATGATTGCAGATATTATCACGCGAAGCTATCATGGCGATAGTCACATCGCTCATATCCTTGGGATGGGAGGTGGTGAATCTGATGCGCATATCGGGGGCAGCATCGGCCACGAGGCCAAGGAGGGTCGGGAAGTCGATTGTGTGTCCTTCGCTGTCAGTATAACTGTAGCTGTTGACATTCTGGCCAAGGAGGGTAGCTTCCTTAAATCCCCGCTCCCTGAGGTCGGCAAGTTCGGCCAGAATACTCTCGGCACTTCTCGAGCGCTCTCGTCCACGAGTGTAAGGCACTATGCAGTAGGAGCAAAAGTTGTTGCAGCCGCGCATGATGCTGATGAACCCCGAGACGATATTGCCTGTGATACGTGCCGGGATGATGTCGCGGTAGGTCTCAGTGGTGCTCAGCTCCACGTTCACAGCCTTCTCCCCTGCCTCCACCGAGGCAAAGAGATTTGGAAGATCGAGGTAGGAATCGGGGCCGGCCACGAGGTCCACTCCATGGTTAGTGACGAGCTCTTCCCGCACCCTCTCTGCCATGCAACCTATCACCCCGATGATAAGTCGGGGAGCATCGTGAGGACGCTTGCGGCGAAGCGAAGCGAGGTAGGCAAGGCGCGAGAGGATCTTCTGCTCTGCATTGTCGCGGATAGAGCAAGTGTTGAGCAACACGGCATCAGCCTCCTCAACAGTGGGGACTATATCGTAGCCTATGGTCTCCATGACGGAGGCGACAATCTCACTGTCGGCCACATTCATCTGGCATCCATAAGTCTCTATATGAAGTTTCCTTGAATTTGTCATTCTTTATTCGTAAATTTGCCACAAATGTACGAAAAAAAGCTTCCAAATGGAAAAATTAATAATCGCAGCTGTAATCCTGGTTATTGGATTTATATACGAACACATAAAGCAGAGACGGATAGAGAAGGAGCAGCAATCCTCAAACTCAGCCCATGCCAACCGTATGAACCGGGCTTCCTATAAACGCTACGACACCGACACCTATATCTCCACACCCACCACAACTTTCACTACACCCACCCCGACTGATACTCCCCCCGAGCTCCCAAGAATAAGCTATCAGCCATTGGACCTTCCCGTTGAGGAGGAAGATTACATTGAACTCGACACCGTCCCGGAATTGCCCCACGAGCTCTTTCAAGGCGAAAACTCTCCTGAGGAGGTTGTAGAAATCATTGAGACCAGGAATGAAACACCTCTGAAAGAGGCTCAAAAGAACATTTCTACACCCCACACACCTAAACAAGACCCAATGCCTGACACCTCCGCCGCCGAACATTTCAATCGCTGGCGGCAGGCAGTGATCGATGCCGAAATCCTGCAAAGGAAATATTAGAGAGCGGGAGAGAACGTATTATTAGGTGGGGACAGCTATATAATGCTAACCCCCGGATATATACCCCTCGGGTACCAACTTGCGGTAAACTGCATTTTCAGGCAAGGCGCCAATATCCATGAATCTGAAGCCAATGATGCTATTGCGTAAACTGAGGTCTTCTCAATAGGATTTTTCGCCTATTTCAAAGAGTTTTTTACCTCCTATAGAAAATTCGTGAAAGGTTACAAAGAGTTTTCACTATATCATAGACATTTTTAAGAAACAAGTAAAGTTTACGATATATCATAGACCTTTTCAAGTCAGACAGAGCTCGGCGAAGTAGGATATATGGCTCCGGAGGTATTGTCTAATTGCAATAAATTGCCTACCTTTGCAGCCGATTTCAAGGCCGGAGATTATAAGATACCGGTCTGACATAATGAAACTGAAAACTGATTCAAAACTATGAAATTCCCGATTTTGTCGCCCGAAGAAGCTGCAGATCTTTTTTTCAACGACGCCAGATGCGGATTCTCAGGCTTCACCGCTCCCGGTTCGCCGAAAGTAGTAACACAGGCTATAGCAGCCAAAGCCGAAAAGCTTCACGCACAAGGTGAGCCCTTCAAAATCAACATAGTTACCGGCGCATCTACCTCCGACCTGTGCGACGGTATCCTTGCGCGCGCCAACGCCATAGGCAAGCGTACGCCCTACCAGAATCATCCTGACCTTCGCAAGCGCATCAATGCCCACGATGCCCACTATTTCGACCTGCATCTTTCAGAGACCGCCCAGAAGCTTCGCTACGGATTCTTCGGCGATCTCGATCTTGCCATCATTGAAGTTTCTGACATCCAGGACGATGGCACATGTGTCGTAGGTACCGGTGTCGGCAATGTCCCCACGATAGCCCGCATGGCAAAGAAGATAGTCATCGAGCTCAATGAGAAACTCCACCATGCACTCTACGGTCTCCACGATATCTACCTTCCCGATGATCCCCCCTATCGTCGCGAAATCCCCATCTTTAAGCCGAGCGACCGCATAGGATCTCCCGTGCTCAAGCTCGACCCCGAGAAGATTGTGGGCGTGGTGAAGAGCGACCATTTTGAGGGTGTCAAGCCTTTCACACCGCTCGACGAGACCACTAAAAGGATCGGAGCCAATGTATGTCGGTTCCTTCTCGGCGAGCTGCGCCGCGGCGGCATTCCCTCATCGTTCCTACCCCTTCAGTCAGGTGTAGGTAATGTTGCGAATGCAGTGCTCTATGGCCTTGCGGACGCTAAGGAAATACCGAATTTTGAGATGTATACGGAGGTAATACAGGATGCCGTAATCGACCTTATGAAGCAGGGTCGCTGCAAATTCGGATCGACAAGCTCCCTCACCGTCTCCAACGAGGTTGAGGCCGATGTGATCTCCAACATCGACTTCTTCAAGGAGCATGTGGTGATCCGTCCGGTTGAGATCTCCAACAATCCCGAAGTTATACGTCGACTTGGTGTCATAGCCATGAACACCGCTCTTGAAGCCGACATTTTCGGTAATATCAACTCCACTCATGTGACGGGCACACGCATGATGAATGGTATCGGCGGCTCAGGCGACTTCACCCGCAATGCCTACATCTCGATATTCTCCTGTCCCTCAATCACTAAAGAGGGTAAGATTTCCAACATCGTGCCTATGGTATCGCATGTGGATCACTCGGAACACTCTGTCGACATCATCGTCACCGATCAGGGCATAGCGGATCTCAGAGGTCTCGACCCGGTAGAACGCGCTCATGAGATAATCAACAATTGCGCGCATCCTGAATACCGCGAACTCCTGCGCGACTACCTCAAGCTCTCGACTCGTGGTGGCCAGACGCCGCACACTCTCGAAGCCTCACTCGCTTTCCACACCGAGTTCCTTTCTTCGGGCGATATGCGCAAGGTTGACTGGTCGAAATTCGTATAAAGTTTTCTCTCCGCGAGATCATAAGCCGGCTTGTCCGGCTTTTTTATTTCTCCACCCTTTGGTTCACATAACGCCGGAGACACGGTTAATTGAGATGGCTCCGTGGGTTCCGACATTTCTTCGTACTCAGGCAAACATGCTGTCTCCGGTTGCCCTGATGGTCGGGGAGTTTCTGAGCATGCGGATAACCCGGATATTCGGGCGCTCTTCTCAGCCATCTCCCGGCGCTCCCGGCGGAGAGCAGCGGCTCGGATACAGCGCACCCGGCGGGCTATCGCTTCATCGATCCGCCGCTTGAAAATGGCAAAGAGACCCAGTTCCCAAAGACGCTGACCATAGCCGGGACGCAGAGTGCCATGCTCCAAATAATAGTCTATCACATAGAGCATGAATTTGTCGAAAGCCGTTTTAGTATCAGGGAGATGAAACCCGTCTATACAAATGCGGACAGCATCCCGGATTTTCTCATAGACCGGTTTTGAAATGATTTTAGGCCACTTTTTCCATCCTTTGCCGGAGGAAATCAGTGATTTTGCTTCAATAAACTCAGCGGATGGAGTGACATTGTCGTCGGTAAACACCATCTCTTCAAATGGTTGTTTGGTGCGGGGAGTGTACATGGCAGTAGGATTTTGTGAAAAATTTACATCACAAAATTACCATGCCAAGCTACCACCGATAACCTTTTTTGAAGCCAAAATGAAAAAAATGGTGTAATTTTCAACCACGAGCCGAGTATGGTTTGTCACTTCACCCCCTCTTCCACCTATTTATATAATGACACCTGAAAGCTTTTCCCACAAGTTTTAAGAGCCTGTCCCATAATATATGTTAACGCTGAGGTCGCATATCTCGGAGG
>CAZUEY010000014.1:0-36523 GCA_964619395.1 uncultured Staphylococcus sp. | reverse complement strand
TACCTTGAGAGGCTCTTCCGGATAACCCCGGGAGAGTCTCTCTATCTTTTCCCAAAAGTATTCCCATTCTTGCCCCATTCGTCGGCAAAATTTGCCTCACCGTCCAAAACGTTTGCACTTCACACCCTTTTGCCTTATCTTTGTCGCTATAACCACTCAAACCCTCGCCACTAACGATGAGTGAAAAAATCACCCGACAGCATCTCAACACTTTCCTGGTACATCTCCTCTGTATCACCATTCTTCTTGTGGTTCCTGAGGTGCTCACCACCCTCTCCACCTCCCGCCCCTTCACTCCATGGATTTTCCTCCACGCCTTCATATTTCTGGGAGTGTTTTACATCAACTACTATTTCATCATAGATAAATCGCTCGACCGTAAGCACAACCTGGTCAGAGCCGTGGTCTATAACCTTATAGTAATCGCCGTAGCACTCTTAGTATCATATTTCCTCTGGCGCTACCGCCACTTTTTCGGCGCAAAACCACCCTTGCATCGTCACCCCAACGCTCCTGAGAGTGCCTTCGTAGCCAAATGGCTCATGAAAGGCTCACGCGACCTGGTGATGCTCATTCTTGTCATCGGACTTGCTGCGGCCCTGCGCATAGGCGACCGCTGGCTTCGTCTCGACCGCAGGCAGCGCGATCTTGTCAGCACCCAACGCGAAGTGGAGCTCAACAATCTCAAGAGCCAAATCAACCCCCACTTCCTCTTCAACACCCTCAACTCCATCTACGCCCTCATCGACATCTCCCCCGATCAAGCGCGCAGCGCCCTCCACGAACTCTCGAGACTGCTGAGATATATGCTCTACGATACACCTTCGTCGGTTGCTATAAAACAGGAGGCTGATTTCATCACCAACTACATCAACCTGATGAAGATTCGCCTCAACCCCTCGATAAAGCTCCAATATCTCATCGACATCCACGGCCACGAAAACCTCCAGGTGGCGCCATTGATACTTATCACTCTGGTAGAGAACGTGTTTAAACATGGCATATATACCCCCGCCATTCCGCTAACCGTCAGTCTCACCGCCGGAAATGACTCCATTGAGTGCATCACCTCCAATGGCTTGCCTCCCTCCGACCGGCCACACTCCTCCAGAAAGACCGGAGGTATCGGGCTCTCAAACCTCCAACGGCGTCTCGACCTCATCTATGGCCGTAATGCCACCCTCTCCACAGAGACTGCCGACGGAATATTTAAAGCCACTCTAAAAATCACTAACCTTACATCACAGCCATGCCACTCAGATGTTGCGTTGTCGACGACGAACCCCTCGCCTCAGGCCTGATAGCCGGATATATCCGCAAGACCCCATTTCTGGAACTCGTGGGTGAATTTTCATCCCCCCACGACGCTATCGCCACAATCCTCAACGACCATATCGACATACTCTTTCTCGACATCCAGATGCCTCAACTCAACGGCATAGAGTTTGCCCGGATCATACCCGCGTCGACCCGCATCATATTCACTACAGCCTATTCCGACTATGCCGTGGAGGGATTTCGTGTCAATGCACTCGACTATCTCCTCAAACCTATCTCCTACGAAGAATTCCTTGCAGCCGCACAGCGTGCTCTGAAATGGAAAGAGCTGACCGACAAGACAGTATCCCCTGCCGAGCCGGTCAACAACGAAAGCGCCTCGAGCGATGGAGAATTTATCATCATCAAAAGCGAATATAAGCTCGTGCAGATACCTATCCGCGACATCATCTACATCGAAGGCCTCAAAGATTATGTCAAAATCTTCGTCGAGGGCTCCGAGTCGTCCATCATGTCGCTACTCAGCATGAAAGCACTTGAGCAGACTCTTCCCCCGTCACAATTTATGCGTGTCCACCGCTCCTACATCGTCAACCTATCGAAAATCAAGTATATAGAACGCAACCGCATCATGTTGGGCAAGACCATAATCCCCATCTCTGAAAGCTACAAAGATGCCTTCGCCAACTATATCGCCTCCAAAAGCGTCAATTGACCTATCGGTCTCAATGACGTGACTCCTCATCAATCGTCCCTCTGCAAGAAGGAGACTACCGCCGGTGCTTCGATGCTTTCAGTTGTAGAACATTGTCGAGAATCCGACAATTTCATCACCTATAATTATCCTGCTTCGCCATTGCGGAAACATCTTGCCGGACGCCACTGTTCCAAATCTCGAAGCACAATCATTATACTCCTGAAAACAAGCTTATTAGCACATATAACAGCCAACTCCATTTAGTTAAATAATGCTAAAAATCAAATTATTCTGAAACTTTCCGCCGCCCCCGAGCGTCATAATTGCAGAAACAGTAAGAAATAGATTTTAAGCTTCTAAAATTTGTAATTAGCCCGATATTCAATTCGTGAATCGGTTCTAAGATAAGATTTTCATCGGTGATTTCAGTCGCGACGACAGAAATCACCGATTTTTTAACAGTTTTTTGTCAAAAATTCCCAAACCTACTTTAAATTTGCATACCTTATTTGACCATTTCCTAAATAATTAGTAATTTTGTAAGTTAACTGACGCCACGTGGAGTCATCACGATATCATCAATGCCAATTCCCGGGCCTCGCTGCTCACGAAATCACGAAGCAATGAAACACATCATCATACTAATTATCACCCTCCTTCTTACTCCCTTAACTGCTGTCAGTCAGACAGCTGCCGAGCGGAGTGCAAAAATCATTGCAGACTTCGACTCGCTCTTCGTCACCCTTAACTCACTGATATTTTCCCCCCAAGCCAACGCTGTTTCCAACTATACAGGGACGGCTGATTACTTTGCCCCGGCCGACACTTTCAGTGTGTCCCCTGCTCTGAGCGAAGCCCTGAGAAACCGCACAAAGGCTGAAATCAAAGAGGGCAACAGCCGCACCGGTCTGCAGATCACAGGCCAGACCTACTATCGCCTCGACAATAGCCTTGGTTTTGACGAAGATGACGCGGAGTCGCGCTACCGCTCCAAAATTCAGGCCGAAATCCGCTGGTATCTCCTGCAGAGTTCCCTTTTTGGCAAAGAGGGTCGACGCCAGGAAGCAATCCTCAAAGAACGCATAGAGCGCACTGCCATGCGCAAGGAGAATGAGGATGTCTCTGACTATCTACTTCGCAACAATCTCCGCGTCTACTACGACAGCCTCATGGCCGGAGTGCTCACCTACCGCCTGCAGGCTCTCAACCTCATCAACGACGCTCAGATCTACCTTCTCTCCAACGAAAATATCTCAAGTGACGAGCTTCTACCCATTCTTGACGACCGCATGGAAGCTGAGCGCAAATTCTCAGCAATCGACGGCTCCTATCCGCCGGCAACTGACCTCTCGAAAATCGACGGCTACACGGTGGCGATCGACACCACCGCGATGATGAACCATGTGCGCGACACTCAGGTTGATCTCACACTCCTGCGTCTACGAATGGAATTGCTCGACCGCCAGGCACGCAACATCCACTACTATCAGGATATCAACCTTGCGCCTTTTGCACGCTTCTCCTACTATGGTCGCACCAACCTCCCCGACTCCCGAAACGTGGATGTGGGTTTCACCTTCACCGTTCCCCTCTCCCTTGAGTCGAAACGCAAACGCGAGAGCCTCCTGGCTCAGAAAGAAGTGCTCGCCGCCCAGCAAGACTATGTCAACGCCCGCATGGCCGACAAAGTCACCTATATAGCTCTCGAGCTCGACCGCCTCAACCGCGAGAGCCTTGCCGAGGCCCGCCGCATTGCAGAAATCAAAAAATATATAGCAAACCGCACCGAGGCCTACAATAACCGACATGGTGAATTTAACCGCCTCGCCCGCACTAAGGAATACAACATCTATCTCGCTTGCCTCGAAAAGCTCATTGACTATCAGTATCGTCGCGATGGTCTCCTTGCCGAACTCCAGGCTCTCGTGCCTGATGTCCCCGTGATGAATTTCTGCTCTGTCTCACTACTCAGCGATTAACCATGAAAAATTTCACATACCGCTCCTTCGACGAAAAAGAAAATATTGAAGCGATCATTAAGCAACGGCGTCGTAAGATCAACCGCCAGCAGATCGTGTCAGGTATCATACTGATTGCAATCCTCGCTTCGCTCGGTCTGTACATATTCCACCATATATTCTACACCGAACTTGATGGATATGTGCATGTCGATGCCAACCGCGTCCGTACTCCTTTCGACATCTACCTCGACAGCGTCTATGTGAAGACCGGCGATATTGTGGTGCCCGGCGACACTCTCTACTCCTATTATATGCTCGACATGCTCGTGCAGCATGCCAACCCCAACGATGAGCCCGCCATCCTCGTCCACAACCGCAACTACTCACTGCAGTATGAAAACATCGCCGCTGAAATCTCGGTGCTGAAAGTAACCATCGAGGAACTGCGCAAGCAGATAGCCCTCGAAGACCACAACATAGCCTTCGGTCTGAGCCAAAACTCTCATAAGCTCGACCTCCAGCGCGCCCTCACCGAAGCTTTGGCACGACTGCGTGCCCTGCGCCACGAACTCGATGTGCTCAGCCGCATGAAGCGCGACACTGACACCTTCTTCCCCTCCAATCGCCTCAACTCATCCGGCGGTGTGCGACAGCAGCTCTACGACAACCGACATGCCACCGACATGCGTCGCGCTATCAGCTATCGTCTCGCATCCGACTCTTCGATTATCACGGATGTCTTTGCCCCTGACCACATGATCTTCTTCGAGAAAGAGGAGATCCTCAGCAAGCAGCACCTCAACCTCGAGGCCAATAATCTTCACATCGTGGCCTACGTCCCCATCGATAAGATGAACTATATCACCAACAACTCCCGCGCCACCGTGATCATCAACGACGACTACGAATATGCCGCCTCAGTATCGATCCTCGGTATGCGTACAGATATTATCCCCGAAAACCTCCGCAGCTACTTCTCGAAGAAGAATACGGCCATAATAGCCCTGCTGCAGATCGACCCGGGGCAGACCATCCCCTTCTGGACTGTGGCCCAGGGACTCCCCGTCACAATCCGCATCCGCAACTACTACAAGGGTCTCGTGGAGCCCTCTAAGAAACCTGACTACCTGTGGTTTACTTCAGGCGTAGGTGTCTGCACGATGGTTTCCGACTCTGTGGGCGACAAGCTCCACACAATCCCCTTGAAAGAGTTCATGGAACACACTGATTCGTTGCTCCACGACTCGCTGCACACGACACCTGACAGTGCAAAAGTCACCCCCGACTTGCGTGCCGTCTCGGGTCAGAAACCCAAAGTATCAACCCGCTCCGAGGACGATCATCGCCGGGGTGAAGCCAAAAAGATAGAGGCTGAGCGCAAAAGCAAAGCCGAAGCCGCCAAATCTGACAAATGAAAAACACAATGACTGAAAACGTTAATCCGAAATATCATATCATCACCAACTCCTCCCACCGCAGAGTCCTTGTGATCCACGATGTGGTGGATGTTGACCACACCCCCGAGCTCTCCTTTGAGGATTTCGATGCCATCTTCATCAATGTCATCGACTCAGTCATGGACCGTAATAAGCTTGCAATCCGCCTTGCCTCCCCTCTCCACAGCGAGAAGTGTCGCTTCAAGCCATGTTTTGCCACTCAGCGCCTTAAAGGTTGGCTCGGGAAGTTTGAAGTGCTTGTAGATGGCTATGCTTCTGCTCCTGACGAGACCTCTATGAACCGCAAAATCGAGGAAATCTACGGCAACTTCCAGCGACTCAACTTCCTGCTCGGTACAGAGCCGGTGGCCACACACGCCGAGGAGGTGATACGCCTCTGCCGCTACGCCATATCTCGCGGGCGCTTCACATTCTCTTCCGAACCTGTCCCGGGAGTGTCTGACGGCTATATGTCGCTCTACTACCACACTCTCTGGCTCCCCGGCGAGCAATCCATCCAGCAGCAGGAGCGCGAATATTTCCACAAGCAGCTGCTCAAGCTTGGCTACGCCCGTCGCACCCGCTTCATAGAGCGACTCCACGTGTGCCCCAGCTGCAACGACACCCACCTCCTCTTCTTTGAGAGCTGCCCTAAATGTGCCAGCTCAGACATACATGAAGAGGCTGTCATCCACCACTTCCGTTGCGCCAACGTCTCCCCGGAGTCAACCTATCAGTGGGATGGCGAACTCCGCTGCCCAAAATGTAAGCACATGCTCCGCCACATCGGGGTAGACTATGATAAACCCTCTTCGATCTACACATGCCACCAGTGCGACAACAGCTTCATGTATCCTGACATGAGGGTGCTCTGCACCGAGGAGCAGCGCACATGGCGACCTGACCAGCTCAAGCCGGTAAATGTCGAAGAGTATGAGTTTACTCCTGAAGGAATCCGAGCCTTTGCAAACAACGATATCTCTCACACTCTGAGCCACGTAGGGTTCTACGGCTACTCATCGATGCGCGACTTCATGGACTATCTTCGCCTCCACTCCGAGCCTGAGCCTAACGACACCAATGTCTATATCGTGAGCCGCTACTACGTGTTCGACCCCGCGCTCGACAATATGATAGGCGATGCGCAGCCTCCTTTGGTGAGGTCTATGCGTAGGTTCCTCAACTATAAGCAGGCCATTTGGGGTAATAATTTCTACTTCATGCGCCGTGTAAAAGAGGGCGAAGTAGCCAAAGCAGTCAGCGAGATGGAATATGAAATCGGAGCACAGCTTCATGATTACCGCACCGTCTCACCCGGCTTCCAGCATGAGCACATCGAGACCTACCTCTATCACCCGGGCGACGATGTGGAGCAGTTTATCCACCGCCTCGAGGAAGACCGCAACCTCAACGGTTGATTCTCCTCCCCTGTCCCTCTCCACTTAATATTTTTAACCTTACTCTCTTTCCCCTCTCCCCACACAATGATTAAAGACTATATATTTGGAATCATAGATGGCGTTGCAGCATGCTTCACGGCCAATATGTCGTGGAGCTACCTTGTCACCACCTTCTGGTTTCTTATCTTCATAGAATTTCCCCGCTACTATTTCCTTGATGTACTCGTAGCGGTCCACCGCTTCTTCACCTGGCGTCCACGTCAGCGCAAAGAGGCTCTGGCCCGCCGCATGCTCTACATCGAGAAGCCACTTGTATCTATTCTCGTACCCGGAAAAAATGAAGGCCCAAACATATTCAAACTTCTCAAGTCGCTCGACGAGCAGACCTATCAAAACTATGAGCTTATAGTGGTCGACGACGGCTCCGACGACGCTACCCCTTCTATAGCCCGCGACCTTATGCGCACAGGCCGTCTGCATCAGTTCTACCGCATGGCAGAGCGTGGCGGCAAAGCCTCTGCAGCCAACTATGCCCTCATGCATGCCAAAGGGAAATACATCGTTCACCTCGACGCTGACTCCTCGCTCGACCGCGACGCTATAGAGCGCATCCTTATCCCCTTCTATGTTGACCGAAATGTCCGCGGTGTGGGTGGATGTGTGAAGGTGCGCAACTCTGACGACACAATGTGCACCGCCATGCAGGCCTACGAGTATGCCCGCACCATCCAGATAGGTCGTATGGGCACTGACATGCTTGGCATCTACCATATTATCTCAGGTGCGTTTGGTGCGTTTGAGACCCAGACTCTCCGCGAGATCGGAGGATGGGATATAGGTCCCGGCCTCGATGGCGACGTCACTCAGAAGATCCGCAAAGCCGGATACAAAGTGCGTTTTGCCCACGATGCAATCTGCATGACAAGTGTACCCACCAAATGGGCAGCCCTCTTCAAGCAGCGTCTGCGCTGGAGCAAGTCACTTGTGCGTTTCCGCCTCCGCAAGCACCGCGACATCCTCTGGAGCAACCGAAACTTCTCATTCTCCAACATGATATCCAATCTCGACTGTATCATGTTTGACTTCGTCTTTAACTACATCTGGTTATTCTACATCATCACGCTCATATTTGCAGCCACTGACCGTCTGCTCGACATCATGATCGTGGGGTGGCTCATACGAGTGGCCTTCTCCCTAATGTCGTTTGCAGTGATGCAGCTGATCTCTGAACGGGCAGCTTCTGAGCGTAAACTCGGCTCGCTTATCCTCTTCCATTCTCTCTATAGCGGCTACTTCATGCGAATAGCACGTCTGGTAGGACACACCTCCGAACTCTTCTTCCGTTCATCGTATCGCGATGCATGGAATCCACCGAAAACTTCTTCTGTGGCTCAGGCCGAGGGTATCTGATCCTCAGTGCCTGACCATCATCCAACTATAAATCTAATATTGTAATGGGAAATAGGAATATAAAAATCGGTGTCGTAGGCTTGGGTTATGTAGGACTCCCCTTGGCCTCGGCCTTCGCTACACGCTATCATGTCACCGGCTATGACTACAACTCGCGCCGCGTCGAGGAGATCAAGAGTGGTCACGACCTAACTGATGAGGTGAGCGACGGCGACCTGACAAATGCACTTTCTACCGGTCTGCACTGCACTTCTGATGCCACTGACCTCGCTGACTGCGATTTCATCATCGTTTCGGTGCCTACTCCGGTCGACGCGGAAAACAATCCTGATTTTAAACCCCTGGAATCGGCCTCGACCACTATCGGCAAGGTGATGAAGCCCGGTTGCACCGTGGTCTATGAAAGCACCGTGTCGCCGGGCACTACTGAGGAGATCTGTGTCCCTATCCTCGAGCGCGAATCGGGCTTGAAATTCAACGAAGGGTTCTTCGTAGGCTACTCTCCCGAACGCGTAAACCCCGGCGACAAGGCTCATCGCGTAAAGGATATCCGCAAGATAGTCTCCGGCTCCACCGAAGCGACTGCCGATGCACTTGAGCAGCTCTACAATTCTGTTCTCACCGCTCCCACATTCCGTGCCTCTTCGATCAGGGTTGCTGAGGCTGCAAAAATTATCGAAAACACTCAGCGCGATGTCAACATAGCGCTTGTAAACGAGCTGACACGCATATTCAATGCCATGGGTATCAACACTCTGGAGGTACTCGAGGCGGCTTCCACGAAATGGAACTTCCACTCCTATCGTCCCGGACTGGTGGGCGGTCACTGCATCAGCGTCGACCCCTACTATCTCATCAGGAAAGCTGAAGAATATGGCGTAGAGCCACGTCTCATCCGCTCAGCGCGCCTGACCAACGAGGATATGGCTCCTTATCTTGCTCAGCAGGCTATCGACAGCCTTTCTGAAAAGGGGGTTGATCCTGCAAAAGCCTCGGTGCTCGTGCTTGGATTTGCCTTCAAGCCTGACTGTCCTGACATCCGCAACTCTAAGTGCTACAATGTCTACCGCTCCCTCGCCGACAAGTGTGGCAAAGTGGTTGTCTACGACCCAAAAGTGCAACCCGCCGACGTGGCCCGTGAGTATAACGGTCTTGAAATCGTCACTGACCTCAAGGAACTTGAGAAAGTGGCTCCCTTCGATGCCCTGGTTCGCTGCACACTCCATAAGGAATTCGCCGATCTCCCCTTGGATCAACTGCTTGTGGAAGATGCTGTAGATGTCAGTCTCGTCAACGTCCCCTGAGAATCGACGCGCTCAGCATCACTTGTGTAAGAGTTGTAACTCCATTCCGAAATCCCTCCAAACACAACATTCTGATATGTCGTTCAGATATATAAAAAAGATTATTTCGTCACTGCTTCTTCCGGTGTGCATCATATCCGGTCTGGCATTTTCAGTGCCGGCCTATGCCGCGAAGAAAGATAAAAAAGAGCAGCCAAAAAAACTCTTGATTATCAACTCCTACAGCGATGGAGCGCAGTGGTCGCAACAGCTTATGGGTCAGATACTCAGCCACTTGTCTACCTTAGACACCATGGTAGAGACTGACATCATCCATCTCAACAATCTGCTCATCCACGACGCCGAGCAGTATGACCAGATGGCTGAAGGTCTTTTTTCGCGCTATCCGCGTGACAATGCTCCTGACTATGCCGTGATGCTTGGCAACATGGCCTTCTCCCTGCGCGACCGCATAGAAAAAAACTGGGGTAAAATTCCGATCATACTTGTGGCTCAGAACGACAAGTATGGTCCTCAGGATTTCTACTATACCTACACTGATACCATCTACCCCTTCCACCCGAGCGATCTGCAACCGCTCGAGCCTCTGCGCAAACGCTATAATTTCACCCTCATCCATGTCCCGAATCTCTACAAGGAGACTATCGATATGATGCTCTTCATGTTTCCGGACATGAAGAAACTCGTGTTTCTTGCCGACGACATCTACCTCAACCACTCGCTCAATGCCGAAATTCAACAATATCTTGCCGCAACCCACCCTAATGTTGAGTATGAGTGGCTGATGGGCAATCGCTACAATGCGGGCCACATGAGGGAGTATCTCTCCAATATGGATTTCAACATCGGTTTGCTTCTCTCCACATGGTTCTACGAGCGGACCTCGGTCCATGGCCTCCCGATGCTTGTCTCCGACGAGATCCGCATGATCTATGGCTCGCGACGCCCGGTGTTCTCTCTGCGCAGCGCCTATCTCGATATCGGTGTGACAGGAGGCTACTATCCCTCCCCTGAAGAGACCAAGGAAAGCCTTAATAGCGCGCTCGACCTTATGATACAGGGAGCCGACATGGGAGATGTGCCCTTCGCCTACTGCCAGGAAAAGCTCCCTATCATCAACTATCCCAATCTCAAGAAGGATGGTCTCTCGGAATCTATCTGCCCTCCCGGCACCATGTTTATCAATCGCCCTGAGTCTTTCTGGGAGACAAATCGCCTGCTCATCATCAGTAGTATTATAGGTGTGATAGCGCTCATTGCGCTCCTCTCGGGCTATATGGTGTTCCAGCGCAAACGCATCACGATGCTCAACAATCAGAAGCAGCTCGTGTCGTCGATGCCCATCGCCTACACCGAGGCAACCATCACCTACGATAATGCCGGCAACATGACCAATGTGGAATATCACCACAGCAATGAAGCCTTCCACCATCTTCTCCACGACAACCGCTCAAATTCGGAGACCAGAAGGATATTCTACCGCGACAACATCTCCTCATTCGTAGGGCGCATGATCGAGACCGGCAAACCGGTGAGAATGAGCTATTACTTCAAGGAGTCTGACAGATATTATGAAATAATCCTTGCAATTTCCGAAAAGCCTACCACTAAAAAGATCCGCTCGCTCAACATCCACCTCTTTGCCATCGACGTCACCGATAAGAGTAAGGCTGAGAACGAGTTGCGCGACTCTGCCCGCAAACTTGACGTCACCCTGAATGTGGCACGCATCATCCCCTGGCGTTGGGATCTCAAATCGGGCAAAATATCCTGCGAAATCCAGCGGATACTCCACCATGGGGGCGCAGCGAGCGTGCCCGGAAAATCGCAGCTCATCAATATCATCGACGAGACCGAATATTTCAAGAATATTCACCCCGACGACCTCGAAAAGGTGCGCACCAAATACGAGCAGCTGCTTAGCGGCAAGGTATTATATACTAAGGTGGAATTCCGCCAGTATGTGATGAAGCGCGGCACTCCCCACATCGAGTGGCTCGAAGTCAACGCAAGTATCAACTCTCGCGATGAAGAGGGTCGCCCGACAGGCATCATAGGCTCTATGCTTATCATCACTCAGCGCAAACTCCAGGAGGAACAGCTCATCAAGGCTCGTGCCCAGGCTCTCGAATCTGACCGCCTGAAATCAGCCTTCCTCGCTAACATGAGCCACGAAATCCGCACTCCGCTCAATGCCATTGTTGGATTCTCGAGCCTTCTCACCAAGACTCCTGACCACGCCAAGCGCGATAAGTTTATCAGCATCATCGAAAACAATAATGAATTGCTGCTGCAGCTCATCAGCGATGTGCTCGACCTCTCGAAGGTTGAATCAAACACTCTCGACTTCAAGATGGCTCCCTGCGACCTCAATGAACTGATGACCTCGGTCGAGGGGACGGTGCGTCTGCGTCTGCAACCCGGAGTTGCCCTAAACCTCATGCTCGGCGCGCCTGACTTCACTATTCTCACCGATAGGAAGCGACTGTCGCAAGTGCTCATCAACATGATCACCAACTCCTGTAAGTTTACCTCGAAGGGCAATATCACCTTCGGCTACGAACTGCGGGAGAATGATATCTACTTCTTCGTGAAGGATACCGGTGTCGGTATCTCCGAGGAGGATTTACCCAAACTTTTCCACCGCTTCGTGAAGCTCGACACCTTTGTGCAGGGTACCGGTCTGGGGCTCTCCATCAGCAAACATATCGTGGAGAAGCTCGGTGGCGAAATCGGGGCTGAGTCAGCCGGCAAGGGTAAAGGTTCGACATTTTGGTTTACACTCCCCATCACCACAGCCGAAAAACCGAAGCAGATCAAAGCTCCCGCCGCCTCCAACTATAAAAAGGAAATCAAGCGCGATGAGATCACGATCCTGATAGCTGAGGACAATAAGAGCAACTATATGCTCTTCCAATCGATTCTTGAGAAGGACTACCGTCTCATCCATGCATGGGATGGCGCGGAGGCTGTGAAACTCTACGACCAGTTCCGCCCCTCGCTCATCCTCATGGATATCAACATGCCTGTGATGGATGGCTATGAGGCAACCCACGAGATCCGTAAGCTCTCTAAGACTGTGCCTATCATAGCTGTCACCGCCTATGCCTACACTTCGGACCAGGATAAGATTCTTGAAAATGGGTTCAACGGCTATCTGTCAAAACCGGTCAACCAGGAGAGTCTCACTCACGAGATCACATCCATGCTCCACAATCACTTCCTTCTGATATGATGAGCCGCACCCTATGGCTCATTCATATCGCAAAAATTCAATCCCCAAGCTAATTACAAAAACATAACACCATACAACTTATGAACTTAGAGCAGATTTTAAAATATACACGGGCAACCATTCTTGTAGTGGATCGCTCGATGAATGTGGTCTACTCCAATCGCGAAGAATCGCCCACTATCTCCAACTACCCCATTGTCTGTGATGCTATCAAGACAGCCTTCCGCGAAAAAGAGTCGTTTGACGCCCTTGAAACCCGCATGAGCGTCATGAAACTCTATGCCTCTGAGATGAACGAAATTGACATCTGGCTCAAGGGTGAATATATGGTGATGGACAGTAAGGAATACATCGTTCTCACCATAATCGACATTACTTCTATCAAAGAGGAGCGTAAGAATTTCGACGATGCTATCTCTGAAGCCAAAAAGGAGGCTATGGGCAAATCTTCATATCTCGCCAACATGAGCCACGAGATCCGTACCCCCCTCAACGCAATCCTCGGATTCTCAAAACTCCTCATGGAGTCAGATGATCCCTCCAAAAATGCCAAATATTGCGAGATCATCGAGACCAACACTCATCTGCTCCAGCAACTCATCAACGATGTGCTCGATATTTCAAAGATCGAAACCGGCACACTCAAATATCAGTTTGAGACTGTGGATATCAACGAGCTCATCGAGACCATCGACTCTACCGTAAGGATGAGGGTACAGCCCAATACTGTGCTCAACCATGTGCTTGGCATGGCTGAATGTCAGATTGTTACCGATCCTGACCGCATCTCGCAGGTGCTCATCAATCTGCTCACCAATGCATGTAAATTCACTCCCAAGGGGAGCATCACTTTCGGCTACGAGGAGCAGGACGACGAGCTCTACTTCTTCGTGAAGGATACCGGTATCGGTGTCCCTGCTGACAAACAGCCTCTCCTATTCCAGCGATTCTCAACTCAAAACGACGACAAACACAGCACCGGCCTGGGGCTCTCGATCTGCAAGAACATCATCGAGACTCTTCATGGCAAAATCGGCATGAAGTCAGGTGGTGAAGGCAAAGGCTCGCTCTTCTGGTTCACTATACCCATTACACGCCCCGGAGAGACACCTGAGACAATCACCCCCACTGAGATCAACGCTCCTCTCGTAGGCAACGGTGTAGCTGAACCCGCGCCCGCTGCGCCGGCAGTTGCTCCTGCGCCGGCAGTTGCTCCCGCCCCTGCTCCTGCTCCTTCCCCTGCTCCCATTCCAACACCTGCGCCTGCTCCTACACCTGCACCCGTTCCTGAGCCTACACCCGCTATAGAACCCGCGCCTGTCGCTTCGGGGCGTCCTCCGCGCGTCAATGTGCTCATCGCTGAGGATAATGAGAGCAACTATCTGCTCTTCGAGTCTATCCTGGAGGATGATTTCAACCTCTCTCATGCCTGGAACGGTCGCGAAGCTGTTGAGATGTACTCCCAAATCAAGCCCGATATCATCCTTATGGACATCTCCATGCCTTTCATGGATGGATATGAAGCTACACGCAATATTCGCAAGACAGGTTCGCAGGTGCCTATCATCGCTGTTACTGCCTATGCCTTCTCTTCAGATAAAGAGCGAATTATGGAAAATGGATTTAACAGTTATGTCTCAAAACCTGTCAACGCAGAGCGTCTGATCAGCGAGATGAACAGACTCCTCGCTTCTAAATAAATGTCAAAACTCCGCTACATACTTTTAATGATAATTCCGGCCTTCATCCTGTCGATGAAGGCCCAGAATTATTCAAATACCGCCAAGTCAGACTCCATCAAGAGTGTGCTCGCGGCGACCACTACAGCAGCCGACTCAGTCAGCCTGCTGTATGATCTCTACGACCTCTCTCACCCCGACTCGCAGCGGCAGATACTCCGCACACTCTTCTACACCTCGCTTCGAGCCGGAGATGAAAAGGCGATCCTTGATGCCGCCCGTCGCTACTCTATCTCTTATCTTGGTTCCGACTCGGCATTTAATAAGGTCAAAAACATCATCATCTCGAGACCTGAGTCGAGAGAACGAGATGAGACCCTCCTCTTTATGAATATCCAGCGCGTCGCCAACACTGTGCCGGATATGAACGATGACGACCGACTGCAACTCATAGCCAAACTCATCACCGAGGAGGATGACTTCAACGATGAGCTCCATCCTGAGCAGAAACTCGACCACCTGCTGAAACTCTACACTCTCGTTATCTATCTGTCAAACGAGTTCAACAGTTCCCTCCTGCCGGAGTATCTCGACAAGCTCTCGGACATGATAGGCGATGTGGATCTCTACACACTCCACAATCAGTTCTACACCCGCATGGCCACGGCCTACACCGCCTCTGAGGATGCTCGAAAGGCCATCGAAGCTGATCGCCAGCTCATGAAAATCATTGATACCCAAGAGGAAATAGCTCATGCCAATGGCAGAGAGTTTGCCAATTTCAACCGAGCGCGCTACAATAGTTATCGGCGCATGCTCGGCAACTATGCAGGACTCTCGCGCGAGGAGATTGACGACATCTACCGTCGCATCGAAAATATAGCGGATAAAGACACGGCTCTTTCCTACGCTATTGAAAAAGATGACCTTCTGAAGGCCTACTACCTCATGGCTACCGAGCAATTTGACAAAGCGATCCCAGCCATCAAACGGCAACTCACTTTGCAGAACTCCGTGGCGCGACGCCTATCGCTGCTCAACATGCTTCGCCTTGCGGCCAGAAATACCGACGACCAGGCCACTCTCATTCAAGCTATTCGCGACTACAATTCATTGCTTGAAAGCTACAAGCACGACAAATCCGACCAAAAATTCAGAGAGCTCCAGATTAAATATCAGGTCAACCGTCTGCGCTCCAAAAATGCTGAAGCTGAGATAGAAAAACGCGAGTCGATGGTCCATAATGCCCGTCAGTTGCTTTGGATCTCACTCGGTGGTCTCATTTTGGTCCTCATCCTGCTCGCAGTCATCTACTATTCCTACCGTCACGCCCGTCGGCTCTCTGCTGAGCTCGCTTCCACGGTAGAATCACTCGCTTCGGAGCGCGATTCGCTCAAAAAAATGCACATCAAGCTCGTAGAAGCACGAAACCGTGCAGAAGCCTCCAACCGCGCCAAAGATGAATTTCTCCACAGCATGAGCCATGAGATCCGCACTCCCCTCAACGCCATCCTCGGATTCTCGCGGCAGATGGTTAGGAAAGTCCCACCTGAAAATCGCGACAAGATAGCCCGCTACAGCGAGATCATCAATCTCAATGGTATCCAACTGGAAAAAATCATCGACGATGTGCTCTACCTCTCCTCCATTGACCTCCATCAGGTAACCCAGAAAGTTGAGGAGATATCTCTCGATGATGTGCTCCACGAGGTTGTTGGGCAGTTCGAGAAACTCGTGCAAGATGGAGTGGAGTTCAAGGTTTACTATCCTCAGGAGGATATCCGCTTCACTGCCAATCGCAGAGGTGTAGAGCAAGTGCTATCCAATCTCATCAACAACTCCATAAAGTTTACCCCGGAGGGATTCATTGAGATTCGTTGTGAGGTTGACAGCGACTCCTCGAAACTGAAATTCATCATCACCGATACCGGTATAGGCATCCCGGCCGACAAACGCGACGTTGTTTTTGAACGCTTCTCGAAGCTCAATCAGTTCAGCGCAGGCACCGGGCTTGGACTCTACATCTCACGCCACATCGCTACCAATCTTGCCGGTGACCTCTCAATCGATGCCGACTATAGCGCCTCCTCCAAAGGTACCCGCTTCATATTCACAATCCCCCTGAGATTTCACCACATCGAGAAAAAGGATGAAAACTCCTAAAAAGGGGTCTCCATTCGAAGATCAATCAAATTCCTGAATAGTGAAGTCACTCAAAATTGATTTAACAAAGTCTCTCTTCGGCATAGCATTCAACTCAACAACTCAAAGCCAACCATAGCCGGACAGATACTGAATAAATCAATATAACCGGCGGTTCTTCAAAATGAGGCTGTCTCAGTTCCTGTCTATCCGGTTGAACTGAAATAAATAGTAATATTGATGTGCACATTGATGTTACTCTGAACAAAAAATTGTATTATTTACCTAATTATCATCTCAAATCCCTCATATAGTGCGACCTCAGCGTTAACATATATTATGGGGAGGCTCTTAACTATAAAGCAACGGCTACCTCATCGTCCCATTGATTATTAGGTGATAGTTGTGAAAAAATTTAAACCTTCTGCCTCAATAACAATCCAATAGAAAAGCAATTTCAGAAATATGCGCTACATTATTACTGTATTTATTTCCTTTGCTTTGTGCCTTGTAGTTTCGGCACAGAGCGGGGTGAGTTATCATACCGGTGAGGTTGTTAACGGCTACAATTTCATTTTGTTTACTCCTGAATCAATTGATGTGGCAAAGCCATTGATTATCACACTACACAGTCGCAGTGCTTCCGGTAATAACCTTCAGGAGGTTGATAATTTTGGTACGATTGATGCTATCGAGTCAGGTATGAAGTTGAATTCCTATGTCTTAGCTCCTCAAGCCACCGGCGCAGATTGGGACGTAGATAAAGTAATGAAAACTGTTGAGTATGTTGTGAAACACAACAATATTGACAAAAATCGCATTTATACCATTGGCATGAGCATGGGCGGAAATGGAGCTGCTGACCTGGCAGCGGCATATCCCGACAAAATTGCGGCTGCAATAATATTGGCAGGTTCCTTAACAAAAGGCAATCCAATGAATTTGAGCAAATTACCTGTCTGGGTAATTCGTGGATTGAATGACCGTGAGGAGGCAATAGCCCGGACAAACAATATGGTAAAAGATATTTGCAAGTATGATTCTACCAGAATAGTGTATTCTAAGGTAAAAGGTTTAGATCATCGACAACATGAACGTATATTGTATATCCCTTATTTCTATCTATGGTTAATGTCACACAATCTACAAGATTTGAGCAGACCTATTAATACTACCTTTGACATCACAGCAAAAATGCTAAATAATTCATACAAAGGTTTGAAACTTCGCGATGGTTCGGCGGCCAAACGCAAGAGCAGGGGGCACGGGCCGAGAGGTCGAAGACGGTAGTAACCAGCCACAAGCGCATATCACTCTGTCAACGATGTCCGGGTAACATTAATTTTCGTCCGAAAAATTCAATTGATTTGTTGTCCGCTAAAAATATTTGACAAAGAACTATTAAGGGCTGATTCTTGCAAAGCAAGTGACCAAAGTCGTTTACCTTTTGGTCGAGTCAGCCCAATTTGATTTTTTAGCTGTCACTATACGAAACCGAATAATCAAGGTTAAAAGTAGCAATTTATCCAACTGGTAGCTCCATATAGGTATTGGATCAAACACCTTAGAATAATCGTTTCTACCACAATAACGCTCTTTTCAAACGCCATTTTTAGGGGTGTCGGGCGACATTCCAAGACATGGTATAAAAGGAGACATTAAGTACACTCCGTTATTCATTCCAATGAGGGTGTAGTTCAAGCGATAAGCGTTTTACTCCTGCGGCCACGAACCATTCATTTATGCTTGCTGACGCCTCCAAATCACCACCTGAACTGACCGAAATATAATCAGGGGGCTTACCTCAAAACAAAAATCAAGACCAACTTCTATCATTCTAAAGGTTGGATAAGAGGGGTGGTTTGTTTCTTATTCCGAACTCGCGAAATAATAAGTGAATTTATCTGCGTTGTTCCAGTGGGTCAACGGACTCTGATCATGTATTTGAGGGTCACTTCGATTGACTGATTGCGTGAGGCGGCGAAGAAATCCCGTTTGGAATCTTTGTAGATGTTGCCTAAGCCGAAATAATAGCGGCCTTCAAGCATGATGGAGTGACGTCGCTTCACCACAAATTCAATACCTGCTCCGCCGGCGATTCCATAGTCGAATTTGCGGTCAGGATCCATTGTCAACTGCTCGTTGGTGCGATAGCCCTGCGGAAATCCGGGGAGCTCCTTGTAATTCATATAATCGAAATTTGCACTCACACTATTTGAAAGCATGAAGCTGACCTCAGGGCCGAGGTTTACGAATCCCCTCACCTTCTCAGAGCCGAAAAAGATGTGGGTCAGAAGAGGTATGGAGATGTAGTTGAGTGTGCGACTGTAAGACAACTCCGGAGCATCGTCGCGGCCAAAGTCCTCTGCCCATCCTCTGCTGGTGTAGTTGATTTCAGCTATCAGGCCGAAATATTTCTCCTCGGTGTAGCGGGCGCAGATACCTGCAGTAAGTCCACTGTTGAATTTCTGATGGACTTCAGGCGAAAAGGACATGCGTGAGAGCGACATGCCCCCCTTAAGACCTACAGCAAAGTTGGGAGAGTATTCACGTTGAGCCATCCCCTGCAGTGGGGTAATCGCGCAGAGGAGCAGAAGTGTCAATAGCTTAATAATCCTTGCTTGCATCGTTCAAAGATTAGAGGGCGGTTTTCTCCATCACACCCCCGGGTCGATAATTCACAAGATAGAGCATCAGGTTGCAGAGGGGTCCATCGCTGGTAGTGTCGAAACTGTAGCCATTCTGGACACCATCGTAGTAACCACGGGCGTTTTTAAGGTAGTTGATCACAAACATACCGGTGTCAAACCCGAGCAGACCCTGACGGGGAACGGCTGAATCCATCTTCGTGCCATACCACATCCTGTATTTGTCCTCGATTCGGCGGCTGCGAGGATTGGCATCCTCATTGTAGAAGCGGGAGTAGACAATTGTGTTTAGGCTATGCATATTGTCGAGAGTCTCGCCTCGGAAAGTCACCCATTCGGGATAGCCAATAACCTTGACAGAGGGCATCACGACTTCGTCGCGCCATTCGATGATGGCAGGCAAGATCTTGTTAAGGTCAGCCTGCCGACTCGTGGCAGGGATGAAAGCATAGGAGCCATCGGCCGGAAGAGTCTTGAGGTCAGCAGCTTCGAGTTTTGACTGGGCATTGATGGTAAGCCATTTAACCCCTCTCTCGTCGAGTTTCTTCTTGAGGAGGTCGGTGACATCCGTCTTGTCATTGGTGCCACCTTCCACTGTCACAAACACGGGAGTGGTGAAGCGCACCCGCTCTACCATCGCGTCGACAGCCTTGTCAAGCATCAGCTGCGAGGGGATATTTCCCTGCATAAGCCGGGGATTTGTAAGATAGCCATCATCGCGCACCTTGAAGATGTTTAACACCTTAATGCCATGAGTCTTACCAAAATCGCCAAGCACAGTGAGCTGTGCAGCATTGTCAGGGGCGATAATCAGTTGGGTCTCCCTCAGTGCGGGGTCGGCGATTATTTCACTGACCTTAGCCATCGAACCCTGGGTGTCGTAGGCCGTCAGTTTGATGGGAGTGCCATTGTTGCGAAGGCTGTCTACCGCCATCAGGAAGCCTTTGTAGAACTCAGTATATCGCTGAGTAGCTTTGGACTGAGTCTCTTCATTGAGCATGAAGGGAAGCACGAGGGCAATATTTATGGCTTTATCCTTGAGAGCGGTTTCTATTGTGGATCCCTCTACATCCGGGGTTGCCTGTGGGGTTACCTGTGTGGCTGACTCTGTGATAACGGGGACCTCTGAGGGAGCGACATCAGTATCGACTACAGCTACTTCTTCTGCAGAAGGAGCCTGCGAGGTTACGGCAACCGGGATTGAAAGCACCTGCCCTTCACGGAGCACAGAGATGCCGGGATTGGCATCCTCGAGCTCTGCGACAGTGAGATTATGGGCCCGCGCTATGGAGTAGAAGGTCTCTTTACTTTTGACAATGTAGGCCTTAGGGGTTGTGGTGTCAGTGGTGGTTTCAGCCACTTCATCAGCAGACGAAATGACCGCTGCATTAGTGGGAGCGGGATGATGTCGGAGTGTGATGGTAAGAGTCTGCCCCACTTTGAGGCCGTCTGAGACAAAGGGATTCTCAGCTATAAGATCATCTGTAGAAACACCATAGGTGTGGGCCAGGCCATAGATAGTCTCCCCTTTCGCAACCTTGTGCTTCACAACATTGGCTGAAGCATCAGCAGCGGCATTATTGGCTGAAGCAGGTGAGACTTGCGAAGGTGTGGCACTCGAGGAGTACTCCGCTACAGGGAAATAGAGAGTCATCCCGGCTTTCAGGCCATCGGCAACGGTAGGATTAGAGGCAAGGAGCCGGTCGCGGGTAATACCAAGACGCGGAAGAAGCGAGTAGACCGTCTCCTGAGGCTGCACCTCGTAGTAATAGTATTTCGTGCCCTTCACCTCCACTATGGGGAGGTCCTTCACAGCAGCCGAGGCCATTGCTGCCATCATCAAAGCAAACACCGGAAGGAGTGCGAACTTAAATCTGCGGAAATTCATAGATATCAGGATTATGAACTTATGAGAAGAGAGAGTCAGACGAGGAGAGCCGAACTCCCGGGCGGCCTGACCATGATGCAAATTTAAGGAGAATAATCCGAAATAGCAAACGGGCATCCGATGGTTGACCGGATGCCCGTTTGAGATGGGTTGAAAGCTATCAAAGAAGCTTATTTCTTCTTGCGGTTGCCGTAGCGGCTCATGAACTTATCCACGCGGCCGGCAGTATCGACGAGTTTCTGCTTACCGGTGAAGAAGGGGTGAGAAGAGCTGGTGATTTCAAGCTTTACGAGGGGATAAGTGACACCATCAACCTCGATAGTTTCCTTTGACGCTACAGTTGAACGAGTGATGAAGATTTCATCGTTTGACATGTCCTTGAATACTACTTCGCGGTAGTTGGAAGGATGGAGATCTGCTTTCATTTCTTATTATGAGTTTTTGTTTTCTCTTGATAATATTGAATAAGAGCGGTGGTAAGACGCTCATACATTCGTAATGGCGCGGCAAAGGTAATGATTTTTTATCATACCATCAAAACCTTCAGCATGTTTTTCGCGCCTCTGCTCAAAATTTTCAACAAAATTGCCGAGGGAATGGCGAGAGGGAGTATGGCCGGTCGATTCGCATATCCATCATCTCGAATATTTATCATTGCACCTATGAATAGCAGCTCCCTACTCTTTGAGATAGAAGTCTATCAGGGTTGAGATGGCGGCTTGGCATGCAGGGCAGAAGGCAGGATAGTCATTGTCGCGCATGCGGCAGTGATCAGCAGGGCGATAGATACCTTTGAAGGCGTAGGCTGCTCCCTCGTAGACTCCGATGGGATACTTGTCAGCATCTTTCACAGGGGTAGGCACCGGGACACTATCGGGGAGGATGGATTGCCACTTGCCTGAAAAATCGACTAAAGTCGTTACGTTGGGTTCCCACGGCTCGACATCCAAGGGATAGGTGTCAGACATCACATCGTTTTCATAGAAATACTCGTCGGCAAGACCGCCGAAGCTGTGTCCGAATTCATGGACCACTACCGGGCGGAAATTGCCGTGACGCGAAGTGGTGAGGGTGTAGCTGTTGAAAATGCCACCGCCGCCATACTCTGGAGTGTTGGCGAGAATGATGATATGTTCGTAAGGGAGTCCGGCGATAGCATCGTGGATATCGCTTACATGGAGTGATGTGAGATAGCGGTCAGAGTAGAAAGTGCTGAAATTGGAGGAGAAAGCCGTAGACTTCCAGTCGCCCAATCGGGGGACGCTCACACCGGAGTCAACCGATGGGGTGGCAACGGCGAGGAAATTGAAATCATCTTTGCGGCTCTTGAAAGGTTCGTGGGAGAAGATGGCATCCACAGCCACCCGGGCATGGCGATAGAAGGAGTCGACCTCTTCCTTAGTATAGCCTTCGGCCAAAATCACCACATCGATAGCCTCAGAGGGATCGCCACCCTTATGGATATATTTATGAGGGGGAATCTCGCGGTTGCCCTTGTTGACAATCAGTATGTCGGCAGGATCGAAATCTGAGGTCATGGCAGCAATCGGTTGATGCCGCGAATTGAGCAGCTCAACGTTGATTTTGGCAGGGCGCAGGGGCATCGGGAGAAGCACCGTGTGTTCGAAAGCCTTCGGTGTTGCAGTAGCCTCGTCAGTCTCAAGCCACTCATGAAAAAGGGAGGAGAAGGAGTTTCGGTAGAGGGTGTCAGCCGAAGCCGCGTCAGTTATAGTCACAGTCCCTGCCCCTTGACGCAAAAGTTTGGAGAGGTTAACTCTACGGCCGGCCCACTTGGGAAAAGAGGAAAGAGAGTGGAGATAGACAGCCTTCTCACCCTTAGGGTTGGCCGCAAAGATGAGATCGACGCGAAGCGTGGTGTCGGCGAAATTTTTGCTGAAAGCTTCGGGGACTCCATGCGTATCACCGGCTGAAATAGTCTGACAAGTGAGGGCCAGGATGGTGGCCGCTATAAAACGATTGAAAAAAATCATTTCAAATTGGGGTGTGAAAATGATATTACCGTCAGGGTCGCTCCTACCGCATAGGTACTGTCGGTAGGCTCCAATGGAGGAGCTCGGCCGACGATGCGGAGAGCGACCCTGTCGATTAGTTATAGGAATTGTAAGTTTGAGCGAAAGAATGTGGGTCGGAAAAATCCGGTGATAATTATTTCACTACAAACTTCTTACCGTTGCGGATATAGATGCCGGGGGTGAGGGCACCCTTCACTTCGATACCCATAAGGTTGTAAGTACGGCCATCGCCTGAAACCTCATTGTCAATAAAGGGAATGTCGTTGATCGAAGCGCCGGGGTCACCGAGAGTCTGGGTGCCGGAAAGGACTACGCCACCTTCGAGGCCACCTTCCATGACATGAGCCACAAGCGAATTCATATACTCTTCAAGGTGAGTATAGCCGGAGTCGGAAGTCTCTTTGCCATCTTCGGGATCGTCAGGATTGAGACCATTTTCTTTCTCCCAATCGTCGGGGATACCGTCGCCATCAGTATCGGCAAGCGCAGGCTTGGTAGCGAGCACGGGCCAACCGGATCCACCATTGGGGTAAACAACCTGCTCCTGAGAGTCGATAAGACCGTTTTTAGTGAACAAAGTCTCTCCATTACGGCACTCATCAACGAGCATACGGTCGTATTCGTCGCGGTGGAGCGAAGCACCAACATAGTCAAGCACACGATCGTAGGCATCCTGAGCAGTGTGAGTGGTCACGGCAGCAAACTCGATAGGAGTCTCGAGCTTGAGCGACTTCTTTACCTCGTCGTCCTTACCGGGATATACTTTGTCGCACTCGGTAGACCCCATCTGGTTATAGACGCCATTGGCCCAGTTATCCTCATTGACTGCATCATACTGAGAGTTATAATTGTCGGCAATATAGAAAGTGCCATACTTATGTACCATGGGCCACCAAGTGTTGGTGGGGAGCTTGACGGCAGTGCCCTTGAAATCGAAGGTAGCAGCCTCCATATCTACGGGGCAAATCACAGACTCTTTAGTGTCAGGGATGTAGATCTTGATTGAAGGCTCGCCATAGGGGCCGAATTGATAGGTGATATTCGAGGTACCAACCGAACTTGTCCCGGCAACTTTTAGTTTAAGGTTCATGGGGATATCAGCCTTGGTGACGCAATAGTCAAACGTGCGGGCGTCGATTTTGGCAATGCGTTGACCCTTAGAGGTAGCTTTACCGGGCTTGAAATAGTTGTGGACAAGGTTAACGTGCATACCCTCACCACCATAGATAGCGTTGCCGCCATAGTTATGGATCACATTGTTACGGAAGTCCATGTGTTCATTTTTCTGGGTGCTGGGACGCGGGCCAAGGCGGGGAGTGCGCGAGCCATGGTTGGTCATGAAATTGTGGTGGTAGGAAGCGCCGGTGCCACCCCAGTTGCCGCCATATCCGTGAGCACCCTTAGAGTGGCCGGAGTTTACGAGGGAGTGAGAAGCGATACACCACTGGACGGTGATATTCTTACTACCGTAGACAGATAGACATTCGTCAATTGACCAGGAGACAGAGCAGTGGTCCACGATCCAGTTCTCGCCATCCATACCTCCGAGTCCATCACCTTCGTGAGCATTTTTGTTTTCCTGAAGCGCCTCGTTGCCAAGACGGAAACGCATAAAGCGGATGATGACGTTTTTTGCAGATATCACAAAGGGGAAATTAGCCACGCAGACACCGTCGCCGGGGGCAGTCTGGCCTGCAATTGTGACATTACCGCTTGTGAGTTTCAGTTCGCTTTTAAGCATAATAGTTCCGGAGACATCGAAAACGATGGTGCGGGTACCGGATTTGCGCACAGCCCAGCGGAACGAACCCTCGATGGGGTTACTGTTATCTCCGTTGTCCTCAAGAGTGGTGACATGATAGACTTCGCCACCTCGGCCGCCGGTCACGAATTTTCCGAACCCTTCGGCTCCAGGGAACGCCGGAAGCTGCTCTGACTGGGCAAATGATGTCATCGTGAAGAGCGATGCCACCAATGCTAAGAGTAAATTTTTTTTCATGGGTTATTGTAAAAATATGATAATTTTTTGGTCTTAATCCGCTGCTTTTGCAGGGGTTTATTCTGCAAATTTACAAATTTCCGATCAAAAAATCAAGCCTTTTTCAACGAAATTCGTGCGAAATCCGTATTGATATCGCGTAGATAACGCGCGCACGGATTTCGCACGAATTTCGCCTCAGCGTTAACATATAATTATGTGACAGACACTATAGCGCTCCGTAAGTAGCGAGCAGAATTGTCATGTGGTCGCGTAGCTTGCGGGCTTCAGCAGCGGCTGCGTCAGCGAAATCCTCGCCGGAGGACGCATAGATAATGCCACGCGAAGAGTTGACGATGAGGCCACAATCAGGGGTCATGCCCCACTTTGCCACATCCTCGAGGCTACCACCCTGGACACCTACGCCGGGCACGAGGAGGAAATTGTCCGGAGCAATCTTGCGGACACGGGCAAACATATCCCCCTGGGTAGCGCCTACCACAAACATAAGATTGCCCGGATTGCCCCATGTGCGGGCGGTCTCAAGCACATGCTCAAAGAGGCACATACCCTTAGGATCAGGGATGAACTGGAAATCGTGGCTTCCGGGGTTAGATGTCAGGGCAAGAAGGATAACCCACTTCCCCTCATAATCCATAAAAGGCTTCACACTGTCGAAACCCATGTAGGGAGCCACAGTGATAGCATCAACACCCATGTTTTCGAAAAAAGCACGCGCATAGAGCGAGGATGTATTGCCTATATCGCCACGCTTGGCGTCGGCAATTACAAACTGTTCAGGGTAGTTTTCGCGCAGATAAGCCACAGTACGGTCGAGCGACTTCCAGCCGTCAGCGCCGAGGCTTTCATAGAAAGCGGTGTTAGGCTTATAGGCAACACAATAGGGAGCTGTGGCATCGATAATGGCTTTGTTGAAGGCGAAGATAGGATCCTCCTCACTCAGCAGGTGCTGAGGTATTTTCTTCAAATCCGTGTCGAGACCCACGCAAAGAAAAGAACCTTTCTTGCGTATCTGTTCAATGATTGCTTCTCTGTTCATTTTGGTATCTTGTTTTGAATTTATTTCAGAAATAAATTTTGGAAGCCTTGCGTTCAAACGGTTCGAACAATCAGGGCACATGGAGGGTGGTTTTTTAGAGCTCCGCCTCCTTGAGTTTTTCAGCGTTTTCGGCTATGATCAGCTGGTCGATGACATCCTGAATATCGCCATCCATAAAGGACTGTAGATTATAGATAGTGTAGTTGATACGATGGTCAGTGATGCGCCCCTGCGGATAGTTATATGTGCGGATTTTGGCCGAGCGGTCGCCCGTCGACACGAGGGTGCGCCGACGCGATGCAATATCGTCGATATACTTCTGATGCTCCTTATCGTAGATGAAAGTGCGGAGGCGGCTGAGTGCACGCTCCTTGTTTTTGGGCTGATCGCGAGTCTCTGTACACTCGATGAGTATCTCCTCAGTCTCGCCGGTATTGGGGTTACGCCAAAGGTAGCGCAGACGCACACCGGATTCCACCTTATTTACATTCTGTCCACCGGCACCCCCCGAGCGGAAAGTATCCCACTTGATCTCACCCTCGTTGATCTCCACATCGAAAGCCTCAGCTTCCGGGAGCACGGCAACTGTGGCCGCCGAGGTGTGAACTCGCCCCTGGGTCTCGGTGGCAGGGACGCGTTGCACACGGTGGACACCGCTTTCATATTTCAAAGTGCCGTAGACATTATCGCCCGTCACGGCCATCACAATCTCCTTAAATCCACCTGCCGCTCCCTCGCTGAAACTGGTGACAGCCACATTCCACCCCTTAGACTCGCAATACTTAAGATACATCTTATAGAGGTCGCCGGCAAAGATAGCTGCCTCGTCGCCGCCGGTGCCACCTCGAATCTCGAGGATAGCATTTTTGCCATCCTCAGGATCAGCAGGGATGAGCAGCAGTTTTATCTCCTCTTCGAGAGCGGGGATAGCGCTTTCAGCTTCAGAGAGTTCCTCTTTAGCCATCTCGCGCAGTTCGGGATCACTCTCAGTGGCAAGCACCCCCTTAGCCTCGTCGATATTGCCAAGGAGTGTGCGATATCGGCGAGTGACCTGAGTGAGTTTTTCGAGATCCTTATATTCCTTGGTGAGACGGACATAGCGCTTCATATCGCCAATCACCGAGGGGTCGGTAATCAGAGTGCCAACCTCCTCAAAACGAGCCTCGATACCATCGAGACGCTCCAACAGCGTATTCTCTGCCATAACTATATGAAATAAAAACCGGTGGGGGTAAGGAATGATTTTTCCACCGCAAAGGTAGGGATAATTCGCGAAAATTCACCCCTCCCCTCGGCATTATCCATTACATGTAGCGCCGGTGGGAGACGAAGTGGCAGTCCGGAGCCGGCCGGTGATCCCCATGGATGGCCATTCATAACGTTATTCTCATATTCCAAAATAAGGGTTGGTTAAAGATTTCAAGCTTTGGATGAGTCGAAATAATAAATTTATCGTAATTTTGCACTCAAAATTTAAAACTATTTGTAAAGCTGGCAAAACAGCCACATCAGCCGAGAGGCACCCCGGAGCGAGCAACGACTGCCCCGCTCCCCCTCAGGCTCGAAGTGGCCCATCCGCCTTCTCCCCGCTGCCGGGAGACTGACTGCAGGAGGCTCAAAGCGGATTGCCGTATCTCTTTTTTAACCAAAATGAAAGTATTAAAATTTGGCGGGACATCCGTAGGTTCCGCAAACAGCATCCTTAATCTCAAGGAAATTGTTGAGCAGGAAGCACTCCCCACCATCGTGGTGGTGAGCGCGCTCGGTGGTGTCACCGACATGCTCCTTGCAACCGCCCAGAAAGCAGCCGAAGGCGATGAAGAATATCGCACCATGCTGGAAGCGATAGTGACCCGCCACCATAATATAATAGATGAAGTGATCACCGACGGAGCCTCGGAGCTGCGCCGGGAGATAGATATGCTCCTCGAGGAACTCGCCTCGATCTATCAGGGCTTATATCTTATCCGCGACCTCAGCCTAAAGACCCGCGCAGCTATAGTGAGCTACGGCGAGCGGCTGAGCAGCCGGATAGTGGCAAAACTCATCACAGGGAGTATGCTCCACGACTCACGCTCCTTCATCAAGACCACCCGCAAACAGGGGAAATCGATGCTCGACAGTGAGCTCACCCGTCAACTTGTGCTTGAGGAATTCACCCCCGGAAAGCTCAACGGGAGCATACACATTGTTCCGGGATTTATCAGCAGCGACCGCGATACAGGCGACGTCACCAACCTCGGACGCGGTGGCAGCGACTACACTGCCGCCATCATCGCCGCCGCCCTCGATGCCGATGCGTTGGAGATATGGACCGATGTCGATGGGTTCATGACAGCTGACCCGAGGGTGATACCCACCGCCTACACAATCAACAACCTCAGCTATGTGGAGGCGATGGAGCTATGCAACTTCGGAGCCAAAGTGATCTATCCCCCCACCATCTATCCCGTGTGTGTAAAAAACATCCCGATCTATGTGAAAAACACCTTTAACCCCGGCTCGCGCGGAAGTGTGATACGCAATAAGATCGAGGATGACCGCAAGCCCATCAAGGGGATTTCAAGCATCAGCGGTACATCATTGATTACCGTGACGGGGCTCTCGATGGTAGGTGTCATCGGAGTCAACCGCCGAATCTTCACCGCCCTGGCCGACAATGGCATATCGGTGTTCATGGTGAGCCAGGCATCGTCGGAAAACTCCACTTCGGTGGGTGTGCGCGATATTGATGCCGAGGAAGCCGTCAGAGTGCTCAACGGCGAGTTTGCCAAGGAGATAGAGGATGGTGCGATGTACCCGATGCACTTAGAGAAGGGACTTGCCACGGTTGCTATCGTGGGCGAGAATATGAAACACACTCCCGGTATAGCCGGCAAACTCTTCGGGACTCTCGGGCGAAGCGGTATCAGTGTGATAGCCTGTGCCCAAGGAGCCTCCGAAACCAACATTTCGTTTGTGGTTCCCGGCAACTTCCTCCGTAAATCGCTCAATGTGATCCACGACTCCTTCTTCCTCTCGGAATATAAGGAAATCAACCTTTTCATCTGCGGAGTTGGCACCGTGGGGGGTATGCTAATCGAACAGATCCGCTCGCAGCAGGAGACTCTGCGGCGTACCCACCGGTTGAAGCTCAATGTTGTAGGGATATCCTCAAGCCGTCACGCCATTTTCGACCGCGCTGGAATCGATCTGAGCAACTACCGGGCGCTCCTTGCCGAAAGTCCGGAGAGCAACGTAGAGAAGCTGCGCGATGAGGTGATAGGGATGAATATTTTCAACAGTGTGTTTGTGGATTGCACCGCCAGTAAAGAGGTGGCGGAACTCTACCAGACACTTCTTGACCACAATATCTCAGTAGTAGCTGCCAACAAAGCGGCTGCCTCTGCAAGCTATGAAACATATAGGAGGTTGAAAGACACAGCCCTCGCTCGCGGTGTGAAATTCCTCTTCGAGACCAATGTCGGCGCAGGTCTCCCCATCATCGGCACCATCAATGACCTCGTGTCGTCAGGCGACCGTATCCTCAAGATAGAGGCAGTGCTCTCCGGCACCCTCAACTTCATATTCAACTCGCTCTCAGCCGAAGTACCCTTCTCGGAAACAGTGCGACTTGCCAAAGAGGCAGGCTACAGCGAGCCTGACCCCCGTATTGATCTCAGCGGTCACGATGTGGTGCGCAAACTGGTGATCCTCACCCGCGAAGGGGGATACAAAGCCGAGCAGGCGGATGTGGAAAAACATCTGTTCATCCCCCGTGAGCTTCTCGAAGGGAGCGAGGAGGAGTTCTGGCGCCGTCTTCCGGAACTCGATGCCGACTTCGAGGAGAAGCGTCGCCAACTCGAAGCCGAGGGGAAACGCTGGCGCTTCGTGGCCCGCATGGAGCATGGGGAAATGAGTGTAGGACTGCAGGCAGTGGATCGCACCCACCCCTTCTATGGGCTCGAGGGGTCCAACAATATCGTGCTCCTCACCACCGAGCGCTATCGTGAGTATCCGATGCTCATTCAGGGCTATGGCGCAGGAGCAGAGGTGACAGCCGCCGGCGTATTTGCGAACATCATGTCGACTATCAATAACTAACCCCTCAACCATAGCCGATCATGAAACACATTATTATATTAGGCGACGGCATGGCCGACCACCCTATAGAAAGACTCGGGGGGAAGACTCCATTGCAGGCAGCCGTCACCCCGGCGTTTGACCGCATAGCACGCGAAGGGGTCACTGGGATGCTCGTGACTGTTCCCGAAGGATTCCCTCCGGGAAGCGAGGTTGCAAATACAGCTATCCTCGGTTATGATCTCAACGAAGTCTATGAAGGGCGTGGACCTCTCGAGGCAGCCAGCATAGGCTACGAGATGGAGCCGGGCGACCTTGCAGTGAGATGCAACATCATATCGTTGGGAGAAAATGGTGAAATCCTCAACCACCATGGAGGGCATCTCACCACCGACGAGGGTCGCGAACTCATAGAATATCTCGACAAGGAGCTGGGATCGGAGCGTGTAAGATTCGTCCCCGGAATCCAATACCGCCATCTCCTCATCATAAAGGGTGGCAACAAGCATATAGAGTGTGCCCCACCACATGATCATCCGGGAGAACTCTCACAGGGACTCCTGCCGGTAGCCGGGGAGGATATGCCCGAGGAGCCTCAGCGCCTGACACCGGAGCAGACCGCAAACCTGCTGTGCGACCTCATAAGCCGCTCGCAACAACTCCTCTCCACCCACCCTATCAATCAGAAGCGGAAAGCTGAAGGTAGGCTGGCTGCCAACTCTATCTGGCCCTGGAGTCCCGGCTATCGCCCCGCAATGAAAAAACTCCGCGAAATCTACCCTACCCTCGGAAATGGAGCGGTAATCTCTGCCGTTGACCTAATCAAAGGGATTGGTCACTACGCAGGGCTTGAGGTAATAGAAGTGGAGGGTGCCACCGGGCTCGCCGACACCAACTACGAAGGGAAAGCCCGGGCTGCCATTGATGCCCTGCGCAGGAGCGACTTTGTGTTTCTCCATCTTGAGGCAACCGACGAGGCAGGGCATGATGGTGATTTAGACTTAAAAATAAAAGCAATAGAATATCTCGACTCGAGAGTTGTGAAGCCGATACTCGAAGAGACCTCCAAGTGGGAAGAACCTGTCAGGATAGCTCTTCTTCCAGATCATCCTACCCCTGTGGAAAGCAGAATTCATGTAGCTGAGCCGGTGCCTGTGGCGATTTTCACACCCGGCGGCCAAGCCGACGACACCGCAGCCTACGACGAGATTTCATGCTCAGCCGGCTCGCTCGGCACTCTCCGGCTCAAAGAATTTATGGATCTCTTCATGTCGGTCTGAATATAATTTCGGCCGATCACAAGTTGAAAATCAAAAAAATCCCAACCTGAAAATGCGATATTACAGCACAAATCATAAGGCTCCCGAGGCAACACTCGAAGAAGCGGTGGTGAAAGGTCTCGCATCTGACCGCGGACTCTTCATGCCCGAGAAAATCAAGTCACTTCCCAAAGCATTTTTCGACAATATCGACAAACTATCGTTTCAAGAGATAGCCTTCAATGTGGCCGAAGCCTTCTTTGGCGAGGAGATCCCGGAGGATGACCTTCGCAGGATAGTCAGCGACACACTGTCGTTTGACTGCCCGGTGGTGGAGGTGACCCCAACGATCTACAGCCTTGAACTCTTCCACGGGCCTACACTTGCGTTTAAAGATGTAGGCGCGCGTTTTATGGCTCGCCTCCTTCAATATTTCATCGGTCAGAAAAACTCCGGCCGCACGGTCAACGTGCTTGTTGCAACAAGTGGCGACACAGGCTCGGCCGTGGCCAACGGTTTTCTTGGGGTTGAGGGGATACATGTCTATGTGCTCTATCCAAAGGGGAAAGTCAGCCCCATTCAGGAGTGTCAGTTCACCACCCTGGGCCGAAATATCACAGCGCTGGAAGTAGACGGAGTGTTTGACGACTGCCAAAGGCTGGTGAAGTCTGCCTTTATGGATGCTGAGCTCAACGAGCGTATGCTGCTGACCTCGGCCAACTCAATCAACGTGGCTCGCTTCTTACCACAGGCTTTCTACTATTTCAATGCCTATGCGCGGATGAAAGCCCTCGGAAAGGGGGAAGAATTGGTGATCAGTGTGCCCAGCGGCAACTTCGGCAATATCACAGCAGGACTGTTCGCCCACCGCATGGGGCTCCCTGTGAAGCGATTTATCGCTGTCAACAATGCCAATGACATATTCTTCAACTTCCTGCGCAGCGGCATCTACGAGCCGAAACCGAGTGTGCAGACCATCGCCAACGCAATGGATGTAGGCGACCCCAGCAACTTTGCCCGCATCATCGATCTCTATGGTGGCGACCACAACAAAATCACTTCATTGATAAGCGGTTACACCTATACCGATGAGCAGATCAGGCAGACCATGAAGGAATGTTATGACCAGACAGGGTATATCCTCGACCCACATGGAGCCTGCGGCTACCGTGCGCTCAGAGAGGGACTTCGCGGCGGAGAAACAGGGGTGTTCCTCGAGACAGCCCACCCTGCAAAATTCAAAGACACCGTCGAGGAAGCAATCTCCGCTCCCGTGGAGATTCCCGAGCCTCTCGCAGCCTTCATGAAAGGGGAAAAGCAATCCATAGAAATCTCCGCAGATTTTAATGCTTTCAAAACGTTTCTTATCTCAAAATAACTAAATTTTTCTGTTATGGCTATTTGGTATATTTTTATCAACGGATCTCAGAAAGGTCCTATCGAAGAAAGACAACTCGCAGAGATGGGGATCACCCCCTCGACCATCGTTTGGTGCAAAGGGATGGCTGACTGGCTCCCAGCAGCGCAAGTACCGGAACTTCAATACCTTTTCGCAAAGACAAATTCCGACACCGCACCCAACGTCCCGCCTCAATATAACGGTTTCACCCAAGGGGCTTCCGCTCCTCAATATACCGCCCCTGTCATCTACGAAAAGAGCAAAGTCGCAGCGGGTGTATTGGCAATACTCCTGGGGGGTCTCGGTATTCAATACTTCTATCTTGGCAAAATCGGGGCAGGTTTTGTCACAATCCTCCTTTCGTTAATCACCTGCGGCATCTGGCCGGTGCTCATGTTCGCACAGGGAATCTACATGCTGACTCTCACAGATCAGGAATTCCAGTACAAATATGTCGACACCGACTCCTTCATGCCAATATTCTGAACGGATAATTGAAATTCAAAATATCCACATTCTCAAAGACCTATTGATTTCAAACCTGAAAGATCAATTTTATAAACACCGATATTACTCTCTACCGGGGCTATGAACATAACCATATATATGGGTAAGTAGATGATCTTATCCTTCACTTCCACATTGCCATTGCAGAGCACTAATGCCTCACTGATTTCACCCGGGTAGTCCCTCATCAAGTTAATCAGTGCAGCGTGACCTCTGTAATCCTTTCCGGATTTCACCTCTATCGGTATCACTCTTTCACCGAGGGCGATTACAAAATCTACCTCTCCCCGCCGCTTATTATTATAGTAGTAGGGAGCTACTCCATGCGCAAGCAGTTCCTGAGCCACTGCGTTTTCAAATACAGCACCAATATTTATGGAAGAGACTCCGGTGAGTATTCTCATCTGAATCCCCTCGGCATACTGCACGGCCAAAAGTCCGACATCGTTACTGAAAAGTTTGAACAAATTGCGAGTTTCAGACAGCTTCAAAGGCATCTTTGGCTCATCGACATTGTAGACCGGGATCGCCACTCCCGCATCCTTAAGCCATAAAAAACTATCTTCATAGCGTTGGTACTTGGCATGTTCATTTAAATTTTTTAGGATAAACCGCTTGTTTTTAGCATCCAGTTCAGAAGGGATAAGATCAAATACCTCCTTGATTTTAAGTTTGTCTCTCTCTGCATACTGCGAGATATCCTTTCGATAGAGTGCGACAACATCCTTTTGTACACGCATCACATTGTTGATATTATTCGAAAGCTTGTACTCAGCGACAGCCGCCGGCATCCCCCCTACTATGAGATAGAGCCTGAAAAGCTCCATCATCTTTTCATGTACTATATCATCAACGGGTTTTCTACCGGCCATACAATCCTTAAGCATCGAAACAACACTCTCGGCCACGCCCATATTTATTATGAACTCCTCAAAATCCAAAGGAAACATCTCCTTTATACCCATATAGCCCACCGGTTCCGAATTTATATCCTTCAACTCTACACCAAGAAGGGAGCCACTAAGGATATATCTGAATCTGCCGTCGTCTACCAAAAACTTTATGGCGGTAATCAGATTATCACACATCTGCACTTCATCAAAGAAAATCAAAGTCTCTCCCGGCTCAAAAGGAGCAGCAGTAATCGCCGATAATCTCAGCAGCACATCGTCTGCTGTCCTGACATTTTTAAACAGTTCAACCGCCTCCGGGTGCTCGATAAAGTTAAGTTCTATGAAATATTTATACTTGCTCCCCAATTGTCTTGCAGAGTAAGTCTTCCCGGTCTGCCGGGCACCGGTTAATAGCAGAGCATTTTTTGAATTTTTGTAATACTCCTCAATATATTGATTTATCTTTCTGTAGAGCATGCTGTTTATATAACATTGATTTTTAACTGTTTATAAATTAAAAGCCGCTTTTTCAAAGAATTTTACTGACTTTTTGCCGCTTTTTCAAAGCAAAATTATGTATTTCCGCCGCTTTTTCAAAGATTTTTGCCCACTTTTTTCCACTTTTTCAAAGAAAATATTCTTATTTTTGCCATTTTTTCAAAGTTTTTCAGTCGATTTTTGCCACTTTTTCAAAGTTTTGCCGTATCAGGGGTTATTGCTACCTTTGCAGTTGAAAAAAGCAAAAGACCATGAGATTTGATGAGCTTGACTTGAGTGACGATATTCTCGATGCCCTCGACGCTATGCACTTCGAGGAGTGCACGCCGATACAGGAGCAATCAATCCCCGTGATACTCCAGGGGCGCGACCTTATAGCTGTGGCGCAGACAGGCACCGGAAAGACTGCCGCCTATCTCCTGCCGGTGATTGACCGCCTCGCCGATATGCCGGAGGCCAAGGACTATGTGAATTGCATCGTCATGTCGCCCACCCGCGAGCTGGCGCAGCAGATCGACCGTCAGATGGAGGGATTCGCCTATTTTGTGCCCGTAAGTTCGGTGGCAATCTATGGCGGCACTGACGGGGCGACATTCGCCCAGCAGCAGAAGGGACTCAAGATGGGTGCGGATGTAGTCATCGCAACACCGGGAAGACTCCTGGCTCATCTGCAGATGGGTTATGTGGATCTCTCGCGGGTCTCACACTTCATCCTCGACGAGGCCGACCGTATGCTCGACATGGGATTCTACGACGATATTATGCAGATAGTCAAGCATCTGCCCCGCGAGCGCCAGACTCTGATGTTCTCAGCTACGATGCCTCCCAAAATCCAACAGCTGGCCAAGTCAATACTCAACGACCCCGCAGAGGTGAAGATTGCAGTCTCGCGGCCTACCGAGAAGATCGATCAATCTGCCGTCGTATGCCACGAGGCGCAAAAAACCGGTATGCTCCGCCATCTCCTCGCCACAGCCCATTCTAACCGCGTCATAGTATTCACCGCTTCCAAACTGAAGGTCAAGGAACTGACCCGCGAACTGCGTCGCGACCGCATAAAAGCGGCAGAAATGCACTCAGATCTCGACCAGGCACAGCGCGACGAGGCTATGCACAATTTCCGCAACGGCAACATTGATGTGCTTGTAGCCACTGACATTCTGGCGCGTGGTATCGACATCGACGACATCTCGATGGTGGTCAACTACGATGTGCCGCGCGAAGCCGAGGACTATGTTCACCGTATAGGTCGCACCGCGCGAGCTAACTCCGACGGTATGGCCGTGACCCTCATAGGTGGACGCGACCAGAGCAAGTTCGGCCAGATTGAGAGATTCCTCGGCTATGAGGTGAAGAAGATGCCCCTCCCCGTTGAGCTGGGAGAAGCCCCTGAGTATCACCCTGAACGCAAGCAACGAGGCGAGCGCTCAGGGGGCCGACATCGCGGCGGCCACGGTTTCAGCGGCGGTAAACAGCGCCGAGGCTCATCTTCCCAATCCTCAAAACAGCAAAAGCAAGCTACAAATACAACGCAATCCGGTGACAAACCGGCTGTAAATAAGCCCAAGCATACTCCTAAGGCAAACAAGTCCGGACAATCATTCTCTGCAAAGCAACCAAAAGGAGAAAACAGCCACAATAAAAAACAAAGATTTCAAAACCGGCCCAAAAATTCAAATCAATAGCCCTCCGCGCATCGAGTCTAAGAGCCTGTCCCATAATATATGTTAACGCTGAGGCGGTCAGCCATTGAGCA
>CAZUEY010000013.1:0-40974 GCA_964619395.1 uncultured Staphylococcus sp. | reverse complement strand
ACTACAATAGGGGAACGCCCTCCATATCTTCACCTTCGACAAACCGGCTCCGCGCTGGGGAAGGGAACAAGCCCGAGAGGCAGGGCGACTGCCGCCGGGCTATTGGAAGCAGGGAAACGCCCTCCATATCATCACCTTCGACAAACCGGCTCCGCTTTGGGGAAGGGAACAAGCCCGGGCGGAAGGGCGAGAAGGCTCTAAGGAGCGAAAACTTCCAAAGCCTTCTTTAACGCCAAAACCATAGAAGCAGGGAAACGCCCTCCACCTCATCACCTTCGATAAGCAGGCTCTGTATTGAAGGAAGGCTCAAGAGTAGAAGGCTAACACTATTACAAAGGAACGGAAGTGCTTCAGACGGCCTTGGCTCGAAGCTGTGGAGTGGTTTATACAAGTGATTTTTTCGTGAGGTTTTGAACTCTCATCTGCTATGGTCTTTGTTGGATGAAAAGTTTTGACTAATTTTGAAACTGGTTTTGGGTTATAGGTTTTATCAAGCTTACACCTCTGAGCCAAGACCTATATTCACAAACTCAGACTGACAGCAACAAATCAAACCCAAACCTCAAGCCAACAAGAAGATCCCGGTCTAACGGAAGCTAAAAAGACTCTTTTAGCCCGATCTAACCTGCAAAATAGATAAACACCTCAAACATCGACTTTATAGTCTGCATTTTCTAACAAATCCAACTATGAAATTCTACACCTATATAATATATGTAGCGTTTTTAACCATGGGCTTACACACGGCAGCCGGAGAGAATCGCTACATGAGATGGCATGATGAAGCAACGGACACAACGGCTATCACATCCTTGCTGCTCAAAGCTGCAAACCAGAACTACCCCTCTGTTGGCGACGCCGTCTGCGCTTTCGGAATGGAATTTCTCGACAAGCCTTATAAGGGTGGCACCCTCGAAGGGAACCCAGAGATGCTGACAATAAATCTTGATGAGTTTGACTGCACGACTTTCATGGAAACCGTCGCAGCGCTTGCACTTACCTCTCAGAGTGACCACTATTCCTGGAAAGATTTCGCCGAGACACTGCAAGGACTTCGTTACCGCAACGAGACTCCAGACGGCTATGCCTCACGCCTTCACTATTTCAGCGACTGGGTGATCACCAACTCCCACCGCGGTGTTCTCCGCGAAACCACTTCTTCAATCCCCACCCACGATTCGCAGATCAAGACTCTTGATTTTATGTCCCGCAACCGCAATCTCTACCCAGCCTTAGCCGACTCCGCAGAGTTTCAAAAGCTTAAAGACGCAGAAATGGGTTACCGTTCGCATCGCACTGACTATGTTAAATCAGCCAGAATCTACGCCAAGCCAGTTGCAAATGCGTTGAAATCGGGCGACATCATAGCCTTCACCACCAAGACACAGGGGTTGGACGTGAGCCACGTAGGCATCATCGTAGTTGAGAAAGATGGGCCACACCTACTTCACGCCTCATCTAAAGCCGGCAAGGTGGTTCTCGAACCCCAACCGATCGCAGAATACCTTAAGAAAAACCACCACATCACAGGCTTCCGCATCATAAGGTTAACCAACTGAAAACCCCTCCTTCAACCATCATCTTCCATTGCTCCCGGAGGGCCAATCAATCAAATAAGCCTATTCAAGGCCATACTCCTTGATTTTGCGATAGAGAGTGCGTTCAGAGATTTTTAGATCACGGGCAGCGTCCTTGCGCTTCCCCCCATTGCGCTCAAGAGCTTTCGCTATAGTGTCGCGCTCAGTATCCTCGAGAGTAGCCGGACGGGAAGCGCCCGGGAGATCGACCACAACATGAGGATCCCGCCTGCCACCCTCCCGACTCGGGAGCTGGGACTCGAAAGGCTCAAAGCGCACAATCGACGAGGGCATATAACCCACCGCAGCAGAGGGCACATCCTCCACTCCGCTGACATCCTGCACAGCAATGGGCCCATTCTCACCCCCTTGGAGGGCATCTATACGAGCTGTAAGGTCATCGATTCTTCGCTGCATGGCAAGAATAGTACCAAAGAGAGCCTCACGCTCGGCTGAATAATCAGGTCGCTTATCCTCATAGGAGGTTGCCACCGGTGAGTAGGATACCGACTTCTCAGGTAAAAATTCCCTTACCGCATCGGCATCAACATCCCTTCCGGCTTCAAAGAGAGCCATCTGCTCCACAACATTCTTTAGCTGACGCACATTTCCGGGCCAGCGATAGCGCATCAGCATCATGCGTGCCGAATCATCGAGCGAAATCGCCGGCATAGTATAGCGTTCAGCAAAATCAGATGCGAATTTGCGGGCGAGGAGCACTATATCATTACCCCTATCGCGCAGAGGCGGGATATGTATTGTGACGGTGGAGAGCCTGTAGTAGAGATCTTCGCGAAAACGGCCTTCAGCTACAGCCTTTGCCATATCCACATTTGTGGCAGCCACGATGCGGACTTTAGCCTTCTGAACCACAGAGGAACCCACCTTCAGAAATTCCCCCGTCTCAAGCACGCGAAGCAGTCGGGCCTGTGTGGTCAGAGGAAGCTCCGCCACCTCATCGAGGAAAATCATCCCCCCATCGGCCTCCTCAAAATACCCCTTTCGTGAGGATACAGCGCCTGTAAACGACCCCTTTTCATGACCAAATAGCTCCGAGTCTATCGTGCCCTCCGGTATTGCGCCACAGTTGACGGCTATATATTTTGAGTGCTTGCGGGGTGAAAATCCATGGATGATTTTAGGGAAAAACTCCTTTCCCGTGCCACTCTCGCCCGTGACAAGCACCGAGAGGTCAATCGGCGCAACCTGAATGGCGCGCGAGATGGCCGCTATAAGCGCGGGCGCATTCCCAACGATGCCATAACGCTGTTTAGCCTGCAAAATCTCCTCGGGGATATCCTGAACTCTGAGCTCCATCGTTTCTGAATTTTTACTGTCAATTACTTATAGCGATCCTTGAGACCATAGGTGCGTCCACGCAGAAAATCGCCCAGTTCCTTAAGCGAGCCGGAGTGAGCCTTGATCTCCTCAACACTTATTGGATCACCCACCGAGATATGGAGAGTGTCCCCCTTGCGGCGGAACACCTCGGCAGGCAGACGCAGGGTGCGAAGTTGCCAGCTAATGAGGCCTAGGAAACGAAACCACCAGCTGTTGTAGCCATGAAAGAATATCGGGATCACAGGCACCTTGAGCTGCTGGATAAGGCGGATGATAGACTCGCGCCACTCCCGATCCTCAAAACGCAGATGTTTGTTATAGTTACCGACGGCACCTGCCGGGAAAAACCCTACAGGTTCACCCCTGCGGACCTGCATGATAGCCTCCTTAATCCCCTTCATCGACACCGCCTTTTTCTCGGGGTCGTCGCTCGCGGTCTGATCGACTGCTATGAAATTGGGGCGCATGGCCACTATATGGTTGAGTATCATATTGACCATCACTTTAAATCCCGGACGACGGCGCCCTACAATGTCAATAAGAGTGATACCGTCAAGAGCACCAAAGGGGTGATTGCTGATAGTTATGAAAGCGCCCTCGGGCAGATGGTCGAGCACCTGCTCATTGTCGATTCTCAACTTGATGTCGAGATCCTCAAGAAGGCCCCGGCAAAATTGGGGCCCGGGAGTGTCAAAATTATGATCGTGAATCCAGTTTACCTTATCGACTGCAAGCAGCTTCATGAGCCACTCCACTAACCGACGACGACCTTTAAGCGCAGGCGCCATCTCCACGATATCATCATAGTCAAGCACCGTACGCTTCACAGGTGCTTTTTCGATGTTTTCCATTTTCTGTCTCTTTAGCTGAAATATAACGCAAAGGTAAGAATTTTTTCGCAAAATCCTTGCAGACCATCCTCCCGGCAGGCACTCTCTTCCGGAATCATCAGGGCCAACAATGCCACAAAAACCCTGCAAAAGTGAGCAAAAAGCAACAAAATCGCACTTTCTCAAGCCCTATTTCACAAAATTAACATTAAAATATTGCACGAAATATATAAAAATGTGAAAAAATACCTACCTTTGCCGTCTGAAAAATCAATAAGGGACACAAGTTGCAATCATGAACTTACTCCAGAAAAAACTCTCAGCCTACACAGCTCCGCAGGAGGCAAAAGCCGCCGGCGTATATCCTTATTTCCGTGCCATCTCAAGCGAACAGGACCCTGAGGTGGTGATGAATGGAAAAAAAGTGCTGATGTTTGGCTCCAACTGCTATACGGGTCTTGTCAACGACCCCCGAATCAAAGAGGCTGCCATCGAGGCGACACGCAAATATGGCACCGGCTGCGCCGGCTCACCGTTTCTCAACGGCACGCTCGACATCCACAAGGAGCTCGAGGCCAAACTTGCCGAATATATGGGCAAGGAGGATGTGATGGTCTACTCCACCGGCTTCGAGGTGAACCTCGGTGTCGTGTCGGCTCTCACAGGCCGCGAGGACTATATCCTCTGGGATGAGCAGGACCATGCCTCAATCATCGAAGGACGCCGCCTCTCGTTCAGCCAGCAGCTGAAATATAAGCACAACAACATGGAGTCGCTCGAAAAGCAACTCCAGAAATGCGACCCTGATAAGGTGAAGCTCATCGTCAGCGACAGTGTCTTCTCCATGGAGGGCGACGTAGCCAACGTTAAAGAGATCGTGCGTCTGGCAAAGAAATACAATGCCAGCATCATGATGGACGAAGCCCACGGCATCGGCGTGTTCGGCGAAGGCGGCCGCGGCGTGTGCCACCACTTTGGTGTGGCCGACGACGTTGACCTCATCATGGGCACATTCTCGAAATCGTTTGCCTCTCTCGGAGGCTTCATAGCCACCAACAAGGAGGTGACCAACTTCCTTCGCCACCACTCCCGCTCATATATCTTCACAGCCTCCATCACTCCCGCCTCCACAGCGGCAGCCCTCAAAGCACTTGAGATCATGAAGACCGAGCCGGAGCGTCAGGAAAATCTATGGAAACTTACCAACCACGCCCTCGAAGGTTTCCGCTCGGCAGGGCTTGAGATTGGCAACACCTCCACTCCCATCATCCCCCTCTTTATCCGCGATGACTTCAAGACATTTGCCATCACCCGCGATCTTCTCGAAGAAGGCATCTTCGTGAACCCCGTCGTATCACCCGCCGTGGCGCCCACCGACACTCTCATCCGCTTCTCGCTCATGGCTACCCACTCGATGGAGCAGGTTGACCGCGCACTGGAGACCATCACAAGAATCTTCCGCAAATACGGCATCATCAACGGCTGACATTTTATTTCAACATTGTAATAAAATAGATTACGCCGGCTCGCAGCGAGCCGGCGTAATCTATTTTATTGCGGGACAAACCGCGGTAGTAAAGGGTTGTAAGCCCGATGTCACTCCTCTACGAGGGTTTCAACAAGCGCGTCGCTGTCAAGCTCCTTCGTGAGCGAATCGTCGGCCTTGAGTTTCAGTTCATCGAATCCCTCGCCATACACTCCGCTTACGTTGGCCTGTGTGATAAACGCATTGGGATCAACATTTTTCACAATTCTAAATATGGTGACTGACTCGATTTTACGACAGACCACGAGCAGGATCTTCACCGGTTTGCGGGTGTACCATCCCATGCCGTCAAGCACCGTTGCACCCCTTCGACCATATTTATTCACAGCGCTCGCGATCTTCTCCCAGTGCGAAGAGATAATCAGGAACTGCACTGCCTGACGATTGGTATTGATCATGAAATCGACCATATAGGTAACAACAAACAGCACTATGAAACCGTAGACCACCGTGGTGATCTGCTGAAAAAAGAGGTAGCTCGACGAGATGATGGCAAAATCCACATAGAGCATCGTGCGACCAATACTCACTGTGGTTTTCTTTGCCACAATTGCCGCTACAATATCAGTGCCTCCTGTGCTACCGTTGTGCACGAAAATGATGCCCAACGCTATGCCGGAGAGCACAGCGCCTATACATATATTCATAAACGACTGCCCGGGGACAATAGGGCCATCGAACATCTCCGGCATCACCATGGTCACCAACGAGATTGCCGTGGCTCCGAAGATCGTACGCACCACAAAATTTTTTCCGACCACCCTCCAGGCCACAGCCAGCAGAAGGAGGTTGATGATATACTGCGTCACACCAATGAGATAGCGCTTGCCGGTGAGGAAGTAGACAATAGTTCCAAGACCTGTCACACCCCCTATCACCACATGCTCAGGAAGGATAAACGCCGAGAATCCAAAGCCGTAGAGGAGCACACCGATGATAATCATGATGTAGTCACGGCTCGACATCCAAAGTTTTTTCGTTGACAACGACATATTTTGATGATTATTTAAAATTCTTGGCAAATTTATGATAATCCTAACTCATCTCCAAGCCTTGCGTCACTCTATCGCCCTATGCAACCCACCACTACGGCCAAACCCGGGCTTACACCTATATAAATATGAAAGTAAAAAGTGGGCTTTGGATACAAATTTTATCCATCACCCCCGCGTGACCTCAATTATATAAACAAAATCCGCCGGCAGAGCCAAACTGTTAAAGATTGCTAAAAGATATTTGTCAATCTCCCGAAAATGACTACCTTTGCAGACCGATTATGTCCAATTAATATTTCCCGACGGATTCGAACTGAGGCCTTTGGCCGGGTCCGGAACGAAGAAGTCAACAATTAACAAACTATTAATTAAGCATTTAAACGTGGATACTTTAAGCTACAAGACCCTTACACCCAACGCTGAAAGCGTTGACCACAAGTGGGTAGTAATCGATGCTACCGATCAGGTGCTCGGTCGTCTCTGCGCAAAAGTTGCGCTCATCCTTCGTGGTAAAAACAAACCCTGCTACTCTCCCTTCGTAGAGTGCGGCGACAATGTGATCATCATCAATGCCGACAAGGTGCGCCTCACCGGCAAAAAGTGGACTGACCGCGAATATCTCCGCTACACCGGTTATCCGGGCGGCCAGCGTGTCTCCACTCCCGAGACATTGATGAAGAAATCTCTCAACAAGCACATCAAGCCCGGTTATCACCCCCTCTTCACCAAAGTGGTGAAAGGTATGCTTCCCAAAAACCGCCTCGGCCGTGCTATCATTGAGAACATGCACGTCTACAATGGTCCTAACCACCCCCACGAAGCTCAGAATCCCGAAGTTATCGACATTAACACTATTAAATAATTCGAAGAATGGAATCAGTTAATGCAGTAGGCCGTCGTAAAGCAGCCGTAGCGCGTGTGATCGTTAAAGAAGGTAACGGTCAGATCATCATCAACAAGCGCCCTCTCGAAGTTTACTTCCCCTCATCCATCCTTCAGTATATCGTAAAGCAGCCCCTCTCAACCCTCGACGCCGTTGAGAAATATGACATCAAGGTTAACCTCGATGGTGGTGGCTACAAGGGACAGGCTGAAGCTCTCCGCCTCGCCATCGCCCGCGCTCTCGTGAAAATCAATCCTGAAGACAAGCACGCTCTCCGCGTAGAAGGCTTCATGACCCGCGATCCCCGCGTTGTTGAACGCAAGAAACCCGGTCGTCCCAAAGCCCGCAAGCGCTTCCAGTTCTCCAAGCGTTAATCTTATCTGCGAATCTACCACCTCTTTCCTCAAGTGTTTAGTATCTAAACCGCTGAGATGGACACGTTCCCTACTCCCCGGTTGTAATTTTCTTAAAGAACGTAAACAACAAAATTCAGACACAAAATGTCAACACCCAATTTTGACCAACTTCTCGAAGCAGGCTGCCATTTTGGCCACATGAAAAGAAAATGGAATCCTGCTATGGCTCCTTACATCTTTATGGAGCGCAACGGTATCCACATCATTGACCTCTACAAGACTCAGGCCAAGCTCGAAGAAGCAGCTGCAGCCCTCCGCAACATCGCTAAGAGCGGCAAAAAAATCCTCTTCGTAGCTACTAAGAAACAGGCCAAGGAAATACTTGCTGAAAAGGCGCAGAGCATCAACATGCCCTACGTGATAGAGCGCTGGCCCGGTGGCATGCTCACCAATTTCCCCACTATCCGCAAGGCTGTCAAGAAGATGACTTCTATCGACAAGATGACCAAGGATGGCACTTTCGACAATCTCTCAAAGCGTGAGAAACTCCAGATCACCCGTCAGCGTGCCAAACTCGAAAAGAACCTCGGTTCTATCGCAGACCTCAACCGTCTCCCCTCTGCCCTCTTCATCGTCGATGTATGCAAAGAGCATATCGCTGTTGCTGAAGCCAATCGTCTCGGTATCCCCGTGTTCGCTATCGTCGACACAAACTCCAACCCCAACAACGTCGACTTCGTGATCCCCGCCAACGACGACGCTTCAAAGTCTATCGACCTCATCCTCTCAACTGTCTGCGACGCCATCAACGAAGGCCTCGAAGAGCGTAAAGTTGAGAAGGCCGACGAAAAAGCTGCCGGCGAAAACGCTGAAGCTCCCGCTGCTCCCCGCCGTGAGCGCCGCCGCGTAAGCCGCAAGGCTGAGGCTGATGCTCCCGCCGCTGAAGCTCCCGCTGCTGAAGCCGAGACTGAAGCTCCTGCTGAAGCTGCCGAATAATTTCTTCCGGTCTGACTAAGCAAAACCCATTGAAGTCATTTTCGGGGAGTTTTTTCAAAATGAACTGAAAATGACTTCTTAATATTACAACAACCAATCTTTAAACCTCCTTAAACTCCAAATAATTATGGCAGTTACAATGGCAGAAATCACCAAGCTTCGCCACCTTACCAGCGCCGGCTTGATGGACTGCAAGAAAGCTCTCGCCGAGACCAACGGCGACATCGAGGCCGCTGTGGAGATCCTCCGCAAAAAGGGTCAGGCAGTTGCCGCTAAACGCGAAGACCGCAATGCCGCCGAGGGTTGCGTTCTCTCTAAAAACGAAGGCAACTTCGCCGCTATTCTCGCCCTCAACTGCGAGACAGACTTCGTTGCCAAAAATGAAGGTTTCGTTTCGCTCGCCAAACAACTCCTCGACCTTGCTGTAGAAAACCGCTGCAAGAGCGTAGACGAGCTCAAGGCTCTTACCGTCAATGGCACAACTGTTGCCGACCTCGTCACTGAGGAGTCCGGCAAAACCGGCGAAAAGACTGAAATCGGTGCTTATGAAGTTGTAGAAGCTCCCACCACAGCCGCCTACAATCACTTCAACAATAAACTCGCCGCTATCGTAGGTTTCAACCTTCCCGACGTCGACGCTCAGGTAGGTCGCGAAATCTGCATGCAGATCGCATCTATGAACCCCGTGGCAGTAAGCCGCGAAGATGTTCCCCAGGCTACTATCGATCAGGAGATCGCAGTTGCTGTTGAGAAGACCAAGCAGGAGCAGATCCGCAAAGCTGTTGAAGCAGCCCTCAAGAAGGCCGGTCTCAACCCCAACCACTTTGACTCTGAGGACCACATCGAATCCAACATCACTAAGGGTTGGATCACCAAGGAAGATGCTGAAAAGGCTCGTCAGATCATGAAAGAGACCGCCGAAGCTAAAGCAGCAAACCTCCCCGAGGCAATGATTCAGAACATCGCCAATGGTCGTCTCAACAAATTCTTCAAGGAAAGCTGCCTCATGGAGCAGGAATATGTTCAGGACAGCAAGCTTTCAGTTGGCCAGTTCCTCGACCAGACTCAGAAAGGCCTTGTAGCCGTAGCCTTCAAGCGTGTAAACCTCAACCAGGACTAATTCACTGAGCGGCGCCCCGCGCCCATCAGACACAACACTACAAGAGGCCGCAGCGGTAATCCCGTGCGGCCTCTTGACGTGTGCTGACGTTTGTAAAAACTCGCAACGCAGTCTCACCTATAATGTAGCATGGAGACGGAAGGCATGGCCATCATAAACGAAATCAAGCAATTGCATAGAATGAAGGCTTATCACTACCTCCTCGGCATATTCACGCGATACATGCGCGGCCACCATCAACTCCTCAATCCCCACATCCTTCTCTTCGATGAGCGATAGCAATCGCCTTTCAACCTCCGAAAGGCTTATCATCACACCTTCCCTGCGGGCTGTCACGGCGTACCATGCACGGAGCATAAGGTCCGGCACCGCAATATTCTCATCCTTCACTCTGAAATAGGCGCGCTGCGAGCCATCCGCCTCCTTCACCATCACCGGTCGGCGGGGTGTCTTCTCAATGTCGATGCGAAACACCATCTTGTCGCCCTCGGTCCTGAAAGCCTTTACCTCGATCTTCTGAGCCGGAAGGCAATAGAGTTCAGCGGCCTGCTCAACCACGAAGATATCCTCCTCGTTGCGCACGCCGGCCACCACACCATTATCTTTCACCCCTACCAGGAGTCTTCCGCCATCGTTGTTAGCGAAAGCTGAGATGCTGCGGGCTATCTTGCGGGCATCGGAGATAGCAAACTTAAAATCCTGATGCTCATGCTCCCCCTCCTCGATAATCCGCGATATGTAGTATTTACCCCTTACACCTTTCAGATCTTTCATTTCAAGCGAGCCTTTAAAGAAACGAGAGGATACCTCAAGCCGGATAATTCAAATTTTCTTCACCAATACCCTCAATCACCTCGTCGCAATAAACGCGGGCTGCCCTGCGGGCTGCCTCAAGATCCATGAAACTATAGTTGCCACAGTCGCGGGGAGAGGCGCCGGGGATATCCCCCTCAAACCCGGCCACAAATTCCATGGTCTCTTTGATGAGATCCACAATTTCGTCCGGCTCGACCTCACCCTGCACTATCAGATAGTTGCCGGTGCAGCATCCCATAGGGCCCCAGTAGACAATCCGAGGGCTCCACTGAGGGTGGTTGCGCAGGAAAGTTGCCGCCAGATGCTCCATGGCATGGAGAGCCTGTGGCGTCAAGGCTTCCATGCGGTTAGGCTCCGTCATGCGGATATCGAAAGTAGTCAGTATGTCGCCCGCCGGAGTGACATCGCGGCGCGACACATATATACCTCTGAGCAGTCGCTCGTGGTCAATGGTAAAGGATGGTATCTTTTTCATATTCATTTCATTTTCGACCAAAACTCGACCTGTTTGGGCTTCATTTTCGGTTCAGATTCGCGGTTCATCTTTGGCACATGAAGGTATCAGAGCCGCACAAAAATAGCCCCGGCTCTGCATCTTCTCTTCTAATCCAGCATCTTTTCATCAAGGCCTAAGAGTATCTCACGAACCAACTCAAAGGATTTTGCCGGTGCATCGTTCCAAAACTCCTCATAATCCCCGGCATTGTCGTTGGAACACCATGGCGAGTCGCTTATCACCCTGAAACATATGAAAGGCACCCCGCGCTGATAGCAAGCCTGAGCAATAGCAGTGCTCTCCATATCAATTGCGAGCACCACAGGGAAATGGCTGCGGATGGCATCCACCTCCGCCTTGCGGCTTATGAACAGTTCTCCGGTGGCAATCAGGCCTCGTTTTGCGCCACGGTTGGTGGCGATAGCGGGGACCAATGCCGGAAAAAACCGTGGCATCCCGGGCACCTGGCCCCACTCCTCCCCTATGCACCAGAAATCATGGTGCACGAGCTTATCCGCAACGATGAGATCCATCACACTGACATTATCGCCGGCACCGGCAGCAACCCCGGTGTTGATTATCACATCCGGTCTGAAAGTATCAATGAGGCTAACAGCCCCGATAGCAGCATTCACCTTGCCGATGCCCGATTGCATAACCGCCACCTCGTTGCCGCCAATGCGCCCCTTCTCGTAGGAGATCGACCCGGCGCTATGACTTTCAACATCGCTCAGCATAGGGAGGATTAGGGCCTGCTCCTTCTGCATGGCCACGATAATTCCGATTTTCATATATATTCTATTTCTTGATATTCATAAAAAATTGTTTTCCTACACTGCCGCCTGACTATCCCCTCTTTGCTTGCTGACAGTGAGAGCTGAAAACTCCCAGAGCAGATAGACCGGGAGGAAAACCACCATCAGTGTGAACGGATCGCCGGTGGGTGTTATCACGGCTGCAGCCACAAGTATTGCCACGATGGCCTGACGCCGGTATCGTGAGAAGAAACTTCGGTTCAACACCCCGGCTTTTCCCAGCATCCAAGCCACGAGAGGTAGCTCAAAAACTATCCCCATCACAAGTATCAGCGTCATGAAATTGTCCATATAGGAGTCGAGCGAAATCTCATTGGGTATCATCTCGCTCAGCTGATACCCCGCGAGGAAACGCAGAGTGAGCGGAAAAACGAGGAAATAGCCTACTGCCACCCCTGCATAGAACATCACACTCCCACCCGCGAAAGCAGTCTTCACACCCCGCTTCTCCGAATCGTAGAGCCCGGGAGCTACAAACCTCCAGAGCAGATAGACACACACCGGGAAGGTCAATATCACGGCAAGCCATATCGACGATGTGACATGCATGAAAAACTGCGATGCCAGCTTAATATTGATGAGCTTTACCTCTACTGACGCACCCTCGGGCAATCCTCCGGAGCCCATGGCGCCACCCAATTTGTCGAGCAGACGATAAAGGACGAAATCCTGATGGCAAGGGGCGAGGATCACGTGTTCGAAAATCCGGGGCATCGCCACAAAAAGTGCGCCCGACACCACCACGACAAGACCCACTATGCGGAGCAACACGCCCCGCAGAGCCTCGGCATGATCCCAGAATCCCATCTCCTCAGCAGCCATAGCCCAAACGCGGAGATGACGGTTTACTGCTCCTTTTTATCGGCCGAAGGAGCTGCAGATTCGCCCGAAGTAACCGGATCAGAGCCTGAGCCTACCGACTCAGCGCCCGGTTTGGCTGCCGAAGCCTGCTTTCTGGTCTCTTCATCAACGGGTTTATTGATCTCGCTGACAGCATCGTTCATCCCTTGCTTGAAGGAACTTACGCCTTTGCCCAGGCTTCGAGCAAGTTCGGGTATGCGTTTCGCGCCAAAGAGCAACAGTATCACCACGAGGATTATGATTATCTCGCCCGTGCCGAGATTAAATATACAGGGTATCATATCATTGCCTGTTTTTAGGTTATAATTTCGATTTTTGTCGGCATAATCCATGCCACATCCACTTTTTCGGGGCAGAGGCCTTGCCTCCCCGGGATTGAATGCAAATTTAGTGATTTTTTCGCTTTCGTGCCCAAGAGCCTGTCCAATAATATATGTTAACGCCGAAGCGCTCCGCCATCGGGCAGATTTGTCAGGGTGATGAGTGAGTCCACTTGAAGTACACGACCGCAGAATGTCTTACCATTAACTTTTATTGACTTTTATTATCTGTCAGACTCTTAAAGCTAAATTTTTTGCGTAACTTTGCACACAAAATTTCGCTCCCACAAAAGTCGATAATCAATAAACACAACATACTTTTTATTACCCCTTACAATGAAAGCATACGTTTTCCCCGGGCAGGGCGCTCAGTTCGTAGGCATGGGCAAAGACCTCTACGACACCAATCCCGCTGCCAAAGAAATGTTTGAAAAAGCCAACGATATTCTCGGATTCCGTATCACCGACCTCATGTTTGCCGGCACCGACGAAGATCTCCGTCAGACAAAAGTCACACAGCCTGCAATCTTCCTCCACTCAGTGCTTCTGGCCAAAAACCTCGGCGACGACTTCAAGCCCGCCATGGTGGCCGGCCACTCTTTGGGCGAATTTTCAGCTCTCGTAGCAGCCGGAGCCCTCAGCTTTGAGGATGGTCTGCGTCTTGTGGCTGCGCGCGCTAAGGCAATGCAGAAGGCTTGTGAACTCAAGCCTTCGACAATGGCTGCCGTCTTGGCTCTCCCCGATGAAAAGGTAGAAGAAATTTGCGCCTCAGTGCCGGGTGTAGTGGTCTGCGCCAACTACAACTGCCCCGGTCAGCTCGTGATCTCCGGCGAAGAAGAGGCCATCGACAAGGCCTGCGAACTTCTCAAGGCTGCAGGTGCGAAGCGCGCCCTCAAGCTCAAGGTCGGCGGCGGCTTCCACTCCCCCTGCATGGAGCCTGCCCGCGCCGAACTCGCTGAAGCCATCGAAAAGACCGAGTTCCACACCCCCGTGGTGCCCGTCTACCAGAATGTCGACGCAAAGCCCCACACTGACCCCGCCGAAATCAAAGCCAACCTCGTGGCACAGCTGACAGCTCCCGTGAGATGGACTCAGAGCGTCCAAAACATGATAGCCGACGGTGCCGACGAGTTCATCGAACTCGGCCCGGGCAAAGTGCTCCAGGGACTGGTCAACAAGATCAACCGTGAAGTAGCCACCTCCGGACTACAATAATCTGCCACAGATGAAGCATACCTATCACCACACCTCCCCCTTCCCCCTCGAGCTTGGCGGCGAACTGAAAGACCTCACCATAGCCTACCACACCTATGGCACACTCAACGCCGACAAGAGCAATGTAGTGTGGGTATGCCATGCGCTCACCGCCAACAGCGACGTGGCCCAGTGGTGGCCCCACACCGTTGAAGAGGGGAAATTTCTCGACCCGACAGACAACTTTGTGATCTGCGCGAATATCCTCGGGTCGCCCTACGGCACTACAGCCCCGCTCCATGTCAACCCCGACACCGGCACACCCTACTACAGAGAATTTCCCCGCTATACCATCCGCGACATTGTCAATGCCCACCGCATCCTTGCCGATGCCCTGGGCATTGCCACCGTCCGCACCTTGGTTGGCTGCTCCGTGGGAGGATTTCAGGCCGTAGAGTGGGCCGTCATGGAGCCTGAGAGGTTTGAGCGGCTCGTACTTATGGCAACAGATGCCATTGCCACCCCCTGGACCATCGCCATCGACGAGACAATGCGCATGTGTATCGAGACCGACCCCACATTCGGCCTCCCTACCCCCGACGCCGGCCGTACGGGCCTCGCAGCCGCCCGCGCAATAGGTCTGCTGAGCTACCGCGGCTACTACGGCTACAACCTTACTCAAAAAGACACCGGACCACTCCCCGAAGTGCATCGCGCCTCAAGCTACCAGCGCTATCAGGGGGAGAAACTCTGCCGACGCTTCGACGCCTACTCCTACTATGCAATCCTGGGCGCCTTCGACACCCACGATGTAGGGCGCGACCGCGGAGGCCTCGACGCCGCTCTCAAGCGCATCAAGGCCCGCACACTCGTAGTAGGGCTTGAGACCGACATCGTGTTCCCGCCTCGCGAGATGCAGGAACTATGCTCCAAAATCCCCGGTGCCGTCTATGGCGAGATCCACTCCCCCTTTGGCCACGACGGCTTCCTCGTGGAATACAACCAGCTCAACAACCTCCTCCTCCCCTTCATGAAATCCTGACACCACCCCTCTCTTCTCCACTACTCCCCTACTCGATCGCCTCTACCATCTCCCGCCTCATCTCCGGGTCAACCTCCCGATAGCGACAAAAAGCACTGCTTCCCGGCGAATGTCCGCTAAGCTCGCTGACGAGCCCCTGATCCTTGAAGCGCTTATAGATATTCCCGATAAAAGTACGTCGCGCCATCTGACTGCTGGCCACCTCCCAGAGCCGGCGCGATCGTGGCTCGCGGCTGAGAGGATCGAGCGTCACAACGATCCGCGAAAGTCCGGCCCTCCGCATCGCCTCCTTTATCCCACTATTGTAGGTTGTCCGCGAGGTCACAACCGGGAAAAGCCGACTTCCGGCTGCATCTATCCCCCCGAGTATTCTCAACGCCGTGCGATTGAGAGGCACCTTGATCGTCACAGGTCTCCCCTCCCGGGTCTTGCGAGCCACATAGTGAAGCTCACCCTCCACGATATTGCTGCGGGTAAGCCTCATCAGGTCGCTCACCCTGCATCCAACGCAACACTGAAACACAAACACATCTCTTATAGTCGCCAACCGAGGGGAGTCTGACAGATCGCACCCCTCAAGCTGCCGTCGTTCCTCGATAGTAAGATAGACAGGCGTGCCATAGACATTTCTTCCCCCGATATACCCATCGAAAGGATTTCGCGAGATCCGTCCACACTTCCGCCCCCATTTCACTACGGCCCGGAGAAGCTTCATACGATCGTTGACCGTGTTGCGCGACCTCCGCATCGTGCGCCCTTCCCGCCCCTCACCCATGGCTATCGACGGATATTCCCTCACCTTCCTGTGTTCAGTCGCCATAAACCTCTCGAACTCCCTGAGCAGACCGCCGTCAAGCATCCCTATAGTAAAAGAAAAGCGTGAAAACTTCAATTGTCTCCATGCCTCAAATCTCAAAACCGAACGTCTAAGCAATGCATATCCCTCGGTACGGCTCATGGAATAGCTCCCCGTATCGGTAGCGAGAATATAGTCATCAATAAGAGTGGCCAACTCTTCCGTCACCCCCTCCTGAGCCGGAATCCGGGTCAGACGGAACCTATCTACCGTCTCTGCGAGCCAGTCATCGGCATGAGGAGTTCGTCGGCTGTTCCACCAGCTCTCCTCAATAAAATCGGTCAGCGACCTCAGCATTTTCACTATTCTTTGGGGCAGAGAGCCGTCATCTCCCGTCCTGTCCACCTCCACACGTATATTAGTACCGGTCTGCCTGTCGTAAGAGCCGCATCTCAGCCTCACAGAAAGCTCCACCCTCCCCCTCGAGTCCGGTCTCTTCCCCAAAATATACTTTATCTGCATAGTCACTAAGGTTCATAACAAAGACTCTATCCAAAAAACTTGATCCTCCACGACGTTAGTTCCTCCACCCTTCCGACAGTGTGGGAAAAGCCCGGAGAAAATCATTATTTTATGACAAATATACAAAAAACTAAATAATCCGCCCCACCCCGAATAGTTGTGAAAGCTTTGCAAAATTGCAAATATTGATATCCATTAAAAGCACAAAGACTGTTGAGCATACTATGGGAGATACAAATGTTAATATTAGTTAATGAAAGACCGAAACTCGTCATCATCTTTAAGAAGTTTAAGTGTTAAAAAATTTCAATTGCAAGGGGGAAAATTGAAAGTTTAGGGGAGATAACTATTGTTAATAATAGTTAATATTGACAGAACTTCACCTCCGGATTACCCACGGAATATCCACGACTTACCCCCGGATTTACTCATTTCAGGCAGCTATAATGGGGGTTTTACGTAACTATTAGTTAAGTAAAGGGAGGCTCTGAGGGTGTCAAAATGGCGTTTTTCGGAGGTAAGTCGGAAAAATGCCGTGGATAAGCGGGAAGTAAATTTATTTTCTGAAATTTTTACGATTGCTTCAGGTGGAGATTTTTATACTTCTCAGCGTCCCGGACTAATGATTTGCGCTCGCGGAGGGTCGATTAAACTATGGGCGAAAACGCAGGGAGTTCACGCCTGATTTGTTCCCCCGGTAGGATTTTTGGATTTAAAATGTTGATATTTTTGACGGATTTTTGCTGGTTTCAACAATTATTTCTAATTTTGCAGTGTCAAAATCATGACATATTTCGGCTCATTAGCTCAACTGAATAGAGCATCTGACTACGGATCAGAAGGTTACAGGTTTGAATCCTGTATGAGTCACTGCTATAAATCCGCAATCGGCTGACCGGAAGCCATTGCGGATTTATCGTTTTTTATCGACTGACTATCTCAGGGTAAATGGTGCCCGGGTGCTTGCGACGCGCTCCTCTTTAGTGCTTGCGGGCAATTTTGGGGAAGGAGTTGCTTTTGATTGGTTTTTGATGTAATTTTGAGGTCGTAATGGAGTAACAAAATCCACTCTAAATTATGAAGAAGTTATTGAAGAGCATATTAGCCATAACAATGATGCTTATTCCCTTTGCCTCTGAGGGACAGTTGGTGATGACTGGGAAACCGGTGAAATTTCTGGACCTCGACACCCACCTCCTGGTAGGTGGCAGCTATATCACTCAGAATTATAAGAGCTGCTACCCGCAGATTACTGATGTGAACAATTCCATGGGGTTTGCATGGGGTGTAGGGTTCGGAGTGAAAATGAATTTCACCTCCTTCGTGGGGCTTGGCACGGAGATTAACTATCTTTTCAATTCCGGCAATATGGATCTTGCGGTTACCGGCTCTGAAAGCACTAATGTGTCAAATGTCTTCATCCGCAACCGCTATCGCGCTTTTAATATCCCGATTTTCATTTCGTTTAACTTCAACCTCGCCCCGAGAGTGAAGTGGAATGTGGATGGTGGTATCTATCTTCAAAACGGAAGTGGTGGATCACAGAAGGCCACGATATATAATGTGATGGTCAACGATTTAGGACAACTGATGATGACACAGACCACCTCAAAGGCTGATTTCTACAACGATCCCAAGGCTTTCATCAATTCATACCGCAATTTCGACTGGGGACTCCACATCGCTACAGGCCTGAAGCTCGCTGAGAAATATTCTCTCGGGCTGAGGATGGAATATGGCTTGCGCAATGTCTCTGTCAGTCAGGGCATCGTAAAACCATCAACACATAATCTGGGCCTCTTCGGTACCATCGGCTACCATTTTTGAAAAGCCCGTTCATTACCGAGAGGGATCGCTCAGAGCCTGCGTTTTCAGATAATTGGAGCTACACTATTCCGTGAGGTCGCGAAAGATATCTAAGGCGGCGCGGATAGCTTCTTCATCTGCCGTACAGTCGATTACGGGCGAACCGGGGGCGCGCAGGAGTGTGAAATTGATCTCCCCCGGAGTATCGTTTTTCTTGTCGTGGTGCATCAATTCGATCAGCTTATCGTAGTCGTCGCAGTCAAATCCGGCGCTACCATACCCTTGGTCTTTGAGATAGGCTGCAAAATCGTAAAGATTCTCAGAGGCAAAACCGAGAGAGGTGTGGGATAATATCATTTCCACAAGGATCCCGAAAGCCACGGCATGGCCATGGGGGATGGGGTGGCCTTTGATCATGGCCAGCGACTCGAAGGCATGTCCCGCGGTGTGGCCCAGATTCAGTGCGCGGCGAATCCCCTTCTCGAAGGGGTCATCAGCCACGATTTTCTCCTTGACTTTCACACTCTTTTCGAGCAGAGGGAGGAGTTGCTCAAGGTCAGCGCCAAGGATATCGAAAGCAAGCAGCCGCCGATAGTCGGCCTCAGATGAGAGCAGCGCGTGTTTGAGCATCTCCGCATAGCCTGAAAGGAGTTCTCGCTGAGGGAGGGTGGAAAAGAGGAGGGTAGAGATAATCACAGCATCGGCCGGGGCAAAAGCGCCGATCTCATTTTTGAACCCATCGAAATTTATGCCGGTCTTTCCCCCTACGGCTGCGTCGACAGCCGAAAGAAGAGTAGTGGGGATATTGACAAATCTCACACCGCGCTTGAATGTTGAGGCGGCAAACCCTCCCATGTCGGTCACTACGCCACCTCCAATATTGAGTATCATTGACTTACGGGTGGCGCCCTGGGCTATCAGCCTGCTCCAGATGGTGGAGAGTGAAGTGAGATTCTTATTATCGTCGCCTGCGGGGACAGAGATCACCGGAAATTCGAGGTCGAGCCGCGGGAGCACATCGCGCCCTACGTTGTCGTCAGTGATTATATGCACCGATGCCGGGCGAGCTTCGGCGACAATTTCGAGAATGGCAGCGCGTATATCGTTGGTATATAATATCTTTTGCATTGCGATAAAAATGTGATGTGGTGTGGTGGTTGTTGTGAACGTTCTTCTGCAGGATTGCTTCGGTTGCCAGGTTGGCTAACCGTAATTCTTCACGGTGAGCATGGAGAGGAGGAGCAGCGGAAGCTTTTGTGCAAACTCCTCCATGGATGAGAATACAATAGCAGCTCCGGCCTCTTCGAGAGCCTCGCGGGGAATAGGCCCGGTAGTGATGCCGATTGTGAAGGCACCGGCCTTGTCGCCTGCCTCCACCCCAAGAGGAGCATTTTCGATTACCATTGATTCCGAAGGCTTTACATGGACAAGCTGCATCGCCTTGATATAGGGCTCGGGGTGAGGTTTTCCGTGGGTCACGTCGCGCGAAGTGATGCGCATACCCGGCAGAAAAGCTCCGGGGAAATCAATGTCGAGTTTGTCGAGCACCGACTGCTGACCTGACCCGGTGACAAGCACACGTTTGATACCCACCTCCTCGAGGGTGCGGAGCATCTCGGCAGCCCCCGGCATGAGGCTCACAGCGGGGAGCTCGCGGAAATAGATGGTCTTGCGCCTATAGTATTCCTCCACCTCTTCCGGGGTGGCATGGCGGTTGAAGGCGCGCATGAAGAGTTTATCGATGGTAGCGGCTCCCGTGGCTCCTTCGTAGAGGTAAAACTCATCCTGCGAGCACTCCACGCCAAGCTCGGTCATCATCCTGTGCCACGCGGCAGTGTGGTTGGGCATAGAATCGTAGAGTGTGCCGTCCATGTCTATGAGGGCGCCCTTTATCCTGAGCGCCTCGAAGTGGTGGCGACGGAGGAAAGCTGAAATTTCGGCGGAGAAAGCCAGAGGTTGTATCATCGTTTCTTTGATTTCTTTACAGGTGAAGGGGGTGTGACAACCGAAGTGGTGTCAGGAGCCGGGAGGAGACCCTCTTTGATGAAGTAGAGTGAGTCGGAGCGGGAGATGGTGTCAGAGGGGTCGCCGGCTGAAGCACCGCCGACATTCTGCAGATGCGAGAAGTCGAGGCCCTTGACTTTAGCGTTGCGCACACCGCGGCGGAATATGTTGCCGATCTCCCTCACGAGGTTGATGCGGGTGGTATCAGCAATTGCCACCGTCTTGGGGAGCTTCTTCTCATTGAATTTCGCACGTCCGAGGCGTATCTTCATATCGTCGATATTTCCGCTGACATTTATACCGAATTTGAAGGGTATGGGCGATTTGAGCACGGCGATGTGGTAGTTGAGGTTCATCGCGAGGTCGTTGCTCCCCATCACACCGAGTTTGTAGCGGTCGAGATTGAAGATGAAGGGGAAGAGCTGCAACTGGGAATTGCTGACGATCATCTCCACGTTCATGCTGTCGATGACGTTGCGGTTTTTATTCTTGAACAGCAGCCACTTGCCAATCTTCTTGAAGGTCTCGCGGTCGATGAGCACCAGACTGTCACCGGCTATCTTCACAGCGGCTTTGAGGGTGGGAATCTTGATGTTCATCTGCGTGTCGAGATCGGAGGTTGCAGCCACGTTGGCATTGATGACACCGCTGAGGTCGGAGAGGAGCGGCATTATGGAGTCGAGCGAGGGGAAGAGGTCGAGGAACTGGCGCACATGTAGGTCGGCGACGTTCATGCCGAATGCAAAGGAGGCTTCATTGCGCGATGGGGCGGTGTAGAGGGCATTGACATTTACGCTCCCCACATCGGTGCTTGCCGAGAGGCGCTCGAGATTGATAGCACCATTGTAGATATTGAGTCCACCCGTGAAATTACGGAAAGTAAGGTCGGAGTAGATAATATTTTTGGCAGTGACACTGATGTTGCCGTCGATGTTGGCCGGCACCACGAGCACGGAGGCGGAATCGGTCGAAGCCTGAGCCTGCACTGACTTCTGGAGAGCCTGCTCATTGTCAGTATCCGGAGCCACAAAGAGCGCCGTGTCGCGCTCAGCAAAGGCCGAGCCGGCAAAGGTTGCTGCTGCTATCTGGTTGATATCCACGGTGTCGCCAACCAAGGTGAATTTGAAGATGAGCGGTTGTGAATGGTTGCGCGAAGTGAGTGCCCGGGTGATGTTGCTGATGGATCCGTCGACATGGAAGGAGCTGCGCCCGGTGCGGATCTGTGTGTCACGGAATGATAAGGAGTCCGTTGTGAAGTGCATCTCCAGATTGGTGACAGTGTTGGCGAGGGGGAAGTAAGGGGTAAATACCCTCATCCTCTTGGCTTTGAGAATCCCCTTGGCATCCCATTGACGCAGAAGTTTGCTCATGGAGTTGTCGAGGCCGAGGTCAATGAGCTGCCCGTTGCTAACGGCAATGGAGTCAGCGATGGCCCGGCGTTGCCGTTGATCCTTGCGAATCTTTCGGGCAAGAGCAGTGATTGAGTCGGCTGAAAGCGAGGGATATGCCATCTGCAGTGAGTCAGCGAGCGAAGTGCGACGGGTGTGAGTGCGAGGTGCGCTGGGGTGGACAGTGACGAAAAGCAGAGCATCGCGAAGCATGGCGCGGGTAGTGCGGTCGCCGTAGAATCCCATGGCGGCTGAGACATCAAGATGGAGCTGTGGTTTCTTGCTGTCGCCCTTGTATCGGCGCAGAGTGGCCCCGACAGATGCTTTGCTCAGGCGCACACGCGTGGAGTCCTCAGCCATCTTGAAGCGAAGGCGGTCGGCGGTGATGCGGCCGCCTATCGGGTTGATAAGAGCCGTATCAGCCGATGAGGCAGTGTTCTGACAGCCGGCACCCAATTTCAGCCCCTTAGCTTCGAGTTCCATCCCGGTGATGTTGGCCGAGATAGTGTCGATGTTGAGGCTGACGGTCAGCAGAGAGTCTACGTCGATCTTTCCACGTTTAAATGAGGAATTGGTGCCGAGTTTCAGCTGCATGTCGCGCGAGTAGAGATAGGCGGGCATGGCAGGCATCGAGACGAGGAGGTTTTTTAAAGCAATGTCGCCATCGATACGCATGCGGTGGAAATTATCCTTATTGAGATAACTTTTCCGTATATGGAATCGGCTGTCGGCGTTGAGTTGCCCCTTGACGGTGCAGGGAAGCATCTGGAGCAGACTCGCCGGGAGCTTCGCCACATTCACCTCACCTTTAAAAGCACCGTCGGCCACAGGATCGGTGAGCAGGTCGGTAAACTGTCCGTTGAGATCGATGGTCACACCCTCGCCTTGAGCTACAAAACGTTTCAAATCCACTGTAGAGCGGTCGAGATCGTTGCCATCTATATCTGCATGAGCATCGAGCACGAGGCGATTGATGGAGTAGCCATCATAGGAGGCCTTCCCTTCGGGTATCTTGACATCCACACTCATTGATGGTATCGAATCGGTGGCCGGGGAGAAGGGGGCCGTGAACTGCCCCGACAGAGCGAGGGATGCCTCGGGCTTAAACTTAGCGAGCTCGCCACGCATATCCTCGGGGATGAGCGCCAGAATGTCGCGCAGAGGAGTGGGTGGCAGATTAAAGTTTAGCGAATTTATAGTCAGTGATTTGTCAAAGTCGAGAGCAGTACTCAACGATGCCTTGACCTCGTTGAGGGCAATTGAGAAATCCTCAAGGGCAAGGTTGTAGGGGCGGTCATTGTCCCAGCGGATTAGGCCGTCGGCTCCGAAGGAGAGATGATTGAGTTTAAGTCCCGCCATAGATGCGTTAGTGAGCCCTTGAATCTCCAAAGAGTAGGTAGGCGATTTCTCCCCCTCGATCTCAGCCGAGCTGAGAGTGACGGTGATATCCGTAGAGTCAGGGCGCGAAAAGTAGCGCACGGGCATTCCGGAGTCGATACGGAATGTGCCGAGGGAGATGTCCGGGATGGAGAGCGTGGTGTCTGTTTTCTCCTCCGATTTTGGGAAAATATCGAGATTGGATATCTTGTCAGTAGCCTGAACGATGTTTATGGCCGGGCGGGTGAATATCACATCATAAAGTCCGATTTTCCCCACCAAGAGTTTGGGAATATTGAGCGAAGCCTCAAGTCTTTGGAGCGAAAGCAGAGAGTCAGCCCCAACGGGCAGACCGGCTCTCACCTCAGATGGAAGCGAATCAAGGGCTTTGCTCTTAATAGAGAGAGTATCCACCTCCACAACCAGTTTCGGGAAGGTGCTCCAGAAGGAGAGCTCCATCCTTCCTATGTTGACATCGGCGTTCAGATAGGAGTTGGCATATTTCTCCACGAGAGGCGTTAGCCGTTCAGGCTTAAGATATGAGACAGCGATTGTGATCACAAGGAGCAGGAGTGCAACGATCGCTCCGAGGGATATCCCGGAAATTTTGAGAATCTTTTTCAGCAAAGATTTATTTTTCTTTGTCCCAGCTTCACGTCCGGAATCAGACGGCGCGGGTGTAGGTATCTTGGTGTCGCTCATAATGATGATGATTACGTACTCTCAAAATAGTTGATTATATACCTATAATAAAACTTTGACACTCAAAAAGTTCATTTTCACACCTGACTAATTTCGAAGTTCACTCCCGGGCAGTCAGGAATGGTTTTGAATCTTTGTCAACACATCCTCAGAGAAAGACATTTTTGGCACCTCTGCTCAGGGTCTCAGGGGAGCCTTCGATCCTCAGCTTCAACAGGGAGACGCGCCGTGATATGGAAGCAAGGCTGTCCGCGCTCATACTTCACCCATAGCTTCCCCTCCTCGCGCATAGCTTTGAGCACTTCGCTCAGGATCCCTTTGAGGTCATCGACACTTCGCGCAGGAGAGTCGCCGTCGGCTATAAAGACTGCGTAGGAGATATCGAAAGTGGTGCCGTATTGGTGAACTGAGGTGTCGACGGCGTTGCGGTTCACCCTCCGCAGGCGCTTCACGGTTCGGGGAGTGCGCAGGAGGCTCGTCACCTTTATACGATAGTCACCCCCGCCTCGAGTCTGAAGGGTGTCGCGAAATCTGCGTCCTATCTCGTGGAGTCTTCCGGCTGCTACAGGCACAAGATAGGGGCGCGAGTGGCGAAGACTGTCAACGAAAAAATCACGGCAGCTCACCATCTTGACTATCGGCGAGCGCAACCTCCAATGTGAGCGGGTGTCGGTGAGGGGCTCGATACCATAGAGCTCAGCCTCCTGGAGGTGGATATAGTTGCTATCATTGAACACTTTGCGGACATTGCCGAAGTAGTTGACATGGATCTTCTCCGTAGGCGACGGCATCTCCTGTAGGTGAGTAGTCCAGTGTGAAGTGCTGTCGTAGGAGGCCATAGCAGCTACCGAGCGGAATTTTTTCGGAGTTTCAACCACGTTGGACTCCGCTCCACCCTTCTCAGACCCGGAGGGAGTGCAGAGCACAACACACAGCCCGATGAAGAGAAACAGCGGGAGGAAGAGACGCGCCGCCTTGCGCGGGCTGAAGCGCCTCCGCTGCCTCCGGGGAGGATAGTTGGGGTTGGGGCTCGAAGTGGGTCTCTGCTCAGTCATTTTCAAGAAAGATTCCGGCATATTCGAGCGCTTCCAGGCGCTCCACACATGTTGCACATTTTCCGCAGTGGTGCTCGCCACCTTTATAGCAAGAGTAGGTTAGAGAGTAGTCCACGCCAAGAAGTTTTCCACGGGCAGCTATCTCCTTTTTAGACAATCCGGTATAGGGAGCAATGAGCCGGATATGCTCGTATGTGCCGCACTCCATGGCAGCGCCCATCGCCTCCACAAACTCCGGACGGCAGTCGGGGTAGATGGTATGATCGCCTGAATGGTTTGCCATCATCACATTTTTCAGCCCCATGCTCTCGGCGAGACCGGCAGCCACGGAAAGCATGATACCGTTGCGGAAGGGGACCACCGTAGAGTGAATATTGGTGTCGTCGTAGCCACCCTCCGGTATTGCCTCCGCACCCTCGAGGAGGGAGCTTTTGAAATGCTTCCCCATGAACGAAAGATCAATTTCGATCCATTTCACACCCAGAATTTCACAATTTTTCCGTGCGCACTCAGCTTCGCGGAGATTATGGTTGGAGCCATATTGAAAAGTGACGGCGGCTGCTATCGAGTCGACGTATTCCCAAAGCATTGTCACAGAATCCATACCTCCGGAGAGTATAAGCAGAGAGTCTTTTGCCATAATTTTCAGATTGATTTTTTATGGAGGAAGTTAGAAACTGTCAGGGATAGATGCGAGCATGCGAGCCTTCACCAGTTCCTGATGCTCGGCGTCGCCGTAGTTGGCAAATGGGTGGATCGCAATGCCGCCACGCGGAGTGAAGATCCCCTTCACCTCGATATATCGTGGATCCATCAGGCGTATGAGATCCTTCATGATGATGTTGACACAATCTTCATGGAAGTCGCCATGGTTGCGGAAACTGAAGAGGTAGAGTTTGAGGCTCTTGCTCTCCACCATGAGTCGGCGCGGGATGTAGGAGATGAGGATTTTGGCAAAATCCGGCTGGCCTGTCTTAGGGCACAGCGATGTGAACTCCGGGCATGTGAAGGTGACAAGATATTCATTGTCAGGGTGCTTGTTGACAAAAGTCTCAAGCACCTCAGGGGCATATTGCGTGGGATAGTGCGTGTGGTTGTTGCCAAGCAGCGACACACCTCCAAGTTCTTCTTCCGATCTCATTTTTGTGTAGAACTGATGAATGGATTCTCAAGCGGGATTCCGCAATGCAAATTTAGCCATTTCTATCCTATGCCCCAAATCGAGCCGGAAAATTCACCGGAAAATTCGTCACAAATCCCGGTGGCTGCAGTCGTCAAACTCTTGCAGAAATTTGTTTGTCGCAAGCTGCGCGAAACTGTATTTCAGACCACAGGTCAGCTCTTGTCGGAGAGCCCTAAGGTTTGAAGGAGAAGCGCGGTGGCCTCAGCGGGTGTAGAGGTAGATGCGAGACATTTGATAAAGAGCGACCCTATAATGGCGCCGGAGCTGAATCGCCAGGCATCGGCAAGGGTTGCCGGATTAGAGATGCCAAATCCTATGAGCCGGTGATGGCGCAGGCTCAAAGCAGCTATGCGCTTGAAATAGTCGGTCTGCGCTGGCCCGAAGCTATCGCGGGTGCCTGTAGTGGCGGCTGCTGAGACCATGTAGATGAATCCGTCACAATTCTCGTCGATTAGATGGATCCGCTCGTCGGAGGTCTCTGGAGTGATGAGCATTATCATCGGTATGTCATATTCCCGACAAAGCCCCCGGAAGTCGCGCATATAGTCCTTGAATGGTAGATCAGGTATGATGAGGGCATCGATCCCTATCTCCTTGCAGCGGCTGAAGAGGCGCTCTATGCCATATTGCATCATTGGGTTGAGATAGCCCATGAGCACAAGGGGGATCTCCTTCACCTCGCGGCGTGCCTCCTCAACCTGGTCGAGCAGCCGCTCGAGTGTCATGCCGTTGCGCAGCGCCACTGAGGAGCTTTCCTGAATCACGCGCCCGTCGGCCATAGGGTCGGAGAATGGCACTCCTACTTCTATCATATCGATTCCTGCCGCCGCCAGAGCCTTAATCTGCTCGCCGGTAGAGTCGAGCCGGGGATAGCCGCCTGTGATGTAGATGGAGAGAATATCCTTGTCTTTATGAGCGAAAAGCGCCTGAAGTCTGTTTTGTTCCATATTTATGTGGGTATGTGGGTGTTTCACCCTAATTGTCTGTGGGTATCTTACCTTAATTGATTGATAAATTCGCGGATGAGCGCGGCATCTTTCACACCTGGAGAGGTCTCAAACCGGCTGTTGATGTCAACACCGGCCATCGCCGCATATTCGAGTCGGTTGATGAGGGGGGCGTCGTCGGGGGCTATCCCTCCGCTGAGAAGGAAGGGGGTGCTGATGGGGAGATTGCCGAGCAAATGCCAGTCAAACTTTAGCCCGCTCCCTCCGCGCGAGGCGCTGCGACTGTCGAGCACGAGCAGATCGGCTGCACCATCGTAAGCCCTTAGCTGCTCCTGAGGAGTAGTCTCGTCGATGGCGAGGGCTTTAACTATGTTATAGCCACGGCTTTTAAGTTCCATACACTCCCGGGGCGACTCATCGCCATGAAGTTGGATGGTGCTTATCCCGTATCGGTCACAGATACTCTCTATCTCTGCTGTCGGGGAGTTGACAAACAGCCCGACGGGGGTAATAGCCGTCGGAAGCGACTTTACAATCTCCGGGGAGAGGCCGCCGGCATAGCGGGGCGACTTCCCATAGAAAATGAACCCCATCATGTCAGGGCAGAGCGCGGCCACAGCCTCTATGTTGGCCACATCACGCATCCCGCACACCTTTATTTTATATCTCTTCATTGAGAAACCGTTTTAGAGTGTCGCCCGGTTTTTGGGTCTTCATGAAGGTCTCCCCGATGAGGAATCCCCGGAAGCCTATCTCGCGCAGGCTTTGCACCTCGCGCATAGAGCTGAGACCACTTTCGGCCACTTTCACTACATCATGCGGAAGCGCTGAGGCCACCTTTGCCGAAAGCATCGGGTCAGTGACAAAGGTTGTGAGGTCGCGGTTGTTGACCCCCACCATATCAACCTTAGGATAATATTTGTCGAGCTCGGAGGCATTGTGGATCTCAAACAACACCTCAAGCCCGAGCGAGTGGGCATAGTCGGTGAAGCATTCCACCTCGGCCCGCGCGAGAGCTGCTGCAATGAGCAGTATCGCATCGGCGCCTGCGCATCGAGCCTCCGTTATCTGACGCTCAGAGACTATGAAATCCTTGCGCAGAAGCGGGAGGGTGCTGACGCTGCGGGCTATTGCGAGGTCAGTAAGGGCACCCCCGAAAAAGGGTGTGTCGGTCAGCACCGAGCAAGCCGAAGCGCCGGCCTCCTGATATGCCGGTATCACCTCATAGGCCATTGCCTTCGGGTAGATCTCCCCCTTGGAGGGTGAGCGTCGTTTAAACTCGGCGATTATTCCTGTGGGACTTGCCTCGAGGGCTGCGCGCATCGACACTGTCGGAGGCAGCCCCCGGAGATTACCGGCCGGGATACCTCGCTTCTCGACGGCTTCGACTTCTCTCCGCTTCGAGGCTATGATTTTATCAAGTATATTTCCCATCTCTTCAACGTTTTAGCACCTAAATTAACCATTTTAGATCCATTTTGGATTCATTTTGGATTCATTTACGCTCGGGTGTGTTAACTGTTAATTTCCGCGAATTTGCGGAAGGCAGCGAGGGCGCGACCTGAGCGGATGCTTTCGCGAGCTTCTTCAATCGCCCGGGTGATAGGTATTTCCGGCTCGAGGGTGAGGATGGCGAAGGCGGCATTAGCCACCACACAATTTTCCTGGGCCTCACTCCCCTTCCCGGCGAGCACATTGTCGAAGATCGCCGAGGCGCTCTCTATCGTGTCGCCTCCGCTAAGCTGCTCCGGATCAGCCTTTGCCATTCCTATATCTTCAGGGGTGAGAAGCATTTCGCCCCCTGCTCCGGTGACTTTGAAGGGTGCTGTGAGCGAGATTTCGTCGTAGCCGTCGAGAGAGTGCACAACGGTGCAGTTTATACCCTCATTTTGCGCGATATAGCTATATAGACGCATCAGCTTGAGATTGTAGACGCCCAGGAGCTGATATTTTGGCAAGGTGGGATTGACAAGCGGCCCAAGCATATTGAAGAAGTTTCTAACTGCCAGGGCTTTGCGCACCGGCGCCACACTCTTTAGTGCGGGACTGAAAAAGGGGGCGTGGAGATAGGCCACTCCACTATTATCGAGAGAGCGCTTCAGGCGATCGATGTCGGATGTGAATTTAACGCCGTGAGTTTCAAGCACATTACTTGCTCCTGACACCGAGCTGGCGCCATAGTTACCATGCTTCACCACCTTTCGCCCGGTTCCGGCCACTACAAAGCATGCCGAGGTCGAGATGTTGAAAGTGTTTTTGCCATCGCCTCCGGTCCCTACAATATCGATAGTCTTGTAGTCGCCGAGGTCTACAGGGAGGCGCCTTTCGAGCAGCGCGTCGCGGAAGCCGGTCAGCTCGTCGAGGGTAATGCTTCGCATCAGAAATACCGTCATAAACGCTGCCAACTGTGCATCGTTGTAGCGTCCGTCGGCTATGTTGAGGAGTACATCGCGAGCCTCTTCGCGGCTCAGATTGCGGTGCTCGAACATCTTATAGAGTAGATTTTTCATTCTCGCTTCATTTTTAACATGATTTTTCAGGCAGTCGCAGCAGGGAGTGTTTACCCATTGTGATTAACCCAGTTGCGGAGCATTTCGAGTCCCTGAGGTGTAAGGACCGACTCAGGGTGGAACTGCACGCCGCGGATGTCCAACTCCTTGTGGCGCAATGCCATGATCTCTCCGTCGGGACTCACGGCAGTCACCTCCAGCTCCTCGGGCAGTCCCCGGGTGTCCACCACCCATGAGTGATAGCGCCCTACCTCCAATTGCCGGGGTAGCCCTTCGAAGAGATAGTCGTCGGCCACGATGGCAGCCGTCGACTTCACTCCGTGGTAAACCTCGTCGAGATTCCTAAGCCGTGCGCCAAACCGCTCTGCGATAGCCTGATGACCGAGACACACACCCAGTATAGGCTTACTCCCGGCGTAGCGCTCGAGCAGTTGCGGCAGCAGCCCTGCTTCAGAGGGGATGCCGGGGCCGGGGGAGATGATGATTTTGTCGTAGACCTCCACGCTGTCGAGGTCAATCTCATCGTTGCGCACCACATCAGGGTGCTCGCCAAGTTCCCTGAGAGCGTGAGCTATATTATATGTAAAGGAGTCGTAGTTGTCAAATATCAAGATTTTCATACCCTTGATGTGAGGTTTGAAAGATTGTGGATTTACATTAACGTGTAAGAATACGTGACCGGGATGAGTTCTCTCAACTGCCGGCATGGCCGAACCCCGCAGCATAGCTGATGGCCTTGTTGAGCGCCCCGAGCTTGTTGCGGGTCTCCTGGAGCTCCGCCGAAGCTACCGATCGCGCCACAATCCCGGCTCCGGCCTGCGAGTAGAGCCTTCCGCCGAAGCTCAGGAAACTGCGTATGGTTATAGCCTGATTGATATCGCCGTTGAAACCGAGATATCCTATGCATCCGCCGTAGATCTTGCGGCTGTGCGGCTCAAGCTCATCGATGATTTGCATAGCCCTCACTTTAGGTGCGCCGCTGAGGGTGCCCGCAGGAAAGGTAGCGGCAAAGAGCCGGTAGGGGTCGGCATCCTCGGGGAGAGTGGCTTTCACCCTCGACACCATGTGGATCACATGGGAGTAATACTGTATCTGCTTCAGAAACTCTATCTCCACCTTCCCGCCACTGCGGCTCAGGTCGTTGCGGGCGAGGTCCACGAGCATTATATGCTCAGCATTCTCCTTCTCATCCTCCAGAAGAGCCTGCGCCAGCTCATGATCGCGGGCCTCATCGCCGGTGCGGCGGAAGGTCCCCGCTATCGGGTCGATATAGGCAGTCCGCCCGCTCACCCTCAGGTGTGTCTCGGGCGACGAGCCAAACACTTTGAAGTTGCCGAAGTCGAAATAGAAAAGGTAGGGCGACGGGTTGATGATGCGCAGGGCACGGTAGACATTGAACTCATCCCCCTTGAACCCGCGCGAAAATCGCCGCGACGGCACTATCTGAAACACATCACCCCTCTTTGCATGCGCCACGCAGCGGTCTACGATAGCCATGAAATCATCGTCGCTCATGCTCGACTCCGCATCGTCGGCTGCCTCAAAGGGATACTGAGCCATATTATTGTTGTGGAGCACACCCAGCAGTTCTCCGGTGCGCGACCTCTCCCCTGAGGGTAGATTCTCCACTATCGTCATCTCATTGTGGTAATGATCCACCTGTATCAGGAAGCGATACAGCACATAATACATATCCGGTATCTCACTCATTGTGGCGTCCGGCCGGCTGAGAGTCACCTTCTCGAAATAGCGCACCGCATCGTAGGCGGTGTAGCCAAGCAGCCCGTCGGCCACATCGGTAGCTCCCTCGAGAGAGTAGCTTTTGATATAGTCGCGCAGCTCAGCCACCACATCAGTCACACCGGCCTCTATATTCTTCACCATCTTCTCCCCGCCGGGATAGGCGAGCTCTATCTTCTCGCCTGACACCTTGAAATGCCCTATCGGCTCCACGCCGATAAACGACACGGAGTTTTGCGACGCATGGTAGTCGCTACTCTCAAGGAGAGCCGACTGAGGGTATAGGTCGCGGATTTTCAGATAGATCCCCACCGGGGTCTCGAGATCAGAGGGGGCCGTCAGTCTATGTTGTATTATCTTTTTCATAACTTTTCCTTTCTTTATTCCTGTGGGCTCACTTTGAGCGCGTTGAGATAGGTGTGCATATCCTTGTCACCGCGCCCCGACACATTGACCACCACTATCTCCTCGGGCGAAAACTTCACCCTGTCGAGCACCGCCAGGGCATGTGCGCTCTCCAAGGCCGGGATGATTCCCTCAGTGCGAGTCAGCCGCATGGCGGCATCAAGAGCCTCGGCATCAGTCACAGCAAGCACCTCCGAGCGCCCTGTCCGGGCAAGATGAGCATGGAGAGGCCCTATACCGGGATAGTCGAGGCCGGCCGAAATGCTGTAAGGCTCCACGATCTGTCCGTCGGGGGTCTGCATCACTAGAGTGCGTGCCCCGTGGATAATACCCTCGCTCCCGGCATGAATCGTGGCGGCAGTCTCGCCGCTATCCACACCCTTGCCGGCTGCCTCGGCGGCTATGAGGCGCACATCCTCGTCCGCTATGAAATGATAGAATGCTCCGGCGGCATTACTCCCGCCACCCACGCAGGCTATCACGCAGTCAGGCGTCTCGCGCCCCACCTGCTCGGCGAGCTGACGGCGTATCTCCTCACTGATCACAGACTGAAACCTCGCCACCATCTCAGGATAGGGGTGCGGGCCCACCGTACTTCCGATTATATAGAAACTGTCAGGATTGCAACACCAGTCGCGGATCGCCTCATTGGTGGCATCCTTTAGCGTCTTATTGCCCGAGTAGACAGGCTCCACCCGCGCCCCGAGCATCTTCATACGCTCCACATTGGGCTGCTGGCGCGCCACATCCGTAGCCCCCATATACACCACGCACTCCATCCCGAGGAGGGCGCACACAGTGGCGGTGGCTACTCCGTGTTGTCCGGCTCCGGTCTCAGCTATGATGCGGGTCTTCCCCATCCGCTTGGCCAGCAGAGCCGACCCTATGGCATTGTTGATCTTGTGAGCACCCGTGTGGTTGAGATCCTCACGTTTCAGATAGATATTCGTCCCGTAATGTTCGCTCAGTCTGTCGGCGCGGTAGAGAGGCGAAGGACGCCCTACGTAGTCGCGCATCAGGCGGTCAAACTCGCGGTTAAACTCTGTGTCGTCCACATAGCGATAAAACGCTTTTGTGAGCTCCTCTACATTCCTGTGGAGTATCTCGGGGATATAAGCCCCCCCGAAGCGGCCGTAATACCCCTCCTCATCCACCGGAAGTATCGACTTGTATTTCTCCATATTTTATCTTTGTATTGTTGGCATAAAAAAATAAGAGGACACCGCAAAAATTCCGATGGCCTCACTTCTCTGAAATGCAAAAAAATTGTCGCTTATCCTTTGTGACTCCCATGTTGCGCTCTCGGCAAACATAGAATATCACTGCCACCGGATCTTTCCACCGATGCGCCACCAATAGCGATGTGAATAGGCAAGCGTCATATCTTTACTGTTTTTCTCAAATTCTCCGCAAAATTATGACAATTTCATACAAAATCAAAATCTTTTTCAGCAAAAATTTAATCTTCAACCCAAAAATCTATCAAACCGAAAGCAGTTTCATTCATTGCGGCTCGATTCAATCTCCCCGCCAACCCCTTTTTATCCCCGGGATAATCAGCCTTCATATCACCCCTGAAAAAAGTTCCATAACTCTCTATATATAATAAGGTGGTAAAACCTCTCTTCACGCTAATAAATTTCCTTATTGTCTCCGACGGCGTCCCCTTCACCCCTCATCACGCAATAGTAGTTTAAAATTCCAACTTTACCGCGATTTTTCTAACATTTTGTTAGAAAATTTCGCCCCAATCTGCCATTTTGACTGCGTTAACATTTTCCTTTAACATCTTTTTACATAAAACACCTTAACACTTTCGCAAAAAAACACTACTTTTGCTGCCGAATAGTGGAAATTTTGTGAAAATTCCTTTAGTTTTCAACAAGATTCCCACTCATTCAAAGTTTAATTACAACTCGCAAATATAGTAATTTTAGTATTTATTCACTAAACAGCAAAGCTAATTCTCTCCCCTCCGGCGGGTGTGCCTGTGCCAAAATTTTCATAGAGTTTCCTTAAGGCCACCCCCTCTCAAGGGCATACAAAGCCCGTTTTTGACCGATAAAATATTATTTCTTATCACTTTAATCTATTTCGTATTACTTAACTATTAGGTATGAAAAAACTGTTTCTACTACTTGTGGCAGTGATTACTCTATCGCTTTCGGCAGCGGCCCAGAACCGCACCGTCAGCGGTACAGTCGTAGCTGCCGACAACGGTGAGCCTCTGGTAGGCGCCACCGTGATGGGTGTAGGCTCTACGATCGGTACCGCCACCGACGTGGACGGTAACTTCTCGCTCCAGTTGCCCGCATCTGTGACAAAGCTTCATGTTTCCTATGTGGGTATGAACACTGTCGAAGTGCCCATCACACAGGGTCACATGACAATCTCTCTGGAAAGCACCAACATGCTCGACGAGGTAATCTCCGTTGCCTACGGTACCGCTAAGCGCTCTGCCTTCACCGGCTCAGCTTCCGTAATCGACGCTTCCCAGATTGAGGCCGTACAGGTTACTAACCCTGTTGACGCCCTCAAGGGTAAAGTTTCAGGTGTGCAGATCAACTCTGCATCAGGTGCTCCCGGCAATTCTTCCCCCACAGTTCTTATCCGTGGTATCTCTTCTATCACTGCAGGTACTTCTCCTCTTGTGGTAGTCGATGGTACTCCCTACGATGGTGGTCTTGACAATATCGCTACTACCGATATCGAGTCAATGACTGTCCTCAAGGATGCTGCTTCAAATGCTCTCTATGGTGCCCGTGGTGCCAACGGTGTGATCCTCATCACTACCAAGAAGGGCCGTCAGGGTGCCGCTAAGGTTACTCTTGATGCCAAGTGGGGTCAGAACTCCCGCGCTATCAGCGACTATGACGTGATCGATTCTCCTCAACTCTATGTTGAGACTTACGGCCGCGCCATCGGTAACTACCTCACCAATCCCAGAGGTGATTTCCGCATGGACGATGAGAATGCTGCTATGTATGCCAGCGCTCTTCTCTTCGGCAACTACTATGTCCCCGCTCCCTACAATGCAGCCGGCCGCGTAGGTGTTTCTTCTTCACTCGGCTACAATGTGTTCAACATTCCTCAGGGCGAAGACATTCTCCTTCCCGGTTACAAGTTCAACCCCAATGTTACTATCGGTAGCATCTATACTGCCAATGGTCAGGAATATCTCCTTCAGCCCGACTGCTGGAATGACGCTCTCTATCGCCACTCACTCCGTCAGGAGTACAACGTGAATATCTCTCAGGGTTCTGACCGCAGCAACTTCTATGCTTCTGCAAGCTACCTTAACAATGAGGGTATCACTGTCAATTCAGGCTACGAGCGCTTCACCGGCCGTCTCTCTGCCGATCTTCAGGCTAAGAAATGGCTCAAGGTTGGTGCTACAATGTCTTATTCTCACTACGAGTCCAAGTTCCTTGAGGATGACGGCGACACCGCTTCTTCAGGCAACATGTTCACTGTCAACAATGTGCTCGCTCCTATCTATCCTCTCTATGTCCGCGATGCTGAAGGCAACATCATGAAGGATGATTTCGGTAACACAATGTATGACTATGGTGATGGCATGGGTCTTGGTCTTCCCAAACGTCCGGTATTCTCTCAGGCCAACCCCCTCTCACAGAATATCCTCGACAAGGCCAAATATGACGGCAACGCCCTCACCGCTCAGGGATATGCTGAAATCCGCTTCCTCAATGACTTCAAGTTCACTACCAACAATAGCGTGAACTACTACGACGACCGTCAGACCAACGTTACTAACCCCTTCTATGGTCAGTATGCTTCTTCTAACGGTATGGTCTACAAGTATGCTACCCGTCGCATCAACTACACCTACCAGCAGCTCCTCAACTGGACCCGTCAGTTCGGTCTCCACAATGTGAACGTGCTCCTCGGTCATGAGAACTACTGGAACAGATATAACTACCTCTACGCATCCCGCACTAATATGCTCCTCCCCTCCAACGAGGAACTTGACGGCTGTGTGATTGAGAACGGTTCATCTTCCTACACTACCAACTACAACAACGAAGGTTGGCTCGGCCGTGTTAACTACGACTACGACAGCAAGTATTTCGCATCTGCTTCACTCCGTCGCGATGCTTCCTCTCGCTTCGATCCTGACCACCGTTGGGGTACATTCTGGTCAGCTTCCGCTGCCTGGATTATCAGCAAGGAGAAATTCTTCCAGGCTCCCTGGGTCGACATGTTGAAGCTCAAAGTTTCTTACGGCGAGCAGGGTAACGATAACATCGGTAACTTCCGCTATCTCAACACCTACACCATCGTCAATGCAAACGGTACTCCCGCTGCTGTCCCCAATACTCTCGGTAACAAGAAGATCTCTTGGGAGAAGGGTGGCAACCTCAACTATGGTGTTGATTTCTCGCTCTTCAACGAACGCCTCACCGGTACTATCGAAGGCTTCTACCGCAAGACTTCTGATATGCTCTTCTCATTCCCGCTTCCCCCGTCGTATGGCTTCACCGCTTACTACGACAACGTAGGTGACATGGTCAACAAGGGTCTTGAAATCGACCTCCACGGCGACATCATCCGCACCCGCGACATCACTTGGAGCGCTAATGCCAACATGACCTGGTATAAGAACAAAATCACCCGTCTCCCCGATGAGCGTAAGACTATGACTGTTGACGGTGTCGACGGTTACAGCTCCGGCAGCTACTTCTATGGTGAAGGTGAGCCCCTCTACACCTATCGTGTTAAGCGCTATGCAGGTGTCGATAAAGAAACCGGTGCTTCTCTCTGGTATTATAAGGACAATAATGGCGACCTCCAGACTACCAGCAACTACAGCCAAGGCGACTTCTTCCTCTGCGGCACTGCTCTTCCCGATGTTTACGGTGGCTTCGGTACTTCAGTTCAGGCCTACGGCTTCGACTTCGCTATCGACTTCACCTATCAGCTCGGCGGTCAGGTTTACGACAGCACTTATGCAGGTTTGATGGCAAGCCCCTACACTTCTCGTCGTGGCTACGCTATGCACAAGGACCTTCTGAACTCCTGGACACCTGAGAACCCCAATTCCAACATTCCTTACATGATGTTCGGTGATGAGTATGTAACTTCAACTTCAGACCGCTTCCTCACCAGTGCTTCCTACCTCGCACTTCAGAGCCTTAACTTCGGTTACACTCTTCCCGCAAGAATCACTAAGAAAATCGAGATAGATCGCGTACGTTTCTACCTCAGCTGCGACAATGTAGCTCTCTGGTCAAAGCGTAAGGGTCTTGATCCTCGTCAGAGTGTCACCGGTTCGGTTACCAATGCATATTATGCACCCATCCGCACAATCTCCGGTGGTATCAACATAACATTCTAATCCACAAATAAGAATAAAGTACGATGAAAAATATATTCAAGAAATCACTCTTCGTCGCCCTTGCATCTACTGTGGCCCTTACATCCTGTATTGAAGAAGTACAGCCCACCAGCAGCGTGTCTCAGTCACAGCTCCAGGGGGTAGCTTCTCAGGGTGAGGCTCGCGTCATGGCAATGCCTGCGATGATGATCAACTGGAATACATCGGGCGCAAGCTGGCATGGTGACTTCGGCTACTCTTCGATGATGTTGATCCGCGACTATATGACCGATGATATGTCAGTTTTGGCTGCCGGCCTCAACTACAATCAGTGGTCCAACTATTCACAGATCGTTTATCTCGGTGAAAACTACGCTTCAGTTCAGCGTATCTGGAACTACTACACCCGCCAGATCCTCTCTTGCAACGAAGCCCTGAGATTCTACAACAAAGAGGTGACCGAACCTGAAGAGATGGGTGGCCGCGCCGTAGCTCTCGCTTTCCGCGCTCTCGCTTACCTTGATATGGCTCGCTGGTATGAGTTCCTTCCCAACAACAATACCTCGAACATCAACAAGTATGGCAATAACGTCCTCAACCTCACCGTGCCTATCGTGACTGAGGAGACTTCTGAGGAGCAGGCCCGCAACAACCCCCGCGCTACTCACGCCCAGATGGTTTCATTCCTGCTTGAAGATCTCGACTATGCTGAAGCTAACATCGAAAATTCTCCCTTTGCAGATCCTACCCTTCCCGACCTCGCTTGTGTCTATGGTCTGAAGGCTCGTCTCTACATGTGGGATGAGAATTACACTCAGGCTGCCGTTTATGCCCAGAAGGCTATTCAGGCAAGCGGTTGCTCTCCCCTCGATGCGTCTGAGTGGACAAACCCCACCACAGGTTTCAACTCATTCGACAACAGCTCATGGATGTGGGGTCTCAAGTTTGAGAAAGAAGATGATGCCGTTGCTACCGGTATCTGCAACTGGACCTCAATGGTCAGCCCCGAAGCTGAATATGGCTATGCAGGTGTAGGTGCTTGTCCTATCGTTGACGCCAAGATGTATGCCCGTATCTCCGATACTGACTTCCGTAAACTTTCATGGATCGTACCTTCTGTATCTTCTCCCCTTGTTTACGACTTCCCCCTCGTTGAGGAGTTATATCGTGGATACTACGTTTACAACTTCCCCTACGCATCTATCAAGTTCCGTCCCGGCTACGGCAACGTGACCGATCCTTCTGTAGGTTCAGCTACCGCAGTGCCCATCATGCGTGTTGAGGAAATGTGGTTCATCTACATCGAAGCTCTCGCTCAGAACAACCCCGCTGCCGGCGCAAGCCTCCTCACTCAGTGGATGCAGGCCTACCGCGATCCCAACTACACTTGCTCAGTATCAGCTAAGGATGATGTAATCGAAGAAATCGTCTTCCAGAAGCGTGTTGAGCTCTGGGGCGAAGGTCAATCTCTCTTCGATATCAAGCGCCTTAACTATTCAAGCGTCCGCAACTATCAGGGTACAAACTTCTACGCCGGTTCTGAAAAGAACACTGTTGGTCGTCCTGCTTGGATGAACATGGTTATCGTTCAGTCCGAGGGCAACAACAACAAGGGTGTTGCCGAGTGGAACAACCCCGATATCCCCGACAACTATTGATATCAAGCCACACTTGATATAAAATAATTAAGCACTTAAGAGGCTGTGTCAAAATTATTGGCACAGTCTCTTCTTTTACCTATCTATTAGCGACTTACATCTCATTGTTGGATAAATGGATTTTTTATTATCTTTGCAAGCGGGATGGATCTCCTCCCTTGATAAGAAATACTGAATTTTTCGCCTGTGGAACCTCGAGAAAAAGAAATATACCGCGTGACGCTGATTGGCAGCGCTGTCAATCTCGTGCTTATCGTCATAAAGTTCGCAGCCGGTATTGTAGGGCGCAGCTCGGCGCTTGTTGCGGATGCCGCCCACTCGCTCAGCGACTTCATCAGCGACGTTGTGGTGCTCGTGTTTGTGAAAATTGCGGGGAAGCCCCGCGACAAGAGCCACGATTATGGTCACGGGAAGTTTGAGACCCTCGCCACCCTCATAATAGGCCTCATCCTCGTGTTGGCCGGTATCGGGTTGCTGATCAATGGTGTTGAGCTCGTGATAGGCAGTTTCCGTGGAAATCAACTACCACGGCCCGCCCCAATAGCCCTCATCGTGGCTCTCATCTCAATCATCTCCAAGGAGTGGCTCTTCCGCTATACCATGGCGCGCGGAAAAGCCCTTGACTCCCCTGCCCTCAAAGCCAACGCCTGGCATCACCGCAGCGACGCCGTATCCTCCGCTGGCACCCTCATAGGTATCGCAGGTGCTATATTTCTGGGCGATCGCTGGCGCATCCTCGACCCTATCGCTGCAATAATAGTCAGCTTCCTCATCATCAAGAGCGGCATCGACATCATGCGACCCTGCATCAGCGAACTCCTCGAAGCCTCTCTCCCTGAGGATGAAGAGGATGAAATAAAACGCATTGTAACCGGCATCGACGGTATCTACAATGTCCACAATCTCCGCACACGCCGCATAGGCAACAGTGTGGCAATTGATATCCACGCACGCATGGACGGCGATGAGCCCCTGCGCGATGCCCACACAAAGGCAACTGCCGCCGAGCGCGCCCTGCGCGAACGTTTCGGAGAGAATGCCTTCGTGAATATCCACATCGAACCATATCAGGAAAATGAACGGCACGCCAATCCCTGACACCTCCCGATTGCAAACTGATGAGCGCTTCATGCGCCAGGCACTCAACGAGGCTCACCACGCTATGGAACTCGATGAAGTGCCCATAGGGGCTGTAATAGTGTCGCCACGCGGCGTCGTGATAGGCCGTGGACACAATCTGACAGAGGCGCTGGCCGATGTCTCGGCCCATGCAGAGATGCAGGCCCTGACTGCCGCCGCTCAAACCCTCGGCGGGAAATACCTTCAAGGATGCACCCTCTATGTCACCGTAGAGCCATGTCTCATGTGTGCCGGAGCTATCGGCTGGGCCCAGATAGGCCGCATTGTCTATGGTGCATCCGACCCCAAGCGAGGCTATCGCTCCTTCACCTCACATTCACCCTTCCACCCACGGGCCGAAGTGACCTCCGGGGTGCTCAAACAGGAGTGTCGCGAACTGATGCAGAACTTCTTCCGCAGCAAGCGTTAAAAAAAAATCAAAATATCCCCCCAAAATGTCAAAGCCAAAACTCGTAATCTCCACCGGAGCCGGCATCTCAGCCGAGTCAGGCATCTCCACCTTCCGCGATGCCGACGGACTTTGGGAAAATTATCCCGTCATGGAAGTGTGCTCCGCCGACGGCTTCGCCCGCAACCCGGCTTTAGTCCATAAATTCTACAATGAGAGGCGCAAAGGCCTCATCCAGTGCAAGCCAAACAAGGCTCATGAAGGACTTGTGGAGCTCGAAAAATGGTTTGATGTCTATGTCATAACCCAAAATGTGGATGATCTTCACGAGCGCGCCGGTAGCTCCCGCATCTTGCACCTCCATGGCGAGCTGATGAAGGTGCGCTCTATGCGCGACGAGAGCCGTGTCTACACTCTCGACGAGGCTCATCTCGAGACATCGCCAGAGACCCGCGACAGCTATGGCGATCCGGTGCGTCCCCATATCGTGTTTTTTCAGGAAGATGTCCCCAACATCGGGCAAGCCATCGAATGGGCTAAAGAAGCCGACATATTCGTGGTGATAGGCACATCGCTTGTGGTCTATCCGGCTGCAAGTCTCCTCCACTTCGTCCGTCCCGGGGTGCCGGTCTATTATATCGATCCCCGCCCCGCCTCAGTGCCGTCCAACGTCACCGTCATCCCTCGGCCCGCCACCGAAGGAGTTGCCGAGCTGATACACCTGCTCCACCCCTCTAAATAGCCCACAAGAACTGATTATGTGCGCCCCGGCGACACTTAGAGCCTGTCCCATAATATATGTTAACGCTGAGGCGGTCAGCCATTGAGCA
>CAZUEY010000012.1:0-43759 GCA_964619395.1 uncultured Staphylococcus sp. | reverse complement strand
TCTGCTCAATGGCTGACCGCCTCAGCGTTAACATATATTATGGGACAGGCTCTTATTGGTCAGAATAAATATCCTTACGAATTTTTGAGGAAGTCGTGGATACCGGCGGCAGCCTTTCGACCCGAGGCTATGCAGCGAACTACGAGAGAGGCACCGGAGGTGACATCACCGGCTGCAAACACTTTGGGATTGCTTGTGCGCCCCTTGTCGTCGGTCACTACATTGCCACGGCCATCTTTCTCAAGGCCGAGAACATCAATGACCCCTTCAGGAACGGGATTTGTAAAGCCCATGGCGAGGAGCACAAGTTCGGCTTTGAGATTCTCCCTTCTACCTGTATGGATAAGATTCATACGTCCTGTAGCCTCATCCTTCTCCCAAATAACCTCCTCGACCTCAACCTCGCTGACATTCCCGGCTGCGTCAGGGATGAATTTGCGGGTGTCGAGCAACCAACGGCGGTCGCACCCCTCGAGATGGCTGCTCGATGTCTTGAGCACCACAGGCCAGTAAGGCCAAGGGGTGGCAGGATTATCGCCTACAGGCGGTTTAGGCATGATCTCGATCTGTGTTACAGAGACAGCACCCTGACGATGGGCTGTGCCGACACAGTCGCTACCGGTGTCGCCACCACCAATCACAAGCACATTCTTACCACGGGCAGAGATACGCTCTGATTTTGGGATCTCAACACCGGCGTTGACACGATTCTGCTGCTGAAGAAGTTCGAGAGCGAAGTGCACTCCCTTGAGGTCGCGCCCCTCCACCTTGAGATCGCGGGGCACCTCGGCACCCATAGCGAGGCATACAGCGTCAAACTCCTGGAGAATCTCGGCGGCAGAAATATCCTCGCCAACCTTCACTCCGCATCTGAACTCTATCCCCTCCTCCTTCAAAAGGTCGAGACGGCGGTCAATCACACTCTTATTGAGTTTGAAATCAGGGATACCGAAGCGGAGAAGTCCACCGGGGTGCTCGTTTTTTTCAAACACAGTCACAGAGTGGCCCCGACGATTCAACTGATTAGCGCAAGCAAGACCGGCAGGCCCGGAACCAACCACCGCCACTTTGAAGCCGGTGCGCTTCTTAGGTGGCTGAGCGCTGACATACCCCTCATTGAAAGCGCGCTCCACTATAGCAGCCTCATTCTCACGGATAGTCACCGGCTCATGCTCCTTGTTGAGTACACACCCCTTCTCGCAAAGCGCGGGGCATACACGACCGGTGAACTCCGGGAAATCATCGGTCATCGTCAGGAGTTCGTAGGCACCTTTAATATCATTTTTATAAAGGCGATCTTGCCACTCGGGCTGGCGATTGCCCAGAGGGCAACTCCAGTGGCAGAAAGGGACGCCACATTCCATGCAGCGCGAAGCCTGCAGGCGGCGGTCCTCGGTGTTGAGCGTCTGCTCAACCTCACCATAATCATTGACACGGTCATGGACAGGGCGATAGCCCGCTTCCTTGCGTGGTATATTCAGAAATGCTGTAGGATTTCCCATTATTATGATTTTCAGTCTGTAGTATTAAATAAAAATTCATTGCAGAATAGGCAGATTGGAAAAGAATCAATCCATCTGCATGGAAGCAATGCGACGTTCGAGATTGGCAACCTTCTCATCATGGAGCACCTTCTTATACTCAATAGGTATCACCTTGATGAACTGACCTACATAGTTGTCCCAGTCATTGAGCATTGCGCCTGCGAGAGGGCTCTGCGTATGACGGTAGTGATTGCTGATGAGGCGGTAGAGTTCGCGGTTGTCTGCCATCTCCTCAATGAGCGAGAGTTCGACCATCTCCATGTTGCAGAAGTAATCGAAATCGCCGGTAGGATTCCAGACGTAGGCGATGCCGCCACTCATACCGGCAGCGAAGTTGCGTCCGGTGGTGCCAAGCACTACGGTGCGCCCTCCGGTCATATACTCGCAGCAGTGATCACCTACACCCTCAACCACAGCGGTAGCGCCTGAGTTTCTGACACAGAATCGCTCGCCCACGCGGCCATTGATGTAGATCTCGCCGGCTGTAGCACCATAGAGAAGAGTATTGCCGGCTATGATATTATCCTCGGGACGGAATGGAGAGCCCTGGGGAGGAACAATCACTATCCGCCCTCCCGAAAGGCCTTTGCCAACATAGTCGTTGGCATCACCTTCGAGACGGAATGTGATACCATGGGCGAGGAAGGCACCGAAACTCTGACCTGCCGCCCCCTTGAAGGTGCAGTTGATGGTATTATCCGGGAGACCCGCATCGCCAAACTTCTTGGCGATAACACCTGAGAGCATGGCACCGGTTGAACGGTCAGTATTACAGATGGGGAATTCAAGTTCAACAGCCATGCCTGACTCAATTGCAGGATAAGAACGGCTTATGATCTCACGGTCGAGCACATGGTCGATGTCGTGCTTCTGACTCACCACATTTATGATAGCATTTGTCTTTGCTGCCTCAGGCATAGCAAGGAGTCGGTCGAAATCGAGCGACGAGGTCTTTTCATTTCCCATCCCCTCTTTCACAAAAAGGAGGTCAGCACGACCGATGATGTCGTCGAGTTTGCGGACACCCATCTCTGCAAGCGATTCGCGGATCTCGCGAGCGAGAAAACGGAAGAAGTTTACCACATACTCCGAGCGCCCCTTGAAGCGCTTGCGGAGCTCTTCGTTTTGCGTAGCGACACCTACCGGACAAGTGTTTTTATGACATTTGCGCATCATCACACATCCGAGCACGATAAGTGCACTTGTGGCAAATCCGTACTCCTCAGCGCCCAACATAGCCATGATGAGAACATCGCGGGCACTCTTAAGCTGTCCGTCGGCCTGGAGTTTAACCTGGCCGCGGAGATTGTTGATGACGAGAGTCTGCTGTGTTTCCGCGAGACCTATCTCTACAGGCACACCGGCATAGCGGATAGAGCTTGCAGGAGAGGCCCCGGTGCCACCATCACTACCACTGATGGTGATAAGGTCGCTCTTGGCCTTAGCGACACCGGCTGCAATTGTGCCCACACCACTTTCCGACACGAGCTTCACACTGACATTTGCTTGCGGATTTATGTTCTTGAGGTCGAAAATCAATTGCGCAAGATCCTCGATTGAGTAGATATCGTGGTGAGGAGGAGGTGAGATAAGGGAGATGCCGGGGATAGAGTGGCGAGTTTTGGCGATAATCTTATCGACCTTGAAGCCGGGGAGCTGACCTCCCTCACCCGGCTTGGCACCTTGGGCAACCTTGATCTGAATTTCATCGGCATTTACGAGATACTCTGCTGTGACACCGAAACGACCCGAAGCAACCTGCTTGATAGCAGAGCGAGCAGAAGAGCCGTCAGGGCGCGGAGCGAAACGTGCGGGATCTTCGCCACCCTCACCGGTATTGCTTCGAGCGCCGATAGCATTCATTGCAATGCCGAGGGCTTCGTGGGCTTCACGGCTGATAGAGCCAAACGACATGGCACCTGTCACAAACCGGCGCATGATCGACTCTTCGGATTCAACCTCCTCCACCGGTATGGGTTCGCCCTTCTTATAGTCGAGAAAGTCTCTGATAAATATTGGTTTAGGCTTATCATCTACGAGCGAGGTAAACTCCTTGAACTTCTTGTAGCTCCCGAGGCGTGTGGCAAGCTGGAGAGTAGCGATAGTCTCGGGATTCCAGGCATGTGACTCTCCATCTTTGCGATAGGAATATTGCCCTATGAAAGGGAGGGGTGACTCAGTGTCGAAATCCTCATCGAAGGCATCCTGGTGAGCTGCAAGAATGTCTGAAGTAATCATCTTGATATCCACACCCCCTATCTTGCTGACAGTATCGCCGAAAAATTCGTGGCATACACCGTCGGAGAGACCTACGGCCTCGAATAGCTGAGCGCCCTTGTAGCTGGTGAGCGTAGAGATGCCCATTTTGGACATCACTTTGAGCAGCCCCTTGTCAATAGCCTTAATATAGTTGCGCGAGGCTGTGTCGAAATCGAGCTGTAGTTCATGATTGTTGACCAGATCCTTAATGACAGCAAATGCAAGATAGGGATTGATAGCGCTGGCACCGTAGCCGGTGAGGAGGGCGAAGTGCATCACCTCTCTTGCATCAGCGGTTTCTACAACGAGGGCTGTCTGCGTACGTTTCTTGCAGTTAATGAGATGATGGTGGACAGCAGAGGTGGCGAGCAATGAGGGGATGGGCGCCATCTCGGAATTCACTCCACGATCAGAGAGCACTACATAGTTGCAACCTTCGTCGACAGCAGCCTCTGCTTCCTTGCAGAGACGTTCTATGGCCTTTACAAGCCCGTCAGCACCCTCGGCCACGGGGAAGGTCATTGAGAGTTTGCGGGTATTGAAACCCTTGTAGCGGAGATTACAGAGCAGGTCGAGCTCGCGATTAGTAATGATGGGGCGTTTGAGGAGCACCATCTTGCAAAGCTCCGGCGAGGGGTCAAGCAGATTGAGCTTCACAGCGCCAATATAGCTGTCGAGGCTCATCACCAGTTCCTCTCTCAAGGGATCGATTGCAGGGTTGGTGACCTGTGCGAAATGCTGGCGGAAATAGTTGTAGAGGAGCTGAGGTTCTTCAGAAAGCACAGCCAGAGGGGTATCCTTGCCCATGGAATTGACCGGCTCCTTGCCATCGGTGAGCATCGGGAGCATGATTTTCTCAACCTCCTCTCGATTGTAGAGGAACGTGTGGAGCAGACGGCGGAAGTTATCAACACTGTTCTCCACCTTACGTCCACTACTGATATTGTCGAGGCTTATGCGGTTGCGTGAAAGCCAGTCGCGGTAGGGATATTCCGAAGCGAGCGCCTCTTTAAGTTCGGCATCGTGGTAGATTTTTCCCTCCTCCATATCCACCATGAGCATCTTGCCGGGACGAAGGCGTCCCTTCTCCTTCACCTCTGAGGCATCGAAGGGGAGCACACCCATCTCAGATGCAAGCACAACGGTGTCGTTGTTTGTGATGAGATAGCGGGCAGGGCGCAGACCATTACGGTCGAGCATACCGCCTGCGTAGCGGCCATCGCTGAAGAGGAGTGCAGCGGGGCCATCCCATGCTTCCATAAGGATGGAATTATACTCATAGAAGGCCTTGAGCTCAGGTGAGATAGGGTTTTTATCGTTGAACGACTCGGGAATGAGCATTGCCAAAGCGCGGGGAAGACTCATGCCGGCCATGACGAAAAATTCAAGCACATTGTCAAGCGAAGCAGAGTCGCTCATGCCGGGCTGCACTATCGGAGTGAGGTCGCGGTCGCCGAATGCCTCGGGGCGCAATTGATACTCACGAGCTTTCATCCACAGGCGGTTGCCTTGGATAGTGTTGATCTCTCCATTGTGGCCGAGCATTCTGAAAGGCTGTGCAAGCGACCAGGTGGGGAATGTGTTGGTACTGAAGCGTGAGTGAACAAGAGCCATCGCCGTAGTGAAGCGAGGGTTCATCAGGTCAGGGAAATAGTAGCGGAGCTGGAGGCTGGAGAGCATCCCCTTATAAATTATGATGCGCGAGGAGAGGGATACGATGTAGAAATCATCCTTCCCCTCGAGGCTGAGAGAGCGTATCTTGTTTTCTACAGCCTTGCGCAGCAGGTAGAGGCGTATCTCAACGGGATTGTCGGTCTCCTCATCGGCCACAAAAATCTGCTTGATAGCCGGTTCGGCAGCGCGAGCAACAGAGCCGAGCTGCTCATTATTGACAGGTACATCGCGGACAGCTATCAGCTTAAGTCCAAGCTCCATAGCCTCGCGCTCGATAATACCGAGCATTATAGCCTGCGAATCCTCATCGTGGGGCATGAACACCAAACCGGTACCGTAGCGCCCCTTCTCAGGGACAGGAATCCCCTGGAGGAGTATAAACTCATGAGGTATCTGCACCATTATCCCGGCGCCATCGCCGGTTTTGGGATCGGCACCCTCAGCACCACGGTGGACCATGTGCTCAAGCACCTGAAGACCTTTTTCGACAAGTTGATGCGACTTGACACCCCTGACATTCACAAGGAGTCCTACACCGCAGGCGTCATGTTCGAATCGGGAGTCGTAGAGACCCTCATTTTTCTTAATTGATATTGACATATAATTATTTGACGTTACTATTGCACCTTATTGTAAAATGTAAGATATCAGTTTTCATCTACGCCTCTAAACCAATCACTGTCAGAGGGAAGAGCTCCTGACGCTTCATTGCCATATTCCTCGCCATGCTGCGAACTGTCGAGTCCAACCCGTTCGTTCCAGCCGGACACTCTCATTGGTACTATCTTATCTGTAATCCAGTAGAGAGCATAACTCATTGCAAAGGTATATACAAAAACGATAACGAGCACAATAATATGGTTAAAAAAGAAGCTGCTGCGGGAAATCATCTCCGGATTGTCCTGAGCAAAAAAATCGTAGGCGAAGATACCGGTGAGGACTGTGCCTATGATACCACCGAGTCCATGGGTGGGAAAAACATCAAGGGCATCATCGAGGAGATTGCTATAGCCCTTCCATGAGACCGCGAGATTGCAGCAGAAGGTGATGAAGAGAGCTATGAAGATGCTCTGACCTACAGTGACCCATCCGGCACAGGGCGTGATTGCCACAAGTCCTACCACCGCGCCGATAGCGGCCCCCATGGCCGAGGGCTTGTTGCCACGGGCTGCATCGAGTGCTATCCATGCTATCATGGCTGTTGCAGCGGCTGTGTTGGTGTTGAGGAAGGCCGACACGGCAATACCGTCGACCGCCAGTGAACTACCCCCATTGAAGCCAAACCATCCCAACCAGAGGAGAGCAGCTCCGAGCAGCACGAAGGGGACGTTGGCGGGCTTATTGCTCTCCCCCTTCCTCTGCTTGCGCCTCCCGAGGAACATAGCCCCGGCGAGCGCTGCGATACCTGAGGCGGCGTGGACCACAATTCCCCCTGCGAAGTCATGGACATGCATCATGCCGAATAGCCCCTCGGGATGCCACGTGCAGTGGGCAAGCGGGCAGTAGACAATGATGGTCCAAAGCACCATGAAGAGTAGATAGCCGGTGAAATGGACTCTCTCTGCGAAGGCTCCGGTGATGAGAGAGGGGGTGATAATGGCAAATTTCATCTGAAAGAGGGCGAAGAGCGCCAGAGGGATGGTGGTGGTGGCGAGACCAATCTGAGTGACAGCCTCAGGATCGCCGGTGACATTCCCCACCCCTAAATGGCGCATCATGAAAAAGTCGACAGGGTTGCCGATGACATGGCCTATATCGTCGCCAAAGGCTATACCGAAACCAAACACCACCCAAATCACACTCACAAAGCCCATCACTATGAAGCTCTGGAGCATGGTGGAAATCACATTCTTGGGGCGAACCATGCCGCCATAGAAAAAAGAGAGACCGGGGGTCATCATCAGCACGAAGATGGTAGCTGTAATCATCCAAGCTATATTAGCCCACATGCTGCCCCCTGTCATCGCGAAGAGCGAATCGGAAAACTCAGTAGTCAGTCCTATGATACTGACTGCTACCATACCGGCCAGTACTGCAAGCCAGCCGAAACTAACCTTTTTACCTTTGTAAAGCATACCTATATAATATAAATTGCACCATGTAATGCTTAGAGATTGAAAACCTTTCAAAAGATGAGGCAAAAGTAGCATTTTGCAAGCATATTACCAAATATTGGAGCAATTTTCTTTTAGCAAACCATTATTTTGAGCAATTTTCCAATAGCATAACATTGCTACATTATATAATAAAACTTAAATGATTTGCTAATCTTATTGAAATGGTCTAACTTTGAACCAACTTTTTTTCATCAGTTCGGTTTATCGAAGAAACCCTTCAGCGCAATGGACGCAAATAATATAGACTTTTCAGATATAGCTCCGTATGGCGAGCAGCATTTTAGGGAAGCGATTGAAAAAATGATCTCTGAACCGGGATTTGAACGTGCAATCCGTTGGATTCTTCCAGACATCCCCTACGATCAATTCGTGGCGCTTCTCTCAAGTTGCAATAATAAGCAGGAATTTCAGTCGCGAGTGATGGCCGACTTTCTCAACGAACTTGAGCGCCGGACTACTGCAGGTATCACATCCTCGGGCATCCACAATGTAAACCCCGATCTCAACTATACCTTCATCACCAATCATCGCGACATAGTTCTTGACGCTTCGTTTTTAAATCTGGTGTTTCTGCGTCACAATATGCGCACATCTGAGGTGGCCATCGGCGACAATCTTCTTATCTACGAATGGATCACTCACCTTGTGAAGCTCAACGGCAGTTTCATCGTCAAACGCAACCTCCCTACCCGACAGGCTCTCGACGCTGCAAAGCAACTTTCTGCCTACATCCACCATGCAATCAGCCAAAAGCATGAGAGTATATGGATAGCTCAGCGCCAGGGACGAGCCAAAGATTCCAGCGACCACACTCAGGAGAGTGTGCTCAAGATGCTGGCACTTGGCGGTAGCGGCACTCTGACCGAAAATCTTGCCGACATCAATATCTTCCCGGTAGCAATCTCCTACGAGTTTGACCCCAACGACTACCTGAAAGCGCGCGAATATCTTCTGCGCCATCGCGATCCGGAGTTCAAGAAGTCGCAACACGACGACCTCTTCTCAATGGAAACCGGCCTGATGCAATATAAAGGGCGTGTGCATATCTCCTTCGCAGGGTGCATCTCACCGCTTATCAAGGCTATTCCCGAGGATACGGACAAGCAGGAATCCATCCGCAAAATATGCCACCATATCGACTGCGGAATCCACAGCGGTTATAAGATATATCCTATCAACTACGTGGCCTACGATCTTGCTTTCGACTCTGACATGTATCGCGACCGCTATACTGACGAGGAGCAGCAAAGTGTTAAAGAATATATCGAGGGGCAGCTTGACAAGGTGGATGTGGCTGATGTCACTCCCCAGGAGCGCAACTTCATGCGCACTTATATGTACACAATGTATGCCAACCCGTTGAGAAACAAGCTTCTCGCCACGGGTTGCTGCTGAGATACCGGTTATCGCCCGGTGGAAGACTTTAATCTATGAGATTACCCTTGCTGATACTTTGCGTTTTTATCGCAATAAATCTTGGCATCGACACCTATATATATAAGGTGATCCGGCAACGGCTGCGCTCACCACGCTGGGCTGCAGTGCAGCTCATATCGGCCATATTGCTTTTCCTGCTTATCGTGGTAACAGTGTTGCTACCGCGCCGCTCATGTTCAAACGGGATGCTTCTTACGATCATGTGGATGCTTTTCACCTACATTTCGTTTTATGTCCCAAAATATATCTTCTTCATATTCGACATCATAGCTTCTATACCGCGCCTTTTCAATGCGCGTCGGCTCAAATGGCTGTCGATTGCCGGTGCTGTCTGTGGGGCAGTTGTTTGGCTGCTTATCTGGTGGGGTGCATTGATCAACCGGTGGCATATCCGGGTGGAGGAACACGAAATAGAGATCGAAGGACTACCTGCGCAGTTCGATGGCTACAGGATAGTGCAGTTTTCTGATCTCCACTCCGGGACTTTCGGCTCTGACACTACTTTCATGAGCAAGCTCGTGGATCGGATCAACACTCTTAAGCCGGATGCCATTTTCTTCACCGGAGATATTGTCAACTCCAAGAGCGACGAACTTGCACCCCACACCAGTGTGTTGAGCCGCTTGTCGGCTCCGGATGGGGTTTACTCCATTTTGGGCAACCATGACTATGGCGACTATTCTGACTGGGAGAACCCTGAGCAGAAGAAAGCTAATCTCGACCAGCTTAAAGCCATGCAGCACGACATGGGGTGGCACCTGCTTCTCAACGAAACAAGGATGATAAGCCGCTCAGGCGACTCACTGGCTATCATTGGTGTGGAAAATATCGGCGATCCACCATTCAAGGTCTATGGATCGTTATCCAAGGCCTACCCCACTCCGGCAGACAACGTAACAAAAATACTCCTCACACACAACCCTGCTCACTGGACCGACTCGATAGCCGGCCACAAGAATATGCGGATCGCCTTTACACTTGCAGGCCACACCCACGCTATGCAGATTGAGCTTTTGGGATGGTCCCCCGCAAAATATCGCTACAGCACCTGGGGCGGTCTCTACAACGATAACCGTGAGGGTGGCGATCACCAGCTTTATGTCAACATAGGAAGCGGTACTGTCGGATTCCCCGCAAGGATTGGTGCTACCCCTGAAATCACACTCTTCACTCTGAGAAAAAAATAACTCAAACATCATTAAATGGCCAACGTCTACGCCAATATCATCACCGCCGAACTTGGCAAACATCTCCGTAAACATGTGGCTGCGTGCCTCAAGCTCCTTGATGAGGGAGCCACCATCCCCTTCATATCCCGCTATCGCAAAGAAGCAACCGGAGGGATGGATGAAGTAAGTGTCCACACTATCGATTCTCGCAGAAGACAGCTCCAGGAGCTCGACAAGCGCAAAGATTTCATCATCGAAACCATTAAGGAACGAGGTCAGCTCACCCCCGAACTCGAAGCCCGCCTCTCAGAATCATACAATCCCGTGGAGATCGAGGATATCTATCTCCCCTACAAACAAAAACGCAACACACGCGCTCAGGCTGCGCGCGATCTTGGCCTCGAGCCTCTTGCAAAAATCATAATGGCGCAAAATTCTGACAATATCCAGCGTCAGGCAGTCAAATATGCAAAGAAGGCCTTAAGCGTTGAGGATGCAATAGCCGGGGCCGGCGACATTATTGCCGAATGGGTGAGCGAAAGCGAAAAAGCCCGCAACCTCGTGCGCTCGCGCTTCCAGCGATCGGCCACTATCACCTCTAAAGTGGTGCGAGGGAAAGAGGAAGAGGGCAAAACCTACCAAAATTATTACAACTTTTCAGAGCCTCTGCGCCTGTGCAACTCCCACCGCTATCTGGCAATGCGCCGAGGCGAAGATGAGGGGATATTGAAAGTCAGCATCTCTATTGACGACGACGAAATGATCGACCGTCTTAGCCGCATGTTTTTGCGCTCCACAGCGTCGGCTGAGGTGGCAGGGATAGTAAAAAACGCCGTCAAAGATGGCTACAAGCGTCTCATGCGCCCATCTATTGAGAATGAAATAGCTTCCGCCACCAAGGAGAAGAGCGACGAGGCGGCAATCCAGATGTTTGCCGACAATGTGCGCCAGCTCTTGATGTCGCCTCCGCTCTCGCGTAAGCGAGTGCTCGCTATCGACCCCGGTTACCGCACAGGTTGTAAGCTTGTGGTGCTTGATGAGCAGGGCAATCTACTGCAGCACGACGTCATCTACCCCACCCCTCCAGCTGAGGATTTTGTTGGTGCCTCAAAGGCTCTCGACTACTATGTTGACCATTTCCGCGTGGATGCCATAGCCATAGGCAACGGCACCGCGGGCCGCGAGACGGAGCGATTTATCCGCGACCTCATGCTCCCGCGCAAGGTGCAGATTTTCATGGTCAATGAGGATGGGGCCTCTATCTATTCTGCTTCCGAGATAGCCCGCGAGGAGTTTCCGGATCAGGATGTCACAGTGAGAGGTGCGGTTTCTATCGGACGCCGTCTGCTCGACCCTCTGGCTGAACTCGTGAAGATCGATCCCAAGTCGATCGGTGTCGGGCAATATCAACACGATGTAAACCAGGCGAAACTCAAGGATTCACTCGACTATGTGGTGGAAAGTTGCGTTAACAGTGTTGGAGTTAACCTCAACACCGCTTCCCGACGACTCCTCTCCTACGTGTCAGGCATAGGTCCGGCTCTGGCTGCAAATATTGTAAATTATCGAACCGAAAATGGCCCCTTTAAGTCGCGTGAACAGCTGCTTAATGTTCCACGCATGGGGGAGAAAGCCTATCAACAGTCTGCAGGCTTCCTGAGGATAGCCGGTGGCGACAATCCCCTCGACAACACAGCCGTCCACCCTGAACGCTACGCTCTGGTAGGTAAGATGGCTAAGGATATGAAAGTGGAGGTGAGCCGACTGGTCAATAATCACAATCTGCTCAACAATATCCCCCTCGAGGATTATGCTACAAAAGAGGTGGGCCTCCCCACCCTGCTCGACATTATTGCCGAACTCGAGAAACCGGGGCGCGATCCCCGCGACACAATCGAGGAGATTCCCTATGATGATTCCGTGAAGAAGATCGACGATCTCCACGTAGGTCAGGAACTCTCCGGCAAGGTTAACAATATCACAGCCTTCGGTGTGTTTGTTGACCTGGGAATGAAGGAAAACGGCCTCATCCATATCTCGCAGTTGAGCGAAAAATATATCAATTCACCCTACGAAGTAGCGAGAATAGGCCAACACGTCAGAGTGAAGGTGATAGATATCGACACCTCAAGAGGCCGTATAGCCCTCACAATGAAAGGGGTGGCTCAGTAACCACAATACAGCTACTATTTATGGATCTAAACTCCTGCACAATAAGCATCGGCAGTAATACAGACGACCGTCGGGTTCAGATAGAAAAAGCAATAGAGTGGCTTGGCTCCTTCCTCAAAAAAAGCCAGTTTTCTACTATTTACGAGACCGAAGCATGTAATGGTAAGGACAAACCTTACTTCAACGCCGTGGTCCATGGCTACACAACCTCCACTTTTGAAAACCTCGTTAAGAAACTCAAGAATTGGGAGAGCAGCGCCGGTCGTACCCGTATAGAATCATGTGAAGGAATCATACCTATCGACCTCGATGTTGTGATCTGGAACGGCGTAATAAAGCGCCAGCGAGACTTCGACCACCTCTACTTCAACCGCGGCTACCGCGAACTTCTCGCCAACGGCTCCTACGAAACTATGTGACGCCTTATTATTTCCATGCTCGCTCCCTTTGATTGAACTAAGAAGACGACAGCCCCAAACAGGGGGACTGCCGAGATTAGAATGTTGTATGGAAGATGGTATCGCGGAGGGTTTTAGTGGGGGTGGAGAGTGAGTTTAGCCGATCGAGGTAGCGGTTGTGACGTCGTTTGTCGAGGTCTCCCGAGAGGATGACGGTGTCTGGCCGAAGCCTGGTAATGATATCTTCAATCTCGCCACGGTAGCCGCTGCAGACCACGGCGTAGGTGGTGTTCACTTCTGCCATAGCATTTACGGCCGGTATCGAATCCTTAACAAAGATGAATCTGAGTCTGCCGGCTATGATTTCGTTGTCGGATGGATTATGATGAGAAAATTTCCGATTTCCGTTAATGGAGATCAGGGGGGAGAGTCCGCGCCTGAGCCGGTATTTCCGATACCTCTCGTTGAGTTCCTCGGCTATGTGTTGATGCTGATATTGTGGTGCGGTTGAAAAGATGCCGAAGTGAACACCATCGTTGAGAAGAAGGGCTGTGTGGTGGTAGGCCTTCACGATATAGAGTTCTCCGGTATTGGCCTGAGGTGAGAGAATAGGAACCACTAAAGTGGCGGCAAACAGCAGAATGGTGGCTAACATATAGACTATCCTTCTTCGATAGAGCGCGAGGGCAAGTGAGACAAAGGCGGCAAACCAGAAAATAAGCATCAAAGGGGTTACATTGAGTTCGCTTAAAGTGGACATAGGAAGCGACCCAACAAAGTCAGCCCAAGAGACGACTATGCCGCTGATTGCATCGATGGCTTCTCCAATGAAATCGAGATGTAGCCCAAGGAGGAGCATAGCAACATAGAGCACTCCCAGGGTGAGGAAGACGGGAAGCAGAAGCGCTGCCACGAAGTTGGCAGGGATGAAATAGAGCGGGAATGTATTGAAATACCACGCGCTTAGAATACCGGTGGAAATGGTTGCCGCTAATGTAACAGCCGGATAGGCGAGAAGCAGGTAGGCCCACTTATGACGGCGATCGACAGGATTGAATTTCTCGCCAAAAAGTAAAATTGCCCCTACGGCAACGAATGACATCTGGAACCCTATCTCATAGAGCGAACTTGGGGCGAAAACCAAAATAAGGAGAGCAGCCAAGCAGAGAGAGTTGAAGGGGGAGCGAACTCTCTCAACCTTCAGGGAGATGAAGTAGATCGAGGCCATGATGACGGATCTCACCACCGAAGGAGAGAGTCCGGTAAAAGCGGCAAATAGCCATAGCAATGTGAGAATCAACAGAATACGGAGCCATTTCAGTCTCAACATCCAGAGAGGGAAAAGCATGACGGAGAGAATGGAGCAGAGCACTCCTACATGGAGCCCGCTCAAGGCAAGGATGTGGGAGAGCCCGGTCTTAGCGAATCGCTCCTTGAGAGAGAGGGAGAGCAGAGAGCGGTCGCCGGTGAGCATTGCCGAGAGGAGTTCTTTAGAAAAGCCTGAGAGGGATGAAGATCCGATGAGCACTACCATGCGATCTGAAAATCTACGCAATGAAGGGAGCAGCCCCTGTGCCTCGCCCGTCACTGCTATCCTGTCGGGCTCGATGAAGCAGTTACCTACCACTCCGCGTCGGCGGAGTGAGGCATCATAGTCAACCTCATCAGGGAGGCCGGGCTGTTTCAGCAGAGGCTGCATTCTGGTGATGAAGCGAATGCGATCAGTCTCCATAATAGCCGGAATGACAGATGGGACGAAGGCTTTGGCTTGAAATGGAGTGCATGGCATCCCTGAGCAACTGTCAACTCTGACAAGCATAGAACGGCCGGAGTCGTACTCGGTTTCATCCTCCACCACACCTGAAAATTCCAGTTCACTGATAGAAAATCGGTCTGATAGAGGTGCAGGCATATCGGCCATCGCTACCAAGTAGCCCGTCGCAACAGCAAGGGATAGTATGGCCGGATAACTCCTTTTCAGGAGAATAGCACACCCTGCAATCCCTATCGGGAGAGCTAAAAAAATCGCACCCACACCCCACCCTTGCAGGAGCACTCCGATTATAAAACAGAGTGTGAAAGGGAGAAGGGGGATGAGTGACAATTTCTAAATGAAAAAATTTGGATTCTCGAAAAGAAGGATTCTCGAAAAAGTTGATTTATTATTGCTGAATTTTACCGATCAATGAGGCTTATTCAATAACTGTGGATATAAAAATCAATCAATAGTATTCATCACAACAAAGAAACTGCTGACTCCAATCACAATCCACAGGAGAACGGCGAGAATAAATGGTTTGAGACCAACAGCCTTGACGGTCTTAAGCGAGAGCGAAGCACCGATAAGGAAGAGCGTGAGCACCAAACCCTTCTTAGCGATATAGACAAGCGCCTTCACCAATCCCTCGGGGAGATTGCAGTAAGTGTTGATCACCATTGCGAGGATGAAGAGGAAAATGAACCAGGGAATGGAAATCTTGCTCTTCTTGTCGCGGAAGATCAGCATGGTCACAAGCGCGAGGGGTATGATCCAGAGAGCGCGGGTGAGCTTGATGAGAGTGGCAAGCTGGAGTGCTTCTGAAGCGTTGGGGACACCCTGGGCGTTGAGGATCTGCATGTAAGCCTCACCGGCACCGACTACTGACGAAGTGTCGTGTATGGCGATAGCTGCCCAAGTGCCAAACTGCGGCGCTGACATGCCAAAGAGAGTTCCGATGGGTGGAAAGATGAAAAGAGCTATAGCATTGAGCACAAAAATTACCCCGAGTGACACCGCCATCTCATTTTCATCAGCGTGCAGCACAGGACCCACAGCCGCTATGGCACTACCTCCACATATTGCAGTACCTGAGGAGATGAGATATGCCGTCTTACGGTTGATGTGAAGCCAATAGCCGAATAACACTCCCAATACCATCACCCCGATAACTGAAATGATGGTAAACAACATCCCCTCACTGCCGCTCCGGAGCGATTCGGTGAGGTTCATGCCGAAACCGAGCCCTACCACAGAGGCCTGTAAGAGATATTTTGAAGTTTTTTTGTTAAATTTTGGATAGGGACACTCAAAGACAAAGGCAAAGAACAGTCCCAGGAAGAGTGCGAAAGCGGGTGTGATGCTGACCAAAGGAATACCCAAAAGGTCAAAAGGCATCACTACCATCACAATCAGCACGATATACATGGATTTTGCGGCAGCTTTCATTTTGGAGTAAGAAAAAAGTGCTGAAATGGAATTTTTCTTCCGGAGAAGGGATTAACGATTCCAGATGTTCCACGACTCGAAGGCTTGAAGGAGAAGCATCTCAAGCCCATTTTTCACCTCTGCTCCATAGGCACGTGATTTGCGCATAAAGGCGGTAGTGTCAGGATTATAGATTAGATCATAGCAGAGATGTTCTGGAGTAAGGAGATCGTAGGGGATATCAGGGCAGCGGTCCACGTCAGGATACATTCCCAGAGGAGTGCAGTTGACAATCACTTTGTGGGCAGCCATCACTTCGGGAGTAAGGTCAGCATAGGAGATGACCCCCTCGCGGGCTGAACGCGACACAAAAGTAGGCTCGACACCGAGATTAAGAAGACCACGATTTATAGCCTTTGAAGCGCCGCCGGTGCCGAGGATAAGAGCGCGGTTGCGTTTGGCGTTAAGAAGAGGAGCAATGGAATTCTGGAAGCCCATCACATCGCTGTTGAAACCCTTCAGCTTGATATCGCCATCGTCAGTCTTGATAAGCTTGATGACATTTACAGCGCCAATAAGAGCAGCCTCAGCGTCCATCTCGTCCATATAGGGGATAACCTGTTCCTTATAAGGGATAGTAACATTAAGGCCGGCGAGATTGGGATTTTCAGAAACTACCTCCATGAGGTCGCCTATTTCAGGGATTTCAAAATTGACATATTCTGCATCTATGTTCTCCGACTCAAACATATTGTTGAAATAATTCATTGAGAAAGAGTGAGTGAGAGGAAAACCGATGAGTCCGTAGACCTTATGACGTGAAGTTGACATGGTAAGAAATATTTGAGGTTTTTAATATGCAAATATACGAAAAATTTGCGATTGGGTATTATTATAAATCTTTTTTAAATTCAAATTGATTTTTCGATGTGCCCTCAGGAAGCACCGGCGATGGCCTCATGGGGTATCAGGATGAAAGATAGGCGCTTGGTGGCGAGGATATAGACTCGATATCGCGAACTTATTTTCACAGATTTAATCTCGCTCCAGGGGATCTCCTCTGAGGGGGGGAGCGGCGACTGAGGGAGCGCTTCGCGGTTGTGGCGGGATTCACCTGCATTCTCCTCACTCTGAGGAGAGCAACAATCCTCTGCCTCCAATTCATCCCTGCTTTCAGATGGAGAGTCCTCTGGTAGATAGATGAGCATCAACGAGTTGCCCTCGGAGATAAGCACCTGTTTGCGGAGCACGGCCCTGCGTGCTTCTGGTGTGAGCATATAGTAGGGATAAAGGAACGATGACAGCATCGGTATCACGATGAATACCAACATGACAGCGATAAGAACAAACCTAACATCAATTACACAACCTACAACCACACACAAGAGTATAGGCGACAAAACCATCCATCCGTATCTCGGAAGCCAAAGCGAAAGGAGGACAGAGAGATAGTCGCCGGGCCGTGTGGAAAATGGTGCTGTAAGCAGTGTGTCAGGTGCTTTATCCATCCGGTGGAATGTCAAGGGGGATTCAGTCAACGAAACGTTTCAACAATTCGCCGTAGGAGTCAATGCGGCGGTCGCGGAGAAAGGGCCACCACCGGCGCACCTGCTCTGATCGCTTCATATCAACCTCGATCACGGCTTCGGCCTCAGCATCGTCAGGAGCCTGATAGATGAATTCACCCTGAGGACCTGCCACAAAACTGGAACCCCAGAAAGTGATGCCGTTAGTTTGCCCTGAAGGATCAGACTCGAAGCCAACACGATTTACGGAAACGGCCGGGAGACCATTAGCCACGGCATGGCCGCGTTGGACGGTGATCCAAGCCTCTCTCTGGCGAGCCTTTTCATCAGCAGTATCAGTGCTCTCCCACCCAATTGCCGTAGGATAAATCAGCATCTCCGCACCATTAAGAGCCATGAGGCGGGCAGCCTCAGGATACCACTGATCCCAGCATACGAGCACCCCGAGAGTTCCAAGTGAAGTCCTCACCGGCTTGAAGCCGATATCACCGGGCGTGAAATAGAATTTCTCGTAATAAGCAGGATCGTCGGGGATATGCATCTTGCGATACTTCCCTGCGAGTGTGCCATCCTTCTCAAAGACAAGAGCCGTGTTGTGGTAAAGCCCCGGAGCACGCCGCTCGAAAAGTGAGGTGACAAGCACTATGCCACAGTCGGCGGCAATCGCCCCATAGAAATCGGCTGCCTCCCCCGAAAGATCAACTGCAAGGTCAAAATTGTCAGTCTCCTCTACCTGGCAAAAGTAGAGAGAGTCGTGGAGCTCTTGCAAAACCACCAACTGCGCCCCATCGGAGGCGAGTCGCCTGATTTTCTCCCCGAGCCGACGGCGGTTGGAAGGGATGTCTGAAGTGTTATGTTGCTGAATTATTCCAACTTTCATTGAAGAAATCTTTTATTTTAAAAACTTTTCCTGAATCAAAGATCGACCCAGAAACCATCGCTAATCCCTGCGACCGCACCGGCGGGAAATTGCATTGTCATGCAGTGGAGAGAGCCATGCTGGCGTATAAGCGGTACACAGTCGATACTTACCACCTCCCTGTCAGGATAGGCAATCTTCAGGATTTGTGAAGCCAGAAAGTCTTTCCGGGGTTGGCGATAGGAAGGAAGGAGGATTGCTCCGGGGATGAGCAGATAGTTTGCATAAGTGGCAGGGAGAAGTTCGCCATCTATCTCAATTGGGTCAGGAAGAGGAAGTTCTATAAGATTATAGGACCTGCCGGATGGAGTGCGGAACGCGGCCAACTCGTCGCGCATCCTTAGCAGAGCCTCATGATTGGGATGAGAAGGCTCCCCCGCACCACAATACAGAATCGTGTCTTCAGGGGCCAGACGAGCAAGTGTGTCGATATGGCTATCGGTATCATCGCCTGCAAGAGCTCCATGGTCGAGCATAAGTATATGGTCGGCACCAAATGTCTCCTTTAGATACGCGCAGATCTCCTCATGGGAGTATTGACCATTGCGATTGGGCGAAAGCAGACACTCCGAGGTCGTAAGGAGGGTGCCTCGACCATCGCTTTCCACCGAGCCTCCTTCGAGCACAAAATTTAGCCGGTTTTCATATTTTGCGGCGAAGGCACTCAAGTCGCGGAGACGGGAGGTGACAAGATTATCCTTGTCGGCTGCAAATTTTAGTCCCCAGCCATTGAATTTGAAGTCGAGAATGTGGAGAGTGCCATTGAACTCAACGGTGAGCGGGCCGAAGTCACGAGCCCATGTATCATTGGTGGGGATATCAAGAAATTTCACCCGCCGGGCATCAAACCCACACACCTCAACCGAGTCAATAGAGAGCGAAGCGGGCCCAACGAGCATCACGCAACATCTGCGCGATATCTCTTTCACGATCCGCTCCACAGTGAGACGCGCCTCCGGAAGAATATAATTCCAATCAGACTCCTGATGAGGCCACGCGAGCAGGACACAATCAGAGTGTTCCCACTCGGCCGGGAACCGCCTGAGTGAGCCCGGAGTATTACTCATCGTATTCATCTTTCAGATTATCCCAAATGGAGTCCTGCGATTCGAAATACTCCTCGCAATAGTCAAGAAATCCGCGCTTCTCAGAGCTCCCCACTTCATGACACCACTCGCGATACTGAGCCTTGACCTCAGCATCTTCATGGAGAAGTTTCTTAAACTCCGCCTCGGCGATATCAGTGCTCCCATACTGGCGAAGCATATCGTCGAAGAGGTCAGTAATAGATTCCATAATTATCAGATATAAGGAATTTTGTTACAAAAATTATTACCACTGAACATCTAACAGATGTGACTGAATGGACATCAAAAAAGTTCCTGAAAAGGCCCGACAGCCTCTCGACAGCCAAAGCCCAAGTTTTGACACTCCAAATATAAGTGATTGTTGCCACATAGCCAAATATTATACCATAATAGTTGCGAAGATGGGTCTTTGGGGATTTAGAGAGATGAGGAGAGTGAAGGGAGTGTCAGATTTTTTGTGTAACTTTGTGAGCAGTATGGATAGACGACATTTTTGCAAGACAGCATCGCTGGCAGTAGCCTTTCTTGGGCTTGGGAAGGTCACGGCAGTGGCCTCCCCCACTCCTCATGACCAGGGGGGCGGTTGGGTTATGCCATGCGACTGCCGGGTGACTGTGGTGCGCCGCGAAAGCCACACTGATCTTCAGGCAATGTTTCTTGACGACCCAGACACCGGGCCTTGCAGTAACTTCTCGGCGTCAGACTGTTTCAGTTTCAAGGCCGGGAGCAGCCGTGAGGAGGGGTTTTGCCCGCTGCTGTGGGCCACAATCTGTCATGCACTTTCCGCCTCCCCATGCAGCGAGTTATTCCAAGGGAACGTGAGGCTGCTCAGTTGCCCTGACGGGACACGCCCTGTAATTATCAGGGTAGACCTTTAGCACTTCCAACTTTTCTTCCGAGCGCCTCTGATTGGTCGGCGGGAGATATTAGGTTAGGTAATTAGAGAAATTATCACTACTTTTGCAAAAAATTTTGCATACACCTATAATAATATAAAGAGTCATGCCAAAAAGATTCAAGGAATATAGCGGCCTGAATTTGCCCGAAATCAACAACGAACTGCTCGAAGATTGGAGCAAGGAAGATGTGTTTGCACGCACGGTAAGTGAGCGCGAAGGGTGTCCGTCATTCGTTTTCTTCGAGGGTCCCCCCTCCGCAAATGGCAAACCGGGTATCCATCATGTGCTTGCGCGTACCATAAAGGATATATTCTGCCGCTACAAGACCATGAAAGGGTATCTCGTCAACCGTAAAGCGGGATGGGACACCCACGGTCTGCCGGTGGAACTCGGTGTGGAGAAGCATCTAGGAATCACCAAAGAAGATATCGGCAAAAAGATATCTGTGGATGACTACAACGCTGCCTGTCGTCAGGAGGTTATGAAATATACCGGCGAATGGGAGGATCTAACCCGCCGTATGGGCTACTGGGTGGATATGCCAAACGCCTACATCACCTACGATAATCGCTATATCGAAACTCTTTGGTGGCTTTTGGGTGAACTCTATAAGAAAGGCTACCTCTACAAAGGATATACCATTCAGCCCTATTCACCCGCTGCCGGCACAGGCCTCAGTACCCACGAGCTTAACCAGCCGGGGTGTTACCGCGATGTCAAGGACACTACCTGCGTAGCTGAATTCCGTATCCTCAACGATTACTCTCCCGCCTTAGCCCCCTATCGCGACCTGCTCTTCAAGTGGGGTACACCCTATTTCCTTGCGTGGACTACTACCCCATGGACCCTCCCCTCCAACTGCGCACTTGCCGTAGGGCCTGACATTACCTATAACATCGTCCGCACCTTCAATCCCTACTCGGGAAGCATGATCACAGTTGTTGTGGCTGATGATCTCATGCACTCATTCTTCAACCCCAAGGCTAAAGATCTCAAACTCGACGAATACACTAAGGGTGACAAGCTTATCCCCTACGAGGTGGCAACTCAAGTGAAAGGCCTTGACCTTATCGGCATCAACTATGAGCAGCTTTTCCCCTGGGTGAATCCGGGTGAGGGTGCTTTCAGAGTGATCCCGGGTGACTATGTCACTACCTCCGACGGTACAGGCATCGTACACATCGCCGGCACTTTCGGTGCCGATGACCTCCGTGTCTCCCGCCAGAGCGGTGTTCCCTCAATGCTCCTTATCGACAAGGGAGGCAACCAGCGTCCCATGGTCGACCTCTCCGGTCGCTTCTACATGCTTTCAGAACTCGACCCCGGGTTTGTGAAAGAGAAAGTCAATGTTGAAGCCTACAAACCGTGGGAAGGGAAATATGTGAAAAATGCCTACAACCCTGAAGCTACTGAGAGCACAGAGACTCTCGACGTGGAGCTTTGCATGGCTCTGAAGGCTGCCGACAAAGTATTCAAGATCGAGAAACATGTCCACAGCTACCCCCACTGCTGGCGCACGGACAAACCTGTGCTCTACTACCCGCTCGACTCCTGGTTCATCAAGACCACAGCTGCACGCGAAAGATTGATGGAGCTTAACGACACCATAAAATGGAAGCCTACCTCCACAGGTACGGGCCGCTTCGGCAAATGGCTCGAAAACCTTCAGGACTGGAACCTCTCGCGCAGCCGCTACTGGGGCACTCCCCTCCCCATATGGCGCACTGAAGATGGCTCTGAGGAGATGATCATCACATCCGTAGCCCAGCTCTACGATGAGATTGACAAGGCTGTGGAAGCGGGTGTGATGAGCGAAAACCCCTACCGCAAGGCCGGTTTCCAGCCCGGCAACTACGACAAAGCCAACTATGAGCTCATAGACCTCCACCGCCCCTATGTCGACGACATCATCCTCGTCTCCCCCTCCGGAAAGCCGATGAAGAGAGAGAAGGATCTTATCGATGTCTGGTTTGACTCCGGCTCCATGCCTTACGCCCAAAATCATTACCCCTTTGAAAACAAAGAAGCCCTCGACTCGCGACAGATCTACCCCGCCGACTTCATTGCCGAGGGTGTGGATCAGACACGCGGATGGTTCTTTACTCTCCATGCAATCGCCGGTATGATTTTCGACTCAGTAGCATACAAGGCCGTTATATCCAATGGATTGGTGCTCGATAAGTTTGGCAATAAGATGTCCAAGCGCCACAACAACGCTGTAGATCCCTTCAAGCAGATCGAGCAATATGGCGCTGACACCGTCCGTTGGTACATGATCTCCAACTCCGCCCCCTGGGACAATTTGAAATATGATGAAAAGGGTGTGGCCGAAACCTCGCGCAAGCTCTTCTCGACACTCTACAATACTTACGGATTTTTCGCCCTCTACGCCAATGTTGATGGCTTCGACCCCGCGGCAAAACAGATCCCTGTAAACGAGCGTCCGGAGATCGACCGATGGATCCTCTCCCTGCTCAACACTCTTGTGGAAAAAGTCACCGAGGCCCTTGATGACTATGAGCCCACCCGCGCTGCCCGTCTGATTGCAGACTTCATCGGTGATAACCTCTCCAACTGGTATGTGCGCCTCAACCGCAAGCGTTTCTGGGGCGGTGGCATGAGCGACGACAAACTGGCTGCCTATCAGACTCTTTACACCTGTCTCCGGACACTCTCGCTCCTCATAGCACCCTTTGCCCCCTTCTATGCCGACCGTCTATACCGTGACCTTTCCGGCTCTGCTGACTCTGTTCACCTTGCCAAATTCCCCGAGGTAGACAAGGCTCTGATCGACCCCGTGCTTGAGAAGCGTCAGAAACTCGCTCAGGATATCACCTCAATGGCCCTGGCGCTCCGCCGAAAAGTCAATATCAAGGTTCGCCAGCCACTTCAGACTGTGATGATTCCTGTGGCCGATGACACTCGCCGCAACGACCTTGAAGCTATCAAGGAATTGGTGCTCAGCGAAATCAATGTAAAAGAGCTCAAGATTGTTGGCTCTGACGAAGGGGTTCTTGTAAAGAGCGTGAAGCCTGACTTCAAGAAGCTCGGCCCGAAGTTCGGAAAACAGATGAAAGCGGCTGCTGAAATCATCAAGGCTCTCGACCAAAAGCAGATAGCGCAGCTCGAGGCTGAGGGAAAACTGACTTTTGACCTCTCCGGTGCTCCGGCGGAAATCGAACTGACCGATGTAGAGATAATCTCAGAGGATATCCCGGGTTGGCTCGTGGCCAACGACGGGGCGCTGACTATAGCTCTCGATGTCACTGTCACCCCCGAATTGCGCCTTGAAGGGATTGCCCGCGAAATCGTCAACCGCATCCAGAATATCCGCAAATCTCGTGGCTATGATATCACTGATCGTATCGACCTCATCTTCGCTCCCTCTGAGGAGACTGACGCTGCCGTTACAGCCTATGCAGATTATATCAGCCGCCAGGTGCTTGCAGAAACCATCAAGATTCTCCCCATAGATGCCTCCGGCGAGGATGTCGAGATACTCTCTATTGATGATATCAACGCTGTAGTGAAAATCACCGTGCGCCGAAACTAATCAAATTTTTCCAAGACCTTAAATCACCTTTTTTATTATATCCTCATATACGCAATAACGTCATGAGCGAAAAAAAACGCTATTCCGATGAAGAACTGCAGGAGTTCAAAGAGTTGATACTCCAGAAACTCGCCAAAGCACAGTCTGAGTATGACTCGCTGCGCTCTCTTATCAATAACACAGAGGGCAACGACACAGCCGACACTTCTCCCACCTTCAAGGTGCTCGAAGAGGGTGCTCTCACCCATTCCAAAGAGGAGGCAGGGCGTCTGGCTGAGCGCCAGATGCAATTCATAAAGCATCTGCAGAACGCCCTCATACGCATAGAGAACAAAAGCTATGGCATCTGCTGCGAAACCGGCGAACTGATCCCCAAAGAACGCCTGCGGGCCGTCCCCCACGCTACCCGCAGTGTAGAAGCAAAGAATTTGCAAAAGAAGTAAGCAACCCCCTCCCCATTTTTACACTCAACTCCACCCACACCACCATGCAGCGTAAACGCGCCACCATCTTCACAGCCATAATCCTCATCACGGTGTTGCTTGACCAGACGCTCAAAATCTGGGTCAAGACCCACTTCTATCTCGGCGAGGATATGAAGATCTTCTCGTGGTTCCAACTATATTTTATAGAGAACAATGGCATGGCCTTCGGCATGGAGTTCGGGAGTAAACTTGCGCTGACCCTATTCCGCATAGTGGTTGTAGGGTTGCTCATCTGGTATGCAGGGAAGATATTGAAGCTTCGTTCTGTCCCCACAGGCTATCTCGTGTGTCTCGCTTTCGTGACAGCAGGAGCGGCCGGCAACATCTTCGACTGCCTTTTCTATGGGCTGATTTTCAACAATCCCCTCCCCCCGGCGGTGGCTACACTCTTCCCCGAGGGTGGAGGCTACGCACCGCTATTTTTAGGTCGAGTGGTAGATATGCTCTATTTCCCACTCTTCTCCTTCAATTGGCCTGAATGGATGCCGTGGGTTGGCGGGAAGTATTTTCTATTCTTCCAGCCTATCTTCAATCTTGCCGATGCGGCCATTTCGTGTGGCATCATAGTGCTGATAATTTTCTATCCACGCTATATCCTTTCACCCAAAGCACTCGCCGAACTTCCCGGCAGAGACTGAAGCCATGTTTTCGACCATTCGAGAGAGTGATATGAGATACTTACCTCTGTTAGCCCTATTGCTGCTTCTGGCAGCGGGTTGCCGGAAAATGCCGAGCAATGTCATAAGGCAGGACAAGATGGCGTCGCTTCTGGCCGACCTTCACACCGCCGGCGCGGTAGTGGAGATAGAAGGTGCGTCCTGGAATACTGACTCCTCGCGCCACCAACTGCGGGAGGCTATCTATAGCAGGCACGGAGTGAGCAGCGAGGATGTCGATTCATCTCTGATGTGGTATGGCCATAATCTCAACGAGTATCTCAAGGTCTATGATAAGACTCTGACTATTATTGACAAGAGGATTGCAGAGGCTGAGAGAGCCGGCGCAAAGACGGTGGAGACAAATGCCCGTGTCACCCTCGACGGCGACTCCGTCAATCTGTGGCAAGGACCTCTCTCGATTAGGCTCAACGAAAAAAATCCCTCCGAGTTTATTACATTCTCCTATGCTGCCGACCGCTTTTGGGAGCGTGGCGACCATTTCACGCTGTCGCTCACTCCGGTTGCAACTCAGTCGCCTGTATATCTCACCATAGTTGCTCAATATGGCGACGGCACAGCTGAGTATGTCACCAATCAGAGCATCGGCGACTCGCGCAGACATCTGACTCTCGTGGTCGACTCTACCAAAATGGTATCAGGCATCTTCGGGTCGATCCACTACTCCCCCTCCCCGGGCGAAATATCTTATCTCGACTCTATAACGCTGGTGCGCACCCGTACCCACGATGATAACGTGGTAGCCCGCAGAAGGCAGCACACTGTAAAATTGCGTCAATGATCCTCCGCTGCCACGCTCAGGCCATAATATGCGATGGGAGAATTTATCGCAATTCTATCATTGCTTTCGATGAGGATAGCCACACCACAATCTCTATATCCCCTTTCGAGATCGAGACGGCTTTTACTAAGACGTTCAATGGTATCATTGTTGTAGCCCCCAAGCCATTCTGTCTCCCGGCTCTTCCGGCACTCACAGTTGCCAACTTCAGTGAAATTCTCGAAAAGTTGGCAGAATTTGTACCTCCGGTTGGAGCGGAAAAGGCCGTTTTGCTCACCATTCCACTCTGAAACACAATTTTTTCGCTCTCCTGCCGTTAAATTATAGGTGATTTTCAGCCAAAAATCACCCTTTTTCATTCACTACCGGAAACATTTAGCGGCCATGACAGGCAAAAGCCATAAATCTAAATCATCTCTCCTTACTCTCATTTTCGCAGTAATCCTCTCGGTTATTGCTACCCTCCCCTGCTACTCCGCAGCGGCTCCTCGCGGCGCCTCGCCGGCAAACAGGAGTGTGAAAATCCATGGCAAGATCACTGATGCCAACGGCGACCCCGTAGAATTTGCCACTGTGAGAATCGGGGGTACCGCAATCGGCACCACCTCGGGACTCGATGGCGACTATTCGCTCTCGGCACCGGCCTCAGACACCATCACTGTCCACTTCTCCTGCATAGGTTTTCGCGACGATGTGCGTCGTCTTATCGACCCTGATCAGGATGTGACTCTCAATGTACGCATGGCTCTCTCTGAAGAGATGCTCGGCGAGGTGCAGGTCACTGAAATCAAGAAACAGACAAGCTCCATCTCCTCAATCGACACTTCTGAAATGCGCAAGAATCCTGATGCTTCAGGTGGAAGCGTGGAGTCACTTATAACCACCATGGCCGGTGTCACCGCCTCAAATGAAATGTCGTCGCAATACTCTGTCAGAGGTGGTTCGTATGACGAAAACTCCGTATATATAAATGGTGTAGAAGTCTATCGTCCGCTGCTAATCACCTCGGGTCAGCAGGAGGGTCTGAGCATCATCAACCCTGACATGGTTGGTGCCATCGGGTTCTCCACAGGTGGATTCCCGGCTGAATATGGCGACAAAATGTCTTCAGTACTCGACATCACCTACCGTCAGCCTGAAAGCTTCGAGGGGTCGCTCTCGGCTTCGCTCATGGGAGGCTCCCTATCCTTAGGGCAGGCCACAAAGAAATTTTCGCAGTTTCACGGCGTCCGCTACAAGCGCAACTCCTCGCTACTGAGTTCGATGGACACCAAGGGGGAGTATGACCCGACTTTCTTTGATTATCAGACCTCAATCAACCTTCAGCTCAATCAGAAATTCAAGATCTCATTTTTGGGCAACATCTCGGCCAACAACTATAAGTTCACCCCCCAGAACCGCACCACCAACTTCGGTACCTCTTCAGATGCCAAGCAGTTTACAGTGTTTTTCGATGGCCATGAGAAGGACCGTTTCGACACCTATTTCGGCGCTCTGAGCCTTGACTGGCGAGTGAACCGCGGCTCTACTCTTCAGTTGCTTGCCTCCGGTTATCTCACCGACGAACTGGTGGCCTATGATATATCAGGAGAATATTGGCTCGATCAGGCCGGCACGTCGGAAGTTGGTGGAGAGCTCGGGGTAGGTCGCTATCACGAGCATGCCCGCAACCGCCTGAAAGCCTCGGTTATGTCGCTGGCACTCAAAGGTCAGACAGCACTCAATCAAGCCCACACCCTTACCTACGGCCTGGGGATGCAGACTGAGAAAATCATGGATCGCACACGCGAATGGGAACTGCGTGACTCTGCCGGATATTCTCTCCCCTCTGATGGCGTTGACCTGCGGATGGTCTATAGCCTTGCCTCCCACCATGATCTCAATTCCACTCGCTTCTCTGCCTTCGCTCAGGATGCATGGAAAGTCAATACCGCCTCCGGCTTTCTCACAGTAAACGGAGGTATCCGTCTGAGCTACTGGAGCTTCAACAAAGAGCTACTTCTTAGCCCGCGAATTTCTCTGGGCTTCATTCCGGAGAAGGCTCCCTCCTGGGCGTTCAGATTTGCCACCGGCCTCTACTATCAGTCACCATTCTACAAAGAATACCGTCTGCCTCTAAGTGATGAACTGGGCAATCAGACCATTGTGCTCAACAGCGACATCAAGTCGCAAAGAAGTTTCCAGGTTATTGCCGGAAGTGACTACACATTCCGCGCCATGAACCGTCCATTCAAACTTTCAGGTGAAATCTACTATAAAGCCCTGTCAAATCTTGTCCCCTACGAGGTCGACAACCTCAAGATTGTTTACTCAGGTCTCAATGAAAGTTCAGGATATGCTGCCGGTATCGACATGAAATTTTTCGGCCAATTCGTGCCGGGCAGCGACTCTTGGGTAAGTTTTTCGTTGATGAAAACATCTGAGACCCTCAATGGAGTGAAGGTGCCCCGCCCCTCCGACCGCCGCTATAGCTTCGCTCTCTTTTTCACCGACTACTTCCCGAAATTTCCAAAACTGAAATTTGCACTCAAGGGAATATTCATGGACGGACTCCCTGCCACTGCACCCCGCTCATCACGCGACGAAGGCTATTTCCGCATGCCTGCATATAAGCGCATTGATGCCGGCCTCTCCTATGCCCTGCTCTCCCCCCTCAGAGAGGGCGAAACCCGCACCGGTGTCGGCAAATGGCTCAAGAGCGTCTGGCTCGGGGTTGATGTGTTTAATCTCTTCGATATCTCCAACGTTGCCTCCTACTACTGGGTGACCGATGTCAACGATATCCAGTATGCTGTCCCGAACTACCTGACGCGGAGACAGTTCAATGTGAGACTCTCAATAGATTTTTGATTTTTGAGTCTCCAAAACTTGCAATTGAAAAATTTTGTCACTACCTTTGCAGCCGAAAAGCGCCAAGCATTTGCTTTATGCATAGCGTAGCGCACTGAAAATCAATAAACAATAATCATTTAACAAAATGAATCATTACGAAACCGTTTTCATTTTAACTCCCGTTTTATCTGACCAGCAGATGAAGGAAGCGGTAGAAAAATTCGAGAAGGTGCTCACCGACAACGGAGCAACTATCGTAAACGAAGAACTCTGGGGACTTCGCAAACTCGCTTATCCCATCCAGAAGAAATCTACCGGCTTCTACTCTCTCGTAGAATTTGACGGCGATCCCACTATCGTGAAAAAACTCGAGACATCTTTCCGTCGCGATGAGCGTGTGCTCCGCTTCCTCGTGTTCCGTCTCGACAAGTACGCTGCTGAATATGCTGAAAAGCGTCGCAGCAACCGCGCAAACAAAACAACTACTGTAACCGAAGAAGCAAAGGAGAATTAAACCATGGCACAAGCATCTGAAATCCGCTACCTCACTCCCCTGTCGGTAGACGTAAAGAAGAAAAAATATTGCCGTTTCAAAAGAAGCGGTATCAAATATATCGACTACAAGGATCCTGAATTCCTCAAGAAGTTCCTCAACGAGCAGGGCAAAATCCTCCCCCGCCGCATCACCGGAACTTCCCTCAAGTTCCAGCGTCGCGTGGCTCAGGCCGTAAAGCGTGCACGTCACCTTGCACTCCTCCCCTACGTTACTGACTTGATGAAATAACTTTAAAAGCTATCAGGAATTATGAAAATCATCCTTAAAGAAGATATTGCCAACCTCGGCTACAAAGACGATATAGTCGAAGTGAAGAATGGATATGGTCGCAACTACCTTATCCCCACAGGCAAAGCTGTGATTGCTACCGAAGCAGCTCTTAAAGTTCTTGCTGAAGACCAGCGCCAGCGTGCCCACAAGCTCGCCCGCATCAAAGCTGAGGCTGAAGCTGCGGCTGCTGCCCTCAAGGACGTTAAGCTCACAATTGGTGCCAAGACTTCCTCTACCGGTACTATTTTCGGCTCTGTCAACTCTATCCAGATTGCCGAAGCTCTCGAAAAGCTCGGTCATAATGTTGACCGCAAGCTCATCGTTATCGAGCCTGTCAAGGAAGTGGGCAACTACACCGCTACCATCAAGCTCCACCGCGATGTCACCGTGGAAATTCCCTTTGAAGTCGTTTCTGAATAATTCACACAGACGATTTTCAATCATCAACAATATCTCAACAGGCGATCCTCTTTTGGGTCGCCTGTCGTGTATTATCTCACCGCTCTCCTTTATCGAGTCGCAACTTACGACAGCTCCACAGGATAACAGCCGACTCCTGACTCTTCTTATTTAACGTTGTTTAACAGTTATCACTCTTTAGGCTCGTTTATCGTTGAAACATGCGGGTTGGTATATTTGCCCCCCGAGTCGATTAAACTTATGCCTAAATTTGCAGTCAGAAAAACGTTAACCGACCAAATTAGCTTCATTTTGTTGCAACAAAAGGCAGTTATCGTCTCAAACCGAAATATCAAATCTTTCAATAAACGACTCTCGGGAGTCTCGAGTATCTAAAAATCACTGAAAAGAGATCAAAAAATAATGGCACGTTTCTCTCATCATCCCATTCTGCTTCTCACTCTACTATTCCTCTCATTAGCTACCCCCCTTTCAGCAGCCAACATCACAGGCATTGTAAACGACCTCGACACTAAGGAGCCTATGCCGGAAGCAACCGTGAAACTTCTCGCTGCGACCGATAGTGCTTTCGTGACAGGTAGCTCCACAAATGCCAACGGCCACTTCACTCTCTCAGGGGTCAAGCCGGGAAAATATATTCTCAATGTGTCCTATGTAGGCTACTCTGATCTCGAAAAACAAATCACTGTCAGCAACTCCAATATGCGTCTCGGAGCCCTCTACATCAAAGAGGCGTCCCATCTTTTGGGTGAGGTAACCGTAGTGGCCGTAAAAACACCTGTAAAAGTGATGGAAGACACCGTGGAGTATAATGCCGACTCCTACCATACACAGCCCACCGCCGTAGTGGAGGATCTGCTGAAACGTCTGCCGGGTGTGGAGGTCGACTCCGACGGCTCCATAACTGCCAACGGCAAGACCGTGAGCAAAATCCTGATTGACGGAAAAGAGTTTTTCAGCGATGATCCCAAAGTGGCATCGAAAAACCTCCCTGCCAATATGATCGATAAACTGCAGGTAGTTGACCGCAAGAGCGACATGGCGCGCCTCACAGGCATAGACGATGGCGAAGATGAGACCGTCATCAACCTTACTTTCAAAAAAGACATGAATCAGGGATGGTTCGGCACCGGCGAAGCAGGCTATGGCACTGACGACCGATATATGGCCTCCTTCAATGTCAACAGATTCTGGAATGGAAATCAGATGACGCTCCTCGGCAACTTCAACAATACAAACAATCTCGGATTCACTGACAGCAACGGCAACCGTTTCAGAAGATTCGGAGGCAACAACGGTATCACCGAATCCCGCTCCCTTGGCCTGAATTTCAATGTCGGGAAAGAGGAAATAATCCGAATTGGTGGTGATATCCTCTGGAGCAACACCGACGCTCAGACCACTAAGCGCCAGAGCCGTCAATATCTCTTTGAAGACCACTCGACATACTCTAAGATTCTCAACTCCACCCGCGACCGAGGGCAGAATTTCCGCGGCGACTTCCGAGTGCTCTGGAAGCCTGATTCATTCAACACAATGGAGTTCCGTCCAAACTTCTCGCTCAACTTCAACAAGTCGCGCAGCAGTGAAGAGACCTCCTATTTCAACTCTGACATGGTCAAAGTGAGTGACAACAATGTCAACAACTACTCCAAAGGTGACTCTTACGAATTCGGAGGACGTCTTATTTACTCCCACAACTTCGCCTCTCATCGCGGACGGTCTTTCTCCCTCTCCGGCTCCTACAATTTCTCAAACGTAATCGAGAAAAGCACCTCGCTCTCCGACTTCATGCGCTACATCGAAGAAACAGATCCTGACAACACGGACGACACTTCTGATATCCTCAACCAGTATAGCGACAACCACACATGGAGCAACCGTGTGATGGGTCAAGTGACATGGACAGAACCTCTTGGCGATGTGGCAAATGGCAACTTCCTCACATTCAGCTACCGCATGAACTATCGCTGGAACAATGCCGACAAACTCGTCTACAATATCCCTGATGACTACGACATGGATATCTTCCCACCATTAGTCTCAGATGGCAATGGCGGATATGTAACCGAAGATCCCGACCCGCTCTACTCTAATCGCTACCGCAACAATTTCTTCAACCAAAACATTCGGTTAGGTTACAAGAAGACCACCTCTAAAGCCAATCTCGAGGTTGGTATGTCGCTCGTGCCGCAGATGTCGAAGTCGATCTATCTCGACAATTCCGAGAAAAACATCAGCCGCTGGGTTTGGAACTACTCTCCATTCCTCCGCTATCGCTATAAGTTCAACAAACGCCGTTCACTCCAGATTTTCTACCACGGCCGCTCTTCTCAGCCCTCAATGGCTCAGTTGCAACCGGTCCTCGATGTGTCCGACCCCACCAATAAGATTCAAGGTAACCCCAACCTCGATCCCTACTTCGCCCACAACGTCAATATACGCTTCCAGGATTTCAACATGGAGTCGCAGCGAAGCCTCATGTTGATGGCTTTTTTCACCTACACCCAGAATTCAATCATCTCACGCACCACTTTTGATGAATATGGCTCGCGCCTAACTGAGTATGTCAATGTCAACGGTGTGTGGAACGGTCGAGTGATGAATATGTTCTCTATGCCTCTCCGCAACAAAAAGTGGTCGCTCTCTAACCATATTTTCCTCTTTGCCCAGCGCAATGTCGGTTTCAACAATGGCAATCGCAACACCTCTCTCTCTCTTAACCTCAACGAAAGCCCCGGTATCACCTACCGACCGGACAATTTTGAGATAGAATTGCGTCCCCGCTACGCCCTGCAGACCACCCACAATTCGCTCCAAACTTCAAGCAATCAGACTGTGCATCGCTATGGCGGTATGCTCAACGCCACTTACTATACATCGTGGGGACTCACCATCCAGACCGATGTCAACTACTCAGCTACCTCAGGCTACGCTGCCGGCTATAATACCCGCACATGGATGTGGAACGCCTCGATCTCGCAGCAGTTCCTGCGCAACAAGGCTATGACTATCGCCGTGAAGGTCTATGACCTGCTCAACCAGCAGAACAATATCCGCCGCAACATCACCGCCAACTATATCGACGATGTGGAATACAATTCTCTTTCCCGCTACTTCATGGTGACCCTCTCCTATCGCTTCAACACCTTCGGCAAAGGTAATCAGCCCTCCGGTGGCGGTGACTTCATGCACAGAGGTCCCGGTGGCCCCGGCGTCCCCGGCGGACATGGAGGTCGTGGTCCGAGATGATCCCAACCCTCTTTTCGTCAGTGTTGAACGAAATATTTTCCCATACAAAAACAATCCATACAAAATGTCTGACTCCTCAAAAATTTGGCTTCCGCTGCTTCTCGTAGCTCTTTCAGGAGCTCCCTCACAGGCTGAAGTGACAGCAAACCAGTGGAGCTACGCTGACTGCGTAGAGTATGCGAAGGCCAACAATATCTCGCTGCGCCAGTCGCAACTTTCGACAGAGAGCGCCGAAATAGCACTCGAAAAGGCTCGCGGTGAGTGGCAACCGTCGCTTGACTTCGGGACGAATCACTCCTACTCCAATGCCCCATGGTCTCGCGGAAGCAACAACGCTTACACCAGCAACTACAATCTCAACGCTTCATGGGTGGTATGGGACGGAGGTAAACGCGACAGCGAAATACGCCGCAGCAAGATAGACCTCGAGCGTTCGCAGTATGCCACGGACAATATCTACCGAAACATCCGCACCGAACTGCTCTCTACCTACATAAACATACTCTATTATAAGGAGACTGTGGCTGTCAATACCGAATTGGCGGCAGTAAGCTCTGCTCAGGCTGAGCGTGCCAGGCAGATGATGGAATCGGGCAAGATATCTCTTGTAGACTACCAGCAGCTTGCAACTCAGGCCGAGCAGGATCGCTATAATATTGTAAATGCGACAGCACAACTCAACACTGCCCGCCTGCAACTAAAGAATCTGCTTGAACTTGACATCAACAGCGATATCGACGTTGTCCCTTACGAGTTCAGTGAGCGGGAGGTTACAGAGCCACTCCCCCCTATCGAAGAGAGCTATCAGCTCGCACTCGCCACCGACGCCCAGCTTCGGTACAATGAACTCTCAACCGAGATAGCCGATGAGGATATCAAAGCCGCACGTGCTTCGGCCTATCCTCAGATCAGCCTCGGGGCAGGTGTCGGTACAGGGTATTACACCAACTCCTCCGGCTCATGGCCAACCCAGATGAAACAGGGGTTCAACGAGAATATCGGTGTCACAGTCAGCGTGCCTATCTTCGACCGCAGAACTACCAAATCAGCGGTAGCTCAGGCCAAAGTCAACAAACTTTCGAGCATGCTCGATACTGATGCGCGACGTATACAGGTGGCTCAGACTCTGGAATCTTGGTATATCGACATGGAATCCTCGCGAATGCGTTACACCGCCGGACTCCAGAGCCTCGAATCGGCATCTCTTACCGACCAACTTGCAAACGAGAAATTCAAGGTAGGTTATGTGGAGTCGACAGAACTTCTTCAGACCCACGCAGCCCTGACCGAAGCTCAACGCGAACTTCTGCAGGCAAAATATATGTCGGTATTGGCTCGCAAAATGGTGGAATTTCTCCGTACCGGAGAGATAACACTCTGAAAACTTCATATACTTCATCAACTCTCAAAGCAAATACATAAAAGATGCATAATAACTTAAAGACCATACTCCTCAGCCTGACGGTGATACTCGCGGCAACCTCCTGCGGGGAGAAACGATCAATCCGTCTTGTCACCGAAGAGGTCACAAAAGGGAATATCAGCGAGACTGTCACTGCTACCGGTACACTTGAATCCGTGACATCAGTCGATGTCGGTACGCAGGTGACAGGTATCATCGACAACATTCTTGTCGACTACAATTCAGAAGTAAAAAAGGGACAACTCATAGCCGAGATAGACAAGGTGCTTCTCCAGAGCGAGCTTGCATCGGCAGAGGCGAGCGTGAAAAGTGCTAAATCAAGCTACGACTACGCTCGTAGCAACTACGAACGCGACAAGGCTCTGCATGACAAAAAACTTATCTCCGACTACGAATTCGAGACTACGCGCCGCGACTATGAAGTAGCTAAAACCACCTACGACAAATCGGTAGCTGACCGGGTCAGAGCTGCCAAGAACCTTACCTACGCTGAAATCTACTCCCCTATCGACGGAATTGTCATATCGAGAGATGTAGAAGTGGGTCAGACCGTGGTATCAAGCATGACGGTAGCCAACCTCTTCACTATCGCAGATCTCGACCACATGCGAGTGGTTGCCAATGTTGATGAGGCAGATATAGGTCGTGTTAAGGAGGGACAGAAAGTCACTTTCACTGTCGATGCCTATCCTGATGAACTGTTTGAGGGGACTGTGACGCAGAAACGTATCAGTCCTACCACTGAAAGCAATGTCGTAACCTACGAGGTACTCGTGTCGGCCGACAATAAGGACCATAAACTGATACCGGGTCTTACGGCCAATCTGACTATCTATATGCTCGATGAAAAAGATGTGACACTTGTGCCTGCGAAAGCTACTCGGTTCATACCCCACAGCTATCCTGACGTGAAGGGTCTCCCCACTTACCCCGCGGATGCCGACACTGACCCATACGATGATCCCTCCGACCCGGATAAGAAAAGGGTATGGGTAGTAGATGGCGACAAGATGTCGCCCGTCATCATTACAATTGGTGCTACCGACGGGGTCAACTATCGCGTTGTCTCCGGTCTGAAGCCCGGAGAGAAGGTGGCTGTTGAATACTCGGTCGACTCTGCTCAAGAGGAAAAACCTCAGCAGGGTGGCCAAAGCCCGTTCCAGCCCAAACGCCCCGGAGGCAATAAGAAATAAAGCGGTATGGAAAAGCGTGAAATTATCAAAGTGCGCGACCTCCGACGCGATTTTAAGGTCGGAGGAGAGACCGTTCATGCTCTCAGGGGTGTTTCATTCACCATACGTGAAGGTGAATTCGTCACCATCATGGGTACCTCAGGCTCAGGTAAATCCACCCTGCTGAACACCCTCGGATGTCTTGACACTCCGACATCGGGCGAATATCTGCTCGATGGAGTCAGTGTCCGCCAGATGAGCAAGAATGAGCGAGCTCGACTAAGAAACCGTAAGATTGGTTTTGTGTTTCAGAACTACAACCTTCTCCCCAAGACTTCTGCCATAGAAAATGTGGAGCTGCCCCTTCTCTACAACTCCTCCGTCTCCGCTAAAGAGAGGCGCGAGCGGGCTATTGAGGCGCTGAAAGCTGTAGGGCTGGGTGATCGCCTCAACCATAAGAGCAACCAGATGAGTGGCGGACAGCAACAGCGAGTTGCCATAGCGAGAGCGGTTGTCAACGATCCTGTGATAATACTCGCCGACGAAGCCACGGGCAACCTCGACACCCGAACATCGTTCAGCGTGCTCGTTCTCTTTCAGGAACTCTTTGCCCGCGGACGCACTATCATCTTCGTTACTCACAATCCAGAACTTGCTGCCTTCTCGTCGCGCAACATTGTTCTCCGCGACGGCAAAATCATATCCGATACTTACAACGACTCCCCTGCATCGGCTCAGGAGATGCTTGATTCACTTCCCGTAAACGACGATTGACAATGAGTTTCTTCAATCTTCTAAAAATTGCTCTTCGAGCACTCAATCGCAACAAACTCAGAGCGATCCTCACAATGCTCGGTATCATAATAGGTATCGCAGCGGTTATATGTATGCTTGCCATAGGTCAGGGATCGAAAGAGAGCATCAAGGCACAGATATCGGAGATGGGCTCAAACATGATCATGATCCATCCGGGGAATATGCAGCGCGGAGGTGTGAGACAGAGCTCTGACGATATGCAGACGCTCAAAATAGCCGACTATGAGACTCTTCGCGACCGTACTGCCTATCTCTCACTCGTCAGCCCCGTAGTCTCAAGTTCCGGACAGATGGTCTACGGCAACAACAACTGGCCTTCGAGCATCTACGGAGTGACCCCGGAATATCTCGACATTCGTAAGATATCTGTGGAGGATGGGGAGATGTTTACCGATGCCGACATCAAGAGCGCATCGAAGGTGTGTGTAGTAGGCAAGACCGTGGTCGACAACCTCTTCCCCAACGGTGAGAACCCTATAGGCAAAGTGGTGCGTTTCGGCAAGATACCTTTCACAATCGTGGGGGTACTCAAGAGCAAAGGCACAAACTCTATGGGCATGGATCAGGATGATGTAGTGATAGCACCTTACACCACTGTGATGAAGAGAATCCTGGCAGTCGACTATCTCGGACAGGTAGTGGCCTCAGCTCTTTCAGAGGAAATGACGGATATGGCCACCGAAGAAATCACGGAGCTGCTCCGATCTAACCACCGACTTGCGCCGGGCGATGAGGACAACTTCAGCATCCGGTCGCAACAGGAACTCAGCGAGATGATGAACTCCACCTCCGACATGATGACCATACTTCTTACCTGTATTGCGTTCATCTCACTGCTGGTAGGCGGTATCGGCATCATGAACATGATGTATGTATCAGTCACAGAGCGAACAAGAGAGATTGGTCTGCGCATGAGCATCGGAGCCAGAGGCATTGATATCCTGCTTCAATTTCTCATTGAAGCAATCATCATTTCGGTCACAGGAGGCTTGATAGGGGTAGTGGTGGGATTTGCGGCTGCATGGCTTGTGACACTCCTTGCAGGATGGCCTACCTCAATCCTTGCCTCCTCTATCGTGTTGAGTTTCGCGGTCTGCACCTTCACAGGCATCTTCTTCGGATGGGTTCCCGCCATGAAAGCATCTAATCTTGACCCAATCGAGGCTATTCGCTACGAATAATTCCAACTTACCATAGCTTACAACCCCGTTTCCGGATAACTACAACATTTGAGCCGGTGAAGGAATTAGATTCTTTCACCGGCTCAAATGTTGTAGTGCAGTTAAGAGCCTCAACGGAAATTTATCTCAACGTTCAACGACCTGTAAGAATGGTCTTTATATCATGGAGTTTGTTGAGGGCAGCCATTGGTGTGAGATTATTGATGTCGAGATCCAGGATTTCATCACGGAGCTGGCCCAACACGGGGTCGTCCAACTGGAAGAATGAGAGTTGCATTCCCTCGGTCATCTCTGCTGCCTTGGCAAGATTTTTTGTCACCTTCTCGTCGGTTTCGCTGTTGGCTTTCTCGAGATGCTTGAGCACTTCACCGGCGCGGTCAACTATCGATTTAGGCATGCCGGCAAGTTTGGCCACATGGATTCCGAAGCTATGTTCGCTACCGCCACGTGCAAGTTTGCGAAGGAACACGACTTTGCCATCAATCTCGCGAACCGACACATTATAGTTTACCACCCGGCTGAAACTCTTTTCCATCTCGTTTAATTCATGGTAGTGGGTAGCGAAGAGTGTCTTAGGATGCGCTTTACCATATTCATGAATATGCTCCACGATGGCCCAGGCTATTGAGATACCATCGTAGGTAGAGGTGCCGCGCCCGAGCTCATCGAAAAGTATCAGCGACCGCTCACTCATATTGTTGAGTATCGAGGCGGCCTCGTTCATCTCTACCATGAAGGTCGACTCACCAAGTGAAATATTGTCGCTCGCTCCTACGCGGGTAAAAATCTTATCCACTACCCCTATGCGGGCACTGTCAGCTGCCACAAATGAGCCTATCTGAGCCAGAAGTACATTGAGTGCGGTCTGCCTGAGCAAAGCTGACTTACCCGACATATTGGGCCCGGTAATCATCATTATCTGGGTGCCATTGTTAGAGAGAGAGATTGAGTTTGCGATATATGGTTCGCCCGGGGGAAGTTCTTTCTCAATCACAGGATGGCGTCCCTCTGTGATGCTCAATTCGAGTGAATCATCGACAACAGGGCGGGTATAACGGTTCTCAAGTGCCACACGTGTAAACGAGTTGAACACATCAAGGCGGGCTATCAATTGAGCATCGACAAGTATCACCGAGATGTAATCTCCAAGCCGGCTTACGAGGTCAGTATATATCCGCTGCTCAATAACAGCGATTTTATCCTGAGCTCCAAGTATCTTCTCCTCATACTCCTTGAGTTCCTGAGTGATATATCGCTCGGCATTGACAAGTGTCTGCTTTCGGATCCACTCTGAGGGCACCTTCTCTCGATGGGTGTTGGTCACTTCAATATAGTAACCAAACACATTATTATAAGCCACCTTTAACGAGGGGATACCTGTAGCTTCAATCTCGCGTTGTTGCAGCCTCACAAGATAGTCCTTGCCCCGATAGGCTATCTCCCTCAGTTCGTCGAGTTCGGGGTCGACTCCCTCGCAGATCACGGGCCCGCGGTTTAGTGCCGTAGGGGGGTCTGGGATGATGGTAGCTTTTATTGCCGCGCATATCGACTCGCAGGGGTTGAGCTGCTCGCCAATGGAGCGCAGGGAGTCGAGGTCTGAGCGCTCACATATCTTTTTCAGGGGCCCTATGAGTTCCAGTGAATTTGCCAACTGCATGATTTCGCGGGGATTGACCCTTCCGGCCGACACTTTGGCTGCCAGACGCTCAAGGTCACCTATGCGTCCGAGAAGTTCGCGCACATCCTCGCGGTCGTCAGGGTGGCGGAAGAAATAGTCTACCACGTCGAGACGACGATTGATCTCCACGGGGTCTTTGAGGGGAAAGAGCAACCATCGGCGCAGAAGTCGTGCACCCATAGGTGAGAGCGTGCGGTCTATCACCTCGAGGAGGCTCTTGCCGTCGCCGCTCATAGAGTTTACAAGTTCGAGATTGCGTATGGTGAATTTGTCGAGACGCACTGACTTCTCCTCCTCAACCCGTGCGATGGAGGTGATGTGGGAGATGCGTGTATGCTGAGTGATGTCAAGATAGTGGAGGATAGCCCCCGCAGCCACTATAGCCGAGGGCATCTCATTTATGCCGAATCCTTTAAGCGAATTGGTTGCAAACTGCTTGAGGAGGCGATCCATCGCGGCGTCAGATGTGAATACCCAGTCGTCCATCTCGAAGGCGAGAAAATGTTCGGCAAACGACTCGGCAAGAAGTTTCTTCTTGCCTCGCTCCACGAGCACCTCTTTCGGAGCAAAATTTGCAAGGAGCTTCCCCACATAATCCAACGACCCTTCGGCAGCAAGAAATTCACCGGTAGAGATATCGAGAAACGCAACTCCTATGGACTGCTTCCCGAAATTCACCGCTGCAAGAAAATTGTTTTCCCTATGATCGAGGAGCGTATCGCTGATAGAGACACCGGGAGTGACCAACTCGGTGATACCGCGCTTCACCAACTTCTTCGTGGTCTTTGGGTCCTCGAGCTGCTCGCATATCGCAACGCGTCGTCCGGCTCTGACGAGTTTGGGGAGATAGGTGTCGAGAGCATGATGCGGGAAGCCGGCAAGCTCCACGTATTGCGCTGCGCCATTGGCTCTGCGGGTCAGAGTGATTCCGAGTATTTCGGAAGCGGCGATAGCATCCTCAGAGAAGGTCTCATAAAAGTCGCCCACACGAAAGAGCAAAATCGCGTCAGGATGCTTCTCCTTCATGGCGATATACTGCTTCATCAGCGGGGTCTCAACAATCTTTTTAGCCATTGCTTTCAAATATTACCACAAATTTACGCATTTCCGCCAAAAAAACGCCAAAATTTAGTAAATTTGCACCGGCTTTTGCTCCCCCTTTTCCGGGACTCTTGCCTCGTAACAGCAACCCGAAAATTTAACATACCCACTATGCTTACAGCAAAGGAGATACGCGAATCTTTCAAAGAATTTTTCCGCTCTAAAGAGCATCATATCGTGCCCTCGGCTCCGATGGTAATCAAGGATGACCCCACCCTGATGTTTACCAACGCCGGCATGAATCAATTTAAGGATATTATACTTGGCAATAAAGCTGCAAAATATCAGCGCGTGGCCGACTCGCAGAAGTGTCTGCGTGTGTCCGGCAAGCACAACGACCTCGAGGAGGTAGGGATGGACACCTATCACCACACCATGTTTGAGATGCTCGGCAACTGGTCGTTTGGCGACTATTTCAAGAAGGAGGCCATCGATTGGGCATGGGAATATCTCGTTGATGTGCTTAAACTCGACCCCAATCGTCTGTATGCCACCGTCTTTGAGGGTGCCCCTGACGAGGGGCTTACCCGCGATGACGAAGCTGCCTCCTATTGGGAGAAGCATCTGCCCGCATCGCATATAATCAATGGCAACAAGCACGATAACTTCTGGGAGATGGGTGACACAGGTCCCTGCGGCCCATGTTCTGAAATCCATATCGATCTCCGTTCAGATGAGGAGCGCTCTCAGGTAGACGGTGCGTCTCTTGTCAATAAGGACAATCCTCTTGTGATCGAGATCTGGAATCTTGTGTTCATGCAGTTCAACCGCAAAGCCGATGGCTCTCTCGAACCCCTCCCCGCAAAGGTGATCGACACCGGCATGGGCTTCGAGCGCCTCTGCATGGCTCTGCAGGGGAAGAAGTCAAACTACGATACTGACGTTTTCACCCCTCTTATCAGCAAAATAGCCCAACTTTCAGGCAAGGAATATGGCAAGGATAGAAAAATAGATGTGGCAATGCGTGTGATCGCTGACCATGTCCGCACCATCTCTTTCTCGATAGCAGACAGCCAGCTCCCCGGCAATGCGAAGGCCGGCTATGTGATTCGCCGAATTCTCCGTCGCGCTGTCCGCTATGCCTACACCTTCCTCGATCAGAAGCAGGCTTTCATGTATAAACTCGTCGATACCCTCATCGACTCCATGGGCGAGGCTTACCCCGAAATTGCAGCCCAGCGCGAGATCATCATGAAGGTTATAAAAGAGGAGGAAGATTCATTCCTTCGCACTCTCGACAAGGGTATCGCGATTCTCGACGAAGCTATTGCCCGTGCGAAGGCTGAGGGAAAATCAGAGATTTCAGGCAAAGAGGCTTTCGTGCTTTACGACACCTATGGTTTCCCCCTCGACCTTACAGAACTTATCCTCAAGGAGAACTCCATGACACTCGACAAGAAAGAGTTCGACCGCGAGATGCAGGCTCAGAAAGAGAGGGCTCGCAATGCTGCTGCCGTTGAAGCTTCTGACTGGACCGTGATTCGCGAGGGTGAGACTGAGTTTGTGGGCTACGACGAGACTTCCGTTCCCACTCAGATCCTTCGCTATCGCAAAGTGACCCAAAAGGGCAAGAGTTTCTATCAGATAGTGCTTTCCGTCACACCTTTCTATGCCGAGATGGGTGGCCAGGTTGGCGACAGCGGTAAGCTGATCGACAGCAATGGTAATGTTGTGGAGATCTACGACACAAAACGGGAGAATGGCCAGGCAGTTCACCTGTCCACTAAACTTCCCCAGAATCCTGAGGGGGAATTTGTGGCTGAGATCGACACCAAAGCCCGCCGCGCTACCGAATGCAACCATACCGCTACCCATCTGCTCCACGCTGCTCTGCGTGAAGTGCTTGGGACTCATGTGGAGCAAAAGGGTTCCTTCGTCTCTCCCACCATGCTTCGCTTTGACTTCTCTCATTTCCAGAAGGTGACCCCTGAGGAGCTTCGTAAGGTTGAGAAGATCGCCAACGCCAATGTCCGCAAAGCTATCCCGCTGGTTGAAAACCGTCACCTCCCCATCGCCGATGCCCTCGCAATGGGTGCTATGGCTCTCTTCGGCGAAAAATATGGCGAGGAGGTCAGAGTGGTGAAATATGGCGATTCCGTAGAACTCTGTGGTGGCACACATGTCCCCAACACCGGTAATATAGGGATGATCCGCATTGTCTCTGAGTCGAGCATCGCCGCCGGCATCCGCCGTATCGAGGCTGTGACTGCTGAAGTGGCTGAGGATTTGGTGGACCACGTGGCTGACGATATGAGAGCCGTTGGCGAACTCCTCCACAATGCACCGGACATTCTTGTGGCGCTTCGCAAATCCATTGAAGAGAATGCAGAGCTCCGCAAAGAAGCTGAGGAATTCTTCAAGGAGCGTGTCCGCAATCTTACTACCGACTTGCTCGCCAAATCGGAGAGCGTGGGTGACACCAAAATAGCGACTCTCTCCGGGGTTAGAGTGCCCGACGTAGTAAAAGGAATCGCTTTCGGCATCCGCCAGATGTCGCCCGAAAACACTGCCTTTATCGCTGCAACCTGCGATGTTTCCGGAAAACCGCTGCTCACCGTGGCACTTACCGACGATCTTGTCAAGCGCGGTCTCAACGCATCGACCTTAGTCCGCGAAGCTGCCAAAGCCATAAAAGGCGGAGGTGGCGGCCAGCCAGGGTTTGCCCAGGCCGGTGGCAAGGATAAAAATGGTCTTGACGAAGCCCTCCACTTGCTTCACTCCAAGATAAAAGAGACCCTCTGAAAGCCGGATACAATATCCGCCACTTCATAATAAAAAAGTCCCCTGTTGGGGACTTTTTTATTACCGTTATAACTCAAAAGTCGATGAATCTATTGTCACAAGGCAAATTATTCACGAGCAGAGACAGGAACTATGACGAAAGATGATTTAGCGCTATAATTGTTAAACAAACTTAAAATTTTCATTCATTCGGCTTGCATGGATTCCGCACAATTTTCTCTTAAAGTTGAGGATATTTTTTCGGCCTAACTGTAAAAAAGTACATTCTGAGTATATCTTTTCTCGTCAAAAGTGGGGATATTTTGCGAAATATGCAACCTGTTTTACAACATATAAAGCGAAAAGTCAACCCTTAACGAGTTGACTTTCAGTAGTTTTAACTTTGAGCCGCGAGTGGGACTCGAACCCACGACCTTTTCGTTACGAATGAAATG
>CAZUEY010000011.1:0-43770 GCA_964619395.1 uncultured Staphylococcus sp. | reverse complement strand
TATTTTGGAAATAAAAAATGCCAAAATCTCTTGGATTTTAGCATAGAATACACTTTTCCATTTACCAAAACGCGATGGCAACAATCGCCATTGGCAACCACTCTTCAATACAAATATTATACCCTCAAACTTTCTGATATCCAGGGTTATGCCAATTTTTGAGCAGTATGTTTTGAGCCAGCGTTTTTGCTTTGAGTTAAGGAGTGAGAATACTTTCATATATAGTTAACGTATTGTGGCAAAGAAAATTACCTCCGCCTCGCATCTCTCGGATGCTTTTGAAGCTGTCGCTCGGTCACAATGCCACAGCATTGCTCCCTCACGCCAACTCCAAAATCCCTCCGAGATATGCGACCTCAGCGTTAACATATATTATGGGACAGGCTCTAAATGCAATTTTAAAAATAAACTGTGCAACAATTCAACTTTTTGAAGATTCTGTCAAACTTGGGAAAGAATCATAAACATATGTATATAATGTTTTTCAAAATTTAATTCAACCAAAGAGTAACTTTTTGTAATTTTGCAATATTGAAAACAGTCCACATCAATATGAAAATCAGAATTTTAATTCTTGTCATTGTTTGTCTTATAGCAACTCTGTTAAGTTCCGCTTATGCTTTAGGCTCCGGTACCAAGGCTATAGGAAATATCGTCCTGAAGAATGGCCGGCATCTTGATTCCGTAAGGTTTGAGATGCCTAACTACATGGATAAACAGGTAAAGGTCATTGTCGAAGATGTGAAACGGAAATATGAAACTGATAGTATTGAATGTATTGTGCTGTGGCATGAGAAACATCCCGATATGAAGTACCTCTTTAAACCTTTATATTGTGAGATAATTGATATTGAGACCGGGGAGAATCTTGGTATGGCGGAATATCCTTTATGGATGTGTTGCGAACAGGTGGAGAATAACGCTTCATATTGGTACCATGTAGGTCGTCCAGACTTCAAAAAGGGTAATATCCGTTTCAATTATAATGCACTTTATTCCTACAAAAGCACTCGATACGTACTTAAAAAGGGAAGTGAACATCCCTGCCACATACCGAATTCCACCAAGGACATAAAGAAATGGGCTAAAGTCTATTTCAGCGACGATCCTGAGGTGGTAAGAAAATTAGAATCCGGTGAATATGATTTCAAGGATTGGGGCTATAAAAGCATAGATATACATAAGATAATTGCCGACTACAATCCCGTTGAAAAAGATTGAATAAAACTTAATCCTGAATAACATTTTTGTTATTGTTCCGCTCAAGAAAATTCAATTTTCAGGCGTAGATTTCTGAGTTTTGGGCTAAATGTTTTGCAGAGTGAAACTTTTTGCCTAACTTTGCACAGTTTTTTTTAAGCAATTACGATTGTGGGAAAATTTTCAGAATTCCGTCTCCCTTTGAAAACCATTCCTGAAGGTGTGCAAGAGTTTGAGTATCACCTTGGGAAGCAGTTTTTCGTGAATATGGAGAGTGCCGACATACATGATGCCGACCTGACGGTTAAGCTGACTGTGACGCACAAAAACGACATCTATGATCTCGCCTTCCACGTCTATGGAACGGTGACTCTCATCTGTGACCGCTGTCTCGATGACCTCATACAGCCTATCGACACTACCTATGATATAGCAGTGAAATATGGCGATGACTACTCGGAGACCGACGATTTGCTGATCATTCCAGAGAGCGACAACTATCTCAATGTGTCGTATATCATCTTCGACACTGCTTCGCTTGCCATCCCGGTGAAGCATGTGCATCCTCTCGGGAAGTGCAACCGCCAGATGAGCGCCCTTCTGCGCAAACATCGCGCAACCAAAGCCGACGATGAGGATGCCGAGCTAACTGACCAGCTGATGGAGGAGATGGACTCAATGGAGACCGCTCCGGAATCGCCCTCTGAAACATCCGAAGCTCCCACCGATCCTCGTTGGGATGTCCTCAAGGGTCTCAACAAGGATTGACTCTCACGATGAAAAAGACAAATTTGAATTTTTTTGATAAATAAAATAATATAATAGATCATGGCACATCCTAAACGCAAACAATCAAAGACCCGTACAGCAAAGCGTCGTACTCATGACAAGGCTGTAGTCCCCACACTTGCACTCTGCCCCAACTGCGGCTCTTGGCATCTCTATCACACCGTGTGCGGTGAATGTGGTTACTACCGCGGACGCATAGCTATCGAAAAGACAGCTGCTGTCTAAACCTCCCCATTAAGGCTTGGCTCAAAGAGGATTGCTCTTTGAGTCATTGCTGCATTATGTGCTGACTTTCTCCCCCTTTGCAGGCGAAAAAGTATTGTGAAATTCGTGAGTATAACTCTCGCGGGTTAATCTGCATATATCAGCTTCATGCCGGGCGAATCTTCTTTTAAATCATTACAACATTCCCAATTATTCTGATCATTCTCCATGTATAATGCGCGCATTTCGGGTCTGGCGTCGTACGCTCCCGAAGATATTCTTGACAATGAGATGCTCTCGAAGATGGTAGATACCAACGATGAGTGGATCACTACCCGCGTAGGTATCAAGGAGCGCCGTATTCTCCGCGAACCCGGCAAAGGCTCCTCTTATCTCGGTATCAAGGCTGTAGAGAAGCTCCTTGAGTCAACAGGCACCAAGCCCGAAGAAGTAGACCTCCTCATCTGTGCCACTTCAAACCCTGACTATCGCTTCCCCTCAACAGGCTCTGTGATAGCACATAATCTCGGCCTCAGAAATGCTTATTCTTACGATATCCAGGCGGCATGTGCCGGATTTCTCGTTGCCCTTCAGGATGGCGCCGCTTATGTGAAGTCGGGACTGCGCAAGAAGGTAGTGGTCGTAGCCGCTGAAAAGATGTCGTCGATGACCAACTATCAGGATCGTGCCACATGCCCTCTCTTCGGCGACGGCGCAGGCGCTATGCTCCTTGAGCCAACCGATGCAAATGTAGGTATCATTGACGGAGTTTTTCATATCGATGGTGAAGGGCTCGAGCATCTCTGGATGCCGGCCGGCGGTTCTGTGCTTCCCGCTTCTCACGAGACAGTCGATGCTCAGCAGCATTTTGTGATTCAGGATGGTCGCAATGTCTATAAGAATGCCGTCACAGATATGCTTGAATCATCTATCGAGGTGATGGAGCGCAACAATCTCGACGTGGAGAAGATCGACTGGTTCGTTTCTCACCAAGCCAATCTCCGAATCATCGAGGCTGTGGGTCAGCGTCTGGGCATTGACGAATCGAAAGTGCTTGTCAATATCGAGAAATATGGCAACACATCGGCCGCCTCAATCCCTCTCTGCCTTGATGAATTCAAAGATCGCCTCAAGAAGGGTGACCGCATCATCCTCACCGCTTTCGGTGCCGGCTTCACCTGGGGTGCGATGTATATCATCTGGGATCTCTGATTTCGCCGTTGCTCGCGGTGAGCTCCCGGAGAGCTCAGAGAATAAAATTAAAAAAAAATCCACAAAAATAGCATCTTTTCAGGTGCTATTTTTGTTTATATATTGTAAGCATCTCCAAAATGGATGATGCGAGAAAAATTTTCTTCCAACTTTTTTAAAGAAATAATATCCATTATGGCACATAAAGCAGGATTTGTAAACATTGTAGGTAACCCCAATGTAGGAAAGTCAACCCTCATGAATGATCTTGTGGGCGAACGCATCAGTATTATTACATCCAAAGCGCAGACCACACGGCATCGCATCACAGGTATTGTAAATACGCCTGACTATCAGATCGTTTTCTCTGATACCCCCGGTGTTCTCCAACCAAAATACAAACTTCAGGAGAGTATGCTGAATTTCAGCGAGGGTGCGTTGGTTGATGCGGATGTGCTCCTCTATGTGACCGATGTGGTTGAAGATCCATCGAAGAATGCCGATTTCCTTGCCAAGGTGGCAAAGGAGACCGTGCCCGTGCTCCTGGTCATCAACAAGATTGATCTCGTGAAGGTGCAGGTAGACCTTGAGGAACTCACAGAAAAATGGCAGGCCATACTCCCAAAGGCTGAGATATTCCCCATTTCGGCAAAGGAGGGTTTTAATGTTGACAATCTGCTAAAGCGCATCGTAGAACTTCTACCTGAGTCAGCACCTTATTTCGGCAAGGACGCTCTGACCGATAAGCCTGCAAAATTTTTCGTCACTGAAATTATCCGCGAAAAGATTCTCACAATCTACGATAAGGAGATCCCTTATTCGGTAGAGGTAATCGTTGAGAAGTTTGAGGAGAAGGAGAAGTCGATCCACATCATGGCTGTCATCTACGTAGAGCGCGATAGCCAGAAGGGTATCATCATTGGCCACCAGGGCTCAAAGATTAAGAAAGTGGGCATGGAGGCAAGGAAGGATATTGAAAAATTCTTCGACAAGAGTGTGTTTCTCGAACTATTTGTGAAGGTAGAGCCTAACTGGCGTAACCGCGAGAACAAGCTCCGCTCCTTCGGCTATATTGAGTAGCCGGTTAGGTAAACCTACTTATAGTGCTTGTTTTCCCCTTATATTATGAGTAGATTATTTCGATGTAAAAAATCGGGGTATTAAAATTGATAAATACCGGGAATAAGAATATCCTACGATGACCGAATATGAGCTGACTGCTCGATTTCGGTCATCGTTGTTTGTTTTAGGTGTGTAAATGATGTAATTTTGCATAAAAGTTTACCTTTCATCATCAAATCTTTACCATGCTTGATCGTGAACAACGCGAAAAAATCATAAGCCTCATAAAGAAAGAGGTGGTTCCTGCTATTGGCTGTACGGAGCCGGTGGCGGTTGCTCTCTGTGTAGCGAAAGCCACTGAGTTGCTTGGATGTACCCCCGATGCAATTGAAGTGTCGCTATCGGCAAATGTGCTTAAAAACGCCATGGGTGTCGGAATTCCCGGCACAGGTATGATTGGACTCCCGATAGCTATTGCTCTCGGTGCTCTGATCGGGAAGAGTGAGTATGGACTTGAGGTACTTCGCGATGTGAATCCACGGGCCGTTGAGCGCGCCAAAAGTTTCCTTGCCAACCATAGGGTTGAGATTAAGCTCGATGAACAGGCACCATCAAAGCTTCACATAGATGTGAAGGTATCCGACAGCCGGAAAGACTCAAGAGCCGTGATATCATGTGAACATACCAATTTCGTAAGGCTTGAGCGCGATGGCGAGGTGATGCTCCTATGCGATGGCACCTCCGAAGGGGAGGCCGAGGCAGATGACGAAAATTTGACGGCTCTCTCGATGGCGAAAATTTATGATTTCGCGGTGACAACTCCTATTGAGGAGATAGATTTTATTCTCGAGGCAGAGCGCCTCAATATGAAAGCAGCTGAGTTGGCTCTTAAAGGTGAGTATGGCCACTCTTTAGGCTCTACAATAAGAAATTACGGCCTGAAATATTATGGTGACACTCCGGTGGAACACATGATATCCTACACCTCGGCGGCCTGTGATGCCAGGATGGGTGGTGCTCCGGTGGCTGTGATGTCCAACTCCGGGAGCGGCAATCAAGGAATCACTGCCACCATGCCCGTGGTAAGCTTCAGCCGCGATTGCGGTGCAACTCGCGAACAGACGGCCAGGGCGCTTATTCTGAGTCATCTCACGAGTATCTATATCAAGCAGAGTCTCGGTCGCCTTTCGGCACTCTGTGGGTGTGTCGTTGCATCCACGGGAGCATCAGGAGCCTTAGCGTGGCTCATGGGAGGGGAATATCCTGAGGTGTGCGCGTCGGTGAAAAATATGATTGCTAACCTTACGGGTATGATATGCGACGGAGCCAAGCCCTCTTGTGCACTGAAGATTTCATCGGGGGTCTCAACGGCCCTGATGTCGGCGATGCTCGCAATGAACGGTAAGTGTGTCACCTCAACCGAAGGGATTATCAGCGATGACGTCGACAATACCATCCACAATCTAACCTCAATAGGACGCGAAGCGATGAACGAGACGGATCGTCTCGTCCTCAAAATTATGACCTCAAAATAGTTTTGCTGTCCCCCTGGGTAAGAAAGAAAAACTCCCCGCTGCATGTTTTTTTGATGCAGCGGGGAGTTGATATTTACAGTAGGATGTCCCGTGTTCGCCGGATTAGATCCACATTGTGAACGCGAAGTCCTGACGATGGGGCAGGTTGGGGTTGCTCGGATAGAGACGGTAGCTGTAACGGAACACACCGGGGTTACGCAGCTTATCAGTCATGGTGAAGGTTACGATATTGCCATCCTTTGAAGCAACTTTGAAGGGCACGGAGGATACGCGCTTGGTCTGGTTGTCCTGGATCTTGTCGATTACAGTCTCGAGAGCCAGATCGTCGGCAAGACCATTAGTGTCGATCTTCACAGTGGTGGTGAATTCCTGGCCGCTATTACTGTTGTGGCTGAGGTCTTCGTTTGTCTGAACGTCGAGCACACGGATACCATCCCATGCGGCAGCCACTTTCTCTTTCCATGCGGCTATCTCCTTGGCGAGCTTGTCGTTATCGGCTGAAAGGAGAGCAAAGCGCTTTGCTTCAGGCTCGTAGAAGCGGCTGATGTAGTCCTCGATCATGCGCTGCATGGTATACTGAGGAGCGATGTGTCCGATGGAACGTTTGATATATTGAATCCATTCGGGAGAGTAGCCCTTGGAGTTCTTTGCGAAATAGAGGGGGATGATCTCGTTTTCAAGCATTGAGTAGATGGTTGCAGCATCGAGTTTGTCCTGCTGGCCCTGGTCAGCATAGGTGCGCTTGTCGGTAAGAGCCCAACCGGCTTTCTCATCGAGTTTGTAACCCTCATACCACCAACCGTCGAGCACTGAGAAGTTGAGCACACCGTTCATCTCGGCTTTCTCACCCGATGTACCGGATGCTTCGAGAGGACGAGTGGGGGTGTTGAGCCAGATGTCGACACCGGTCACGAGGCGCTTGGCAACTATCATATTGTAGTCCTCGAGGAAGATAATCTTGCCGAGGAACTGGGGCATGCGCGAAATCTCCATGATACGCTTGATGAGGCCCTGGCCGGCGCCATCGGCGGGGTGAGCTTTTCCTGAGAAGATAAACTGCACGGGGAACTGCTCGTTGTTGACGATGCGGTCAAGACGCTCAAGATCAGTGAAGAGGAGGTGGGCACGCTTGTAGGTGGCGAAGCGGCGGGCGAAGCCGATGATGAGGGCGTTGGGGTTGATCTTTTCAAGAATCTTAATTACAGCTGAGGGATCGCCCTGATTAGCAAGCCATTTCTCTTTGAAGTCGCGCTTCACGAAGTTGATAAACTTATTTTTCATCGTGCAGCGGAGGTTCCAGATATCTTCATCTTTCACCTTGAAGATGCCTTCCCAGGCTTTGGGATCGCTCTGGTGAGAGAACACCTGCTCGCCGAGCTTTTCCGTGTAGAAGGCTTTCCATTCCGAAGCAGCCCAGGTGGGCATGTGAACACCGTTGGTGACGTAGCCAACATGGCTCTCCTCCCAAGTGTAACCCTTCCAAACCCCGGCAAACATCTTCTTGGAGACTTCGCCATGGAGCCAGCTGACACCATTGGCCTCCTGGCAAGTGTTAAGAGCGAACACACTCATTGAGAAGCGATCCTGGCTGTCAGGGTTCTCGCGACCCATGTTCATGAGATCCTGCCATGAGATGCCCAGACGAGCGGGGAATTCGTTGAGATATTTGTGGGCGAGGCCTTCGTCGAAGTAGTCGTGGCCTGCGGGCACGGGTGTGTGGACGGTGTAGAGGCTCGAAGAGCGCACCAGTTCGAGTGCGGTAGTGAAGTCAAGGCCACTCTCCACATAGTCAGAGAGACGCTGGAGGTTGAGCAATGCTGCGTGACCCTCGTTGGCATGGTAGATGGTGTTTGAAATGCCAAGTTTCTTGAGAGCGAGTACACCACCGATGCCAAGGAGATATTCCTGCTTGATACGGTTTTCCCAATCGCCGCCATAGAGCTGGTGAGTGATTGAGCGGTCATATTCGCTGTTCATGTCAAAGTCTGTGTCAAGCAGATAGAGCTTCATGCGACCAACGTTTACACGCCAAATGTGGCTGTAGACAATTCGGCCGGGGTAGGGGACTTCGAGTATCACCGGGTGACCATTTTCGTCCATAACCTGCTCGATAGGGAGCTGGTTGAAGTTCTGGGGCTCATAGTTGGCGATCTGCTGGCCATCGACACTGAGGCTCTGAGTGAAATAGCCGTAGCGATAGAGGAAGCCGATAGCTGTCATGTCTACGCAGGAGTCAGAAGCCTCCTTGATATAGTCGCCGGCGAGCACACCGAGACCACCGGAGTAGATTTTGAGGCAGTTGCAAAGACCATACTCCATAGAGAAATATGACACTGAGGGGATGTCCTTGCGCATGGGCTTAGCCATATATTCCTTGAACATGTCGTAGACATGGTTGATGCGCTCCATCATCTCAGCATCGTTCATGATCTCCTCAAGACGTGCGGAGGTGAGCTGCTGAAGGAGCATCACGGGATTTTCGCCGGTGGCACGCCAGATATCGGAGTCAAGATCACGGAAGAGATTCTTGGCTGCGCTGTTCCATACCCACCAGAGATTGCGAGAGATTATTTCCAGAGGTTTCAATGCTTCGGGGAGCACGGACTTGATAGTGATGTCGCGCCACACGGGAGCATTAGTTTTGCTTACAGGAAGTTTCATGTTTTATAAGTGAAATTGTTCGTTAATACGTAGTTATAATATAGGGGGTTAGTTCTTTTTCTTTTTCTTGCATCGGGCCGCGGCGTTGGCGAGGGCAAGATCGTAGGTCTCATCGTAGAAGCTGATGAATTCCGACCAGGCTGCTTTAGCAGCTGTCTTCATTGCCGCTTTGGCAATCTTTTTGCGGAGCGGGGCGTCGGAAAGCGCAAGGTATTTGAGGGAGGTGGCTATGTTGGTCACCACAGAGCCATAGTTGGAGTCGCCGCGACCAATCACATTGACACCGCAGTCGTCAAATACATTTTCAAAGTCCTTAAGCACCCATTGTCCGAAGCCTGAGAGTGAGGTTGTGACTGTAGGCACTCCAAAAGCCACGCTTTCAAGGGGTGTGTAGCCCCACGGCTCATAATAGGATGGGAACACAGTGGCATCAGCTCCCGGCAGAAGGTCGTAGTAGGTCATGTTGAAAACACCATCTGTGCCGTTGAGATAGCAGGGTACATAGATGACGGTGACATTTCCGCCGTCATATCCGAAACCGAGAGAGCGGATGCGGAGATTCACAGGGTCGCTGTCAGGGTTGTTGAGCCAATGGGTGATCACCGGTTCTGAAAGCGCTGACTCTCCGGTCGCTTTCTCCTCCATACGTGTGATGAGGTCTTGGCGCGCTTCGCGGGGCCATGCAGGCACCATCACATAGGCTATGATGTCGCTCTTAATCTCTGAGTCGCGTAGCAAAGAAGCTACATCGAGGAAAAGGTCGAGCCCCTTGTTGCGATACTCGCATCGTCCGCTTGTAATTATTATAAAGGTGTTGTCCGAGTCAAATTTCTTGCCGGTGAGAGCCGAAGCCACTTCTATCATTTTGTTGCGCGCTGCTGCTTTGGCGGCGGGCATTTTGGCAGCGGCGGGAACGAAGTTTTTTTCAAAACCATTGGGGGTGACCACATCGGGACGGCGCTCGAGCAACTGCTCGCATTCTACGGCCGTGATTTCGCTCACAGTAGTGAAGGCATCGGCAGCATGAGCAGCCGCTTTCTCCAGCGAGTGTTTCGCTTCCATGTTGAGCTCGCGGGCCATCTGGTCGCCGTTATAGCCCTTCATATAATCATAGAGTGGCTTGTTGTTGCCGCAGATACTGCGTCCTATGCTTGTAGCGTGGGTTGTAAACACGGTTGCTACCTCAGGCATTTTCCATTTGGTGTAGAGTAGCCCCATGCCGGTGGTCCACTCATCGAAGTGAGCCACGATGTTATATGGAAGCGATTTGCGGGTAGTTGCGCCCTTCTTCTTGTCAAGTCCGAAACCACCTTTAATAATAGTCTCAATTATGATGCCTGATGCGTGGGCGAAAGCACACCCCTCATCGTAGTCGCCATAAGCATGAAGAGAATCCACTCCGTAGAGATCCCACATACGTCCATAGAACTCATCTTTCACGGCATACATGCCGTCGAATTTCACAAGCACTGCAATTGGTCGACCGGGGACTTCCCAACGGCCAACACGCGCACTTACCCCCTCGGGGAGCTGTGCCGAGGCCAGCAAGTCAGTGAGGCCGGCTATTTTACATTCTGAGAACCATGATGATGGGTGCTCCTCTGTCCAGACATCGGGACCAATGAAAATCACCCTATCTTTATATTGCTTCTGGAGGGTTTTAGCCTTGGTCGACAGGACAGTGTAGATGCCACCAATCTTGTTGCATACCTCCCAACTGACCTCAAAAAGCAGGTCAAGGCGGGGTGTGACAGCGTTTTTGTCCATTCTCTATTTAAAATTTCAATTTCAGAGCGCAAAGGTAAGAAATTTATTTCAAATAACACTTGATATAATTGCAATCTAAAAGAAAAAGGGCTAATTTTGTCCGTTGAAATACCGCAGGCGGCGTTGATTCCATTTTCCGCTCCTGCCAAAATTCAATTAAAATCCATTTTCATTCAAAAAATACCATGAAAAAGATTGCAGCTTCGCTCTTCGCGTTGGCACTGATGGCCTTCCCGAAGATTTCTATGGCTCAAAATGCTCAGGATTCGGCTCTTGATGCCGACAAGGCATGGGCTGAACTTTATCCCTCGGTTGAGAAATCGATAAAAGCCCCCGAGTTTCGTGACAAAGATTATCCCATCCTTAAATACGGTAAGAAGTCCAAAACTAAGGGCTATCTATATACACGCCTCATCAACAGTACTATAGAACGCTGCTCGAGTGAAGGTGGAGGGCGAGTGGTGATTCCCGCCGGCACTTGGCTCACAGGCCCAATCACCCTCAAGAGTAATGTCAATCTTCATCTCGAAGAGGGAGCTGTGTTGCTCTTTACGGCAGACCTTAAGGAGTATCCTCTGGTGCGCACTCGTTGGGAGGGTATGGACTGCTACAACTATCAGCCGATGATCTATGCCTATCAAAAGGAAAATATAGCTATCACCGGCAAAGGTACAATCGATGGTGGCGCCGAGAAAGCCAACTGGTGGCGCATGTGTGGCGCCGTGAAGTATGGTTGGGAGGATGGCAAAGGTATCATCTCCCAGCGCATAGGGCGTCCGTTGCTCATGGAATGGAATGAAAACGGTGTTCCGGTCGAGGAGCGTCGCATGGGTGATGGCTATGGCATGCGAGTGCAGCTCCTCAACCCTGTTGAATGTAAGAATGTGCTGATTGAGGGTGTTACCCTCCTTCGCTCCCCCTTCTGGGTGATCCATCCTCTACTTTGCGAGAATGTCACCGTCAAGGGTGTACATGTGCAAAATGCCGGCCCCAACGGTGATGGTTGCGATCCCGAGTCATGCAATTATGTCCTCATCGAGGATTGCTTCTTCGATACCGGCGACGATTGTATAGCCATAAAGAGCGGGCGTAACCGTGACGGTCGTACTGCCAATATCCCCTCGCAGAATATCATCGTGCGCAATTGCACTATGAAGAATGGACATGGTGGAGTGGTCGTAGGCTCCGAAATCTCCGGTGGCTACCGCAACCTCTTCGTTGAGAACTGTCGAATGGACTCTCCTGACCTTGACCGGGTGATCCGCATCAAGACCAATAATTGCCGCGGTGGTGTGATAGAGAATATCTATGTGCGCAATGTAGAGGTCGGGCAGTGTCGTGAGGCGGTGCTGAAGATCAACCTCGTCTATGAGCTTCGTGAGAAGTGTCAGCGCGATTTCTATCCTATAGTGCGCAATGTATATCTCGACAATGTCAACTGTCGCAAGAGCAAATTTGGTGTAAGAATTGATGGCTTTGATGACCGTTGCAATGTCTACAATATCGAATGCAAAAACTCCAATTGGTCAGGAGTCACAGACGGCGCTATGCTTCTCAATGGTGAAGCTAAGAATGTGAAGCTTACCAATATCAACATTACCAAGGCAGACTCGGGCGAACAAATCGAGGCCCCGGAGCCGTTCTAAATAATTATCGCCTGATTATAAGTAAAATAACCTGCCCAACTTCCATCTCAAGAAGTTGGGCAGTTTGTTTTTTATTGTTATTGGTCTGGTGGGAGGACGAGCCTTTGCCCTACAACCAATGTCGTGTCTTCACAAAGTGATATTCCAACACTTATTAAAGTCATGATGGTGTGCTGATTTCCATCACCGCTATCCGGGAATAATTATCACTATCGCGTGTTCTCAGCGTTGCTTGCGGTAGGGCCTTAGCGGAGCACGGGCCAAGTGAACTGGCGCAGTTCGCTTTGAAGTTTCGACTCCCGCCCGTCAAGGTATTGGTTGACGAGCTGATGAAATTCCTTCGAATGGTTTGCCTCCGAGAGGTGAGCCAACTCGTGGCAGATGATATAGTCGCGAAGCTCGGCAGGGAGGAATACACACATATATGATATCTTAATGCGACGCTGACGTGGGAAGCAGAGACCAAGGACGGTCTTCCCTTGGCTTATTTCCCAGGTGTCGACCTCCAGGCCAAACTTTTCAGCCAACTCTTTTGCACGTGGGATGAGCAGCTTCGGTGCGGCATGACGCGCTATAGCCTTGAGGGCGGCATCAATGCTGTGCTGCACATCCGGAGAGTCAAACGAGCGTCCTGGGTGTACATTTATTGAAAAGGAAAGCCCCACAGCCGACTGGATAGGGTGGATGAAGAGGGTCTTGTCGCGATCAGGCACGGCTGCCGTAGGGGTTAGCCCCATAGCGCTTTCGGCATAGCAAAGGTTGATGCGGAGACCGCCGTCAAATTCGAGTCTGGTACCCGCTTCATGGATAGCCGTGGGGCGCATGCGCTCGAAGTCATTACTATGCGATGCGATGAGTTTGGTGATCTCGTCAGTCGAAAGTCCCTCAGGGACGTTCAGACGCAGGCCGCTCCCTGTCCATCGTGCGGATACGATGTGGGAGTTGGGACGTTTTACCACCGTGATGGGTCCCAGTTTTGGATGGGAGATGCGTAAATGGCTCATTCGTTGCGTTTTGATATTCCCCAGAGGAGCTTAGTCCGCAAAGTGTCGGCAAATGTATGATCCTTGCTGTGGACCACCCGGATAGAATAGGGCGCCTTGCGCAGACGCAGGTCTACGTCGATGGGGAGTATAAGTGTGCGTCCGTCGAGAGTCACGCGATAGGTGTCGGTGCGCGACTCCACAGAGATGCGTATTTCTTGATTGTCGGCCACCACGAGGGGTCGCATGGTCAGAGAGTGAGGGGCGATGGGTGAGAGCACCAGACATGGAGCAGTGGGCTGCACGATAGGGCCACCTACCGAAAGATTGTAGGCCGTGGAGCCTGTGGGTGTGCTGATTATGAGTCCATCTCCCTGATAGGATGCTATCTCCATCCCATCGATCTTGGCATGGACGGTGATCATCGAGGCGGTGTCCTGACGGAGAATTGCGATTTCGTTCAAGGCATAACCCCAACCGGAGATACCCTCCTTGACTTTACCACCTACGCCTTTACCTTCGAGGAGCGATCGCTCCTCCACGGTGTAGTCGCCTCGGATGAGATCGTCGACCATTTTGTCAGCCTCAGTTATGGAGTGCTCGGCAAGGAAGCCAAGGTGTCCGGTGTTGAAGCCGGCGATAGGTATCTCTTTTTCGGCCACACGCCGAGCGGTGCGCAGAAAAGTGCCGTCGCCCCCTATGCTGAAGCAGAAGTCTGCCGTGAAGTCCTCACCTTCAAAGATGTCGTCAACCGCAAGAGCCTCGCCGGTCAGACGCAGCATCGCATCATAGAACTTCTGGTCAATACATGTGAAAATCCCCTCGGCTGAAAGTTTGTCGACCAGGGCTGTGATGCAGGCAGCATCTTCATTGCTTTGTCGGCGTTTGCCGAATAGAGCTATCTTCATGATTGAGACTTCAGGGGGTAAGACGATTTTTGGAGTAATTTTTTTTGATCAAAAATTCAATGGAGAGATTATTGGTCAGATATTCAGATAGTGCATCAGTTCGTCGTAGCGTCGGCGCATAAGAGAGTCGTCGTCGGTTGCCCCCGATGTATTTCCCGAGGCCTTGACTACTTCAAATCCATAGCGTTCGAGCGAGCGACTCACCGAGTCAGGCTCGCGATGGTTTACCCTCAATTCCACGGCCACACGCCCATCAGGGCTATCAGACGGCGAGGTGACATTGAGATTGAGCAGGCAAGCATCGCAGTCCTCCACAGCCCTCGCAATGAGCGATGCGCTATAGTTGCGCTTATGGCACTCTATGGTGATTGAGGAGCTCTCGGCATAGTCCGGGAAGAGCTGCTCAAGGCGCAAAAGTGCAGTGGCCGTATCGTTGGATGCAGCTACTGAAATAGGGTTGCCGGGGAGTGCTGTGGTGTCTTTTCGGTGCAAAATATTTCGCTAATTTAGTTTTTCTGACTATTTTTGCAGTCAGTTTGTGTCGGTTTCTGAATCACAAAGATACAAAAAATTCCCTTAATTAAAAACAACCGCCACTCTTTAAAAGATTTCACGCTTAAAAAGAAGTATGACAAATTTAAGTGTAAACATCAATAAGATAGCCACACTGCGCAATGCCCGCGGCGAAAATGCCCCTGACTTACTTAAAGTAGCTCAGGACTGCGAACGGTTTGGCGCTCAGGGGATCACAGTCCATCCTCGCCCTGACGAGCGTCATATACGCCGCGACGATGTCTTCGCTCTGCGGCCTCTGGTGAGCACAGAGTTCAATATCGAGGGATATCCCTCGCCTGAATTTATGGAGCTCGTGTTGAGCGTGCGTCCCGAGCAGGTGACACTCGTGCCGGATGCTCCAGGGGCCATTACCTCGAGCGCCGGCTGGGATGTGAAGGCAAATTTTGATTTCCTTTCCGGGATAGTAGATCAGTTGCGCGATGCCGGTATCCGCTCGTCAATCTTTGTAGGCACTGATAATGAAAATATCCGTCTGGCCGCCCGGGCAGGCGCAGACAGGGTGGAGCTTTACACCAAGCCCTACGCTGACAACTATCCTGTGGATCCCGAGGGAGCTGTGGCTCCCTTTGTCGAAGCTGCCAAGACAGCCCTTTCCGCCGGTCTCGGAGTCAATGCCGGCCACGATTTGAGCCTTGTAAACCTTGAATTTTTTCATCGCAGCATCCCACGGCTGAGCGAAGTGTCGATAGGTCACGCACTCATCTGCGATGCGCTCTATCTCGGCCTCGAAAAGACCATTCAGGAGTATAGGAAGTGCCTGCAATAACGCTCTGACCCACTTTTATAAACATCTTACCATCAAATATTTGCTATCTCTTCACTCATCACAACTGTAAATAAATATGTTTCAGCAGGAATTTGTCGACACCATGGCCACGGTGGCTACCACGTATACCGAAGCCGTGCAACAGCAGGCAGCCGAAGTGGCTCAGGAACTCTCAGTTTGGGAGCTCACTATGCGCGGCGGTTGGATTATGATACCACTCGCCATCCTTTCGATTGTCAGCATCTATATTTTCGTTGAACGCTTCATTGCATTGCGTCGCGCACAGAAGGATGACAGCACCTTCATGGAACGGATCCGCGACTACATCCACGACGGGGAGATCGGGAGCGCACGCAATCTTTGCGCCAAGACCAATACTCCCTATGCTCGCCTCATAGCCAAGGGTATAAGCCGCATAGGACGCCCTATGAATGATGTGCTCGTGGCAATCGAAAACACCGGCAACATCGAGATCGCAACCCTCGAAAAGGGGCTTCCATGGCTTGCTACAACAGCTGCGGGCGCGCCTATGATAGGCTTCCTCGGCACTGTGATGGGTATGGTCAATGCCTTCTTCAATCTTGCCTCGGCAGGCTCGAGCGCAAATATATCCGTGCTTGCTGATGGCATCTATGCCGCCCTCGTCACCACGGTAGCGGGTTTGATAGTAGGTATTATCGCTCTTTTCGCCTACAACTACCTTGTGGCTCGCATCAATAAGGTGATGAACGTACTCGAAGCCAAGACCATGGAATTCATGGATCTCCTCAACGAACCTGCATAACGTTATTCTTTAAAACAGCCCACTCACCATGGCACTGAAAAGACAGAATACGATGTTGGCAACTTTCTCTATGGCATCAATGACCGATGTCATCTTCCTGTTGCTGATATTCTTTATGGTGACCTCCACCTTTGTATTTCCAACTGCTCTTGAGGTTAATCTGCCTCAAAGTTCCAAGCAGACCGCACTAAAGCCCTCTTCGAAAGTATTTATTGATAAGGAGAGTGCCATCTATGTGTCTGCAGGGGAAAACGAGCCACAACAGGTGAGTCTCGACGGCCTTCTCTATTTCCTCGAGCAACATGCTGCTGCCAATCAGGGGAATGGAGAGGATTTCATAGCAGTCTATGCAGATGAGGAGGTGACCTATGGGACCCTCGTCAGCGTGCTTGACCTCGGCGCACGCAATAATCTCAAGATGGTGCTTGCCACAAAACCGGCTCCCGCTTCGGCTCGACCCGACGGTCAGTAGGGCAATGACTTCATAGATAATATAAATCCTCTAAAACTACAGTCAACAATTCCCGCAAATGTCTTCTGACACTCACGATAATCGTCGACGTTCTATCTCCTTGCTATCCACGGTGCTTTTTCACGCTGTGATTGTTGTTGCGCTGTTGCTTATCTACCTGCGGTTTCCCGGTTCGGAAGATAATGAGCGAACATGGCCCCCTGTCGACTCATCGGAGGTGTTGTTTGGCGGGGAGTATGTGATGATTGGCGACTCTCCCGAACTTGCCGATAATTCCTCAGACCTTGCTCCTGCAGAGGCTGAAGCAGAGTCGGCAGTATCTCCCGAAGTGGAATCTTTAGAGAATAGCGGTGAGCCGGCACCTCCCGCTCCCGTAATAACATCCAACCGTCCCTCCCCGGCGAAGGCTGAACCTAAACCCGCACCGGAGAAAACCGGTCCGACGAAAGCTGAACGAGAAGCTGCCGAGAAGGCTAAGCGCGAACAGGAGAGGAGTGCCGCTATCAGTAATAGAGTAAAGTTTGACAAGCAGGGTGCAGGAGGCACAGGTGCCGGAAATGCAGGTCAGCCGGATGGAAATTCCACTGTGGGAGCTGTCCGTGGAACTCCCGGTTACAATATGAAGGGTCGCACACTGGCAAAATGGGAAAATCCGAGAGGCCCTCTGGGCGAGATTACGGTGAATGTTACCGTAAACCGACAGGGTAGAGTCATAAAAGCTGAGTATGGCAGTGGCAAAGGGGCTGCGGCTTCAGATCGCACCGCCCGTCAAAGTTGCATAAGCGCTGCTCTGCGCTCGCAGTTTTCAGTCAATAACGACGCACCCGCCCAGCAGAAGGGAACAATTACTTACTCGTTTGAGTAATATATATTGAGTGAGTTACATCTCACCGGTCGATTGGTCCTTGTCGGGGATTTCAAAAATCGAGAAGTTGACAGATCCATATGCGCGATGGTCTGTGAAATGGGGAAGCAATGAGAAATCGTAGGCCTTTGAATGTTCGATAATGAAGATACTCCCCGGGTGGAGCAACTGTGACCGGAGCACCATCTCCGGTATTTCTCCAAATCCGTCGAGGTCGTAAGGAGGGTCAGCAAATACGAAGTCAAACTGCGAGGATGACTCCCGGATATATCGGAGCGCGTCTGTTCGAATCAGATGCAGGTTACTGTCGCCCAACTCACTTTTTACCTTCTCAATAAATCGCGCCTGAGTAGCAGATTTCTCAATTGCAGTCACTGAGGCTGCCCCACGCGATAGGAGTTCAAAACTTACTGCTCCTGTCCCGGCGAAAAGATCGAGACATTTTGCACCCTCAATGTCCATGATGTTTTCGAGCACGTTAAAGATGTTTTCTCGCGCGAAATCAGTGGTGGGGCGGGCGGTTATGTTGGTGGGGACGTTGAAGCGACGTCGGCCATATTTACCTCTGATAATTCTCATGTGAAAAGGGGTGGGGTGAGATGGTGTGAAAAAATATTTGGAATGCCGTCCTGTCAAGCCTTACTCGCTGATAGGAGCCACTATGAGGTCGAAGGGTGCATACATCGAGTCCTTCCCGGCTTTAAACATGCGAGGTGGGAAGATGGCAGGCATCACTCTCGAAACATATGTGCGCAGTATGGGTGTCAATTGTTCCCTGATCTCGCGGTTGCCGCAAAGTATTATATCATCGTTATAAGGGTCAAGCCCAAGGCGATTGCGACATGCAAGGATATAGTAGGCGGCGTCGTCGGGCGTGTTGAAATGGAAGGTGTTGGCAAGCAGAAGCCCACGCCCCTCTACAACAACGATGTCAAGAGAGTGAGGGCGTATGTTGGCGGCCATCTTCACACTGTTGCCCTGCGAAGCTCTGGATGCAAAATAGCGGCACAGCGAGCCTAAATGGCTCGTGATAACGGGATTGTGGAATGTGCGACGGATAAACCTATAGAGGTCGTTTTCAATCCCCATAACTATTGCGGCATTGTCAGTGCCTGTGGAGTCAGTGAGGATTTCGCGATGACTCTCGGGGAATGCCGCCTTGAAAAGAAGAGAACTTCGGTCACTGCATTCTGCCGGCACAAGGGTAAATTCGTCAGTCTCCACCACACACCATACGCCGTGGAAGTCGCTGAGAAGCCCGGGATTGTCATAGATTGTGTTTTCTACCGCCGTGATATGGGAGGGGGCGGAGCTGTCAAGAGCGAAACTGCGGTAAATCAAGGAGTTGTCCTCTACGATGCAGTAGAGGACACAGTCGATGCGGTTGGAGCTGATGCGCAAAAGCAGATTCCACATCGAAGGGTCTTTGATAAGGTCTTTTGTTATGCAGTTGCCGGTCATATTCATCTGCAAAGTTACATAAAAACTTTAAAACCCCAACATTCCGATCACCCCAATGAGTAATCAGAGCATGGCTAAAAATCATCGGAGGGGAAAGGCCGATAGCGGCTCTTCCCCTCCGTGATTTCTTAATAGATTCGTTTTGATGGTCTAATTAGCGCTCAATGAGGTTGGGCACAGGACCATACTCATTGGGGACAGGTTGACTCGGCTTTAAGTACCAAATTAAAAGAATGATCCAACCTACTACAGGGATGAGCCAGAGAAAAATCCACCAACCGGATCTGTTGATATCATGGAGTCGGCGTACTGAAAGGCCTAAGCTGGGAAGCAACAGCGCAAGAAAGATGATCACATTAATTACTTCATATGAAATGGGAGAAAGCTTGTAAAAGAACCCTGAAATAAAATTTAAAATAACTTCAAAGAGAATATACCACCAAAATTCAGACAAAGAAGCTCGGCCTGAAAAATTGCAATAATTCACGGTGAGTGCTCGCTGAACAGCCTCTCCGAATGTTAATTGACGCTGAAACATGAGATTTGTAATTTTTAGAGTTAAACTTATCCGCAAAGATACACTTTGTTTTCGGACAATCATATAAAATCGGAGAAGAAAAATCCTCTGCGTTCTGAAAAATTTAGTAAATTTGCACCTGCACATCCGTAGGGGAGGAATTTTTTTTACATCTCCCGAGACGGATAATATTAACCAATCAAATTATTAGAAATAAACTTATATGGCAAACTGGTTTGAGACAAAAGTCCGTTACGATAAGACTATGGAAAATGGTTCGGTGAAGAAAGTCACCGAAGCTTATATGGTGGATGCTCTGACTTTCACTGAGGCAGAAGCGCGAATCACCGAGGAGATAGCACACTTCACCTCGGAGTTTTCGATCTCTGCTGTAAAGCGCACAAAGATTGCCGAAATCTTTCGCGAAAAGACCGGTGACCGCTGGTATCTTGTGAAGGTCGCCTTCATCACTCTCGATGAGAAGACTGCCGTGGAGAAGAAGAGCATATCGCAGATACTGGTGGCTGCCGACAGCTTCAAGGACGCTTACGATAATTTCATGGAGGGTATGAAGGGCACCCTTGCCGACTTCGAGATCAATACCATTCAGGAGACCCTCATCATGGATGTCTACGATGCTGACCTGAGTGGCGAGAAAAAGGGTGAATAATTTTCCCTTGCCCCTTCCCGTTTAATCGAGAGAATAAACTGCTAAGATGTCCCTCATAAAGAATAATCTCATGCACCTCCGCTCCCGGCTCTCACCGGGAGTTGAACTTGTTGCTGTGTCGAAATTTCATCCCTTAGAAGCGCTTGCCGAGGCTTACGAGGCCGGGCAACGTATCTTCGGCGAAAGCCGTGTTCTTGAGATGAAAGCAAAAGCAGAGGCTCTCCCCGCTGATATCGAGTGGCATTTCATAGGCCATCTGCAGACAAATAAGGTGAAGAAGGTTGTGGAGCATGCCACGCTTATTCATAGCATTGATTCTCAGCGGCTACTGCAGGCTGTTGATGATGAGGCGGCTAAGTTGGGGCGCACTCCGGGGGTGCTACTCCAGCTCCATGTGGCCCGAGAGGAGACAAAGTTTGGGTTTACACCTGAGGAGCTCCTTGAGTTCGTCACTCCCGAGCTTCTTAACTCACTTAAAGCTGTAAAGATCAAGGGTGTAATGGGAATGGCATCAAACGTGGATGATGAGGCTGTGATACGCAGCGACTTCCGGGCTATAGCCTCCTGTTTTCGAGAACTCAAGGAGAGCGTTTTTGAGAGCGATCCTGATTTCTGCATTATCAGCATGGGGATGAGTCATGACTGGCCCATAGCTGTCGAGGAGGGCGCAAATATGATACGCGTCGGCACATCGATATTCGGCGAGAGGGAATATTGAATCACAGACTTTTCAAAAAAAGTAGTTTGAGCATGAGAAAGATAGCGATAGCGACCGGTACCCGCGCCGACTGGGGACTCCTCAGTGGGATAGCTCATGCTCTCGATGCTCGTCCGGATTGCGAAGTGAGGATTATAGCTACCAACATGCACCTCACTCCCCGCTATGGAGAAACTATAAAAGAGATTATTGCCGATGGCTTTACTGACCCGGTGAGGGTAGAGATGCCGGACACTACTGACACCCCCTCAGCGGCGGTAAGGGCCATGGCGGTATGCATGGAAGGAATGGCAACGGTGCTTGAGCAGATGAATCCGGATATGATAGTGATTCTCGGCGACCGCTTTGAAATGCTCGCTACCGCCACCGCGGCCCTGATGCTGCATATCCCTATAGTCCATATTGCAGGAGGAGAGATTTCAGAAGGCGCTGTCGACGACTCTATTCGCCACGCTATCACCAAGATGGCATCTCTGCATCTGACGGCTACCGAGCCTTACCGCCAAAGAGTGATAGCCATGGGCGAACACCCTGACAGGGTGGTCAATACGGGCGCGATCGGGGTCTACAATATAATGAATGAGCCTCTGATGAGCCGCAATGAACTTGAAACATCCGTAGGACTGACTCTCCCGGAAGGGGCGCTGCTTGTCACATACCATCCCGCCACGCTCGACTCTGAAGATCCTGCCGAGAGATGCCGTCAACTTCTTGATGCTCTTGACAGATTCCCGGATTCACATATCATTATAACATATCCCAACAATGACTCAAGGGGGAAGGTGATCATTGACCTCATAGAGGAATATGGGAGAAAGAACCCCACCAGAGTGAGGGTGATACCTTCGCTGGGCAAACTTCGCTATCTCTCGGCGTTGAGATATGTCAGTGCCGTGGTAGGCAACTCCTCAAGCGGTATCGTTGAAGTTCCGTCAATGCATATCCCTACGGTGGATATCGGTATGCGCCAGAAGGGGAGGCTCAGAAGCAAGAGCGTCATAAACTGTGGCGACTCCTCTGATGAGATAGCCGATGCTATAGCTCTGGCTCTAAGCAGTGAGGGGCGCGAGCGGGCAGCCTCGGCTGAAAATCCCTATTACAAGCCTGACACTCTTGCTATGATAGTGGATGCCATAGCTGACACGCCACTCGACTCACTGAAAATTAAGCATTTCTATGACAAAGAATGACAATATCCTAATTGTGATTCCGGCACGTGGAGGGAGCAAAGGTATTCCTCGCAAGAATATCAAACCTCTCGGCGGACGTCCACTGATAGAGTATAGTATCGATGTGGCCCGCGAGATTGCTCCTGACAGCCATATAGTGGTGTCGACCGACGATGAGGAGATCCTTTCGGTAGCCCGTGCTACCGGACTGCCGGTGGATTATCGTAGGCCGGAAGAGCTTGGTGGCGACAGTGTGGGTTCTCGCGAAGTTATTCTCGATGTCATGGACTGGGCAGACGCCAAGGGTATAGAATATGACCGGGTGCTCTTGCTTCAGCCAACTTCGCCATTTCGCACCGCTGAGGATGTCAGGGGCGCGATGACGCTTTTCGATGAGCAATGTGACATGGTAGTGAGCGTCATGGAGGCAGCCTGCAATCCCTATTATGACTGCTTCGAGACTGATGAGGATGGTTTACTCCATGTGGCCAAAGGGTCAGGTATGATTACCCGCCGCCAGGATGCTCCGAAAGCATGGCAATATAATGGTGCGGTCTATCTGATTCGTCCTGCCTCTATCCGCGCAATGGGGCTTGGAGCTTTCCCTAAAAGGATACCTTTTGAGATGCCTCGCTCCCGATCTATTGATCTCGACACCCCTCTCGACTGGATGGTGGCTGAGAAGCTAATGGAGGAGAAGAATTCCCGGAGGGATAATAGAGGCGAAAATGAAGCGTAAATGGATTCAAAGTGGATCCAATTTGAAGCGAAAATGAGACGATAATGAAGCGTAAATGAAATGAAAACAGAAAAACATATAATCCGGCAGTCGGCATCCATTATAGAGGCTTTACGTCATCTCAACGACCTCTCCGGTGGAGTGATGACTCTTATAGCAGTCGACAGTTGCGGTCGCATGACAGGCACTCTGACGGATGGTGACGTCCGACGTGCGCTTTTGCGGGGTGTGAATCTCGAGGCTCCGGTCGAGGAGGCTATGTTTCGCGGATTTCGCTCCCTGACCCGCGAGACACTCGACCCGGCGAAGCTGCGTGAACTCCGGGCCTGTGGTCTCCGTCTTATCCCGCTTCTCGATAGCGAGGGGAGGGTAGTGGAGCTGATTGATACTCAGATTAAAAGCAATATCCTCCCGCTTAAGGCCATCCTTATGGCGGGTGGGAAAGGGGAGAGGTTGCGCCCTATGACCCTTACCACCCCTAAGCCCCTTCTGAAAATTGCTGACAAAGCAATTATCGACTATAATATCGCAGCTCTTGCCAAAGCCGGAGTAGAGGATATCACGGTGACGGTAAATTATCTCGCTGAGCAGATTGAGCAGCACTTCTCTCAGCCGGTAGAGGGTGTGATGGTGAAATGTGTGCGGGAGTCGCGCCCCCTCGGCACTATTGGTGCGGTGTCGCTGGTTGAGATTCCATCCGAGGGGGATACTCTGGTGATGAATTCTGACCTTCTATCCACCATTTCCTTTGAGGATCTCTACCTCTGCCACAAGCAGCGCAAAGCTGATGTGACTATTGCCGTGGTTCCCTATAATGTATCGGTTCCCTTTGCTATCCTCTCAACCGAAGGTGAGGATGTGAAGGCTCTTGAGGAGAAACCCTCATATTCCTATTTTGCCAATGCCGGCATCTATATTTTCTCCAATCGTGTCCTTGCCTCGATAGCAAAGGATGAGCGCACTGATGCTCCCGAGCTGATCGAAAAAGCTATAGCCGAAGGGCGCAAGGTGACATATTTCCCCATCAACGGCACATGGATAGATGTAGGGTCGCCTGTGGATTTTTCCTACGCCGACGAACTGATGCGCCATGTCAGGCAGTCGCGCGACTGAGTGATCCCTCCGGACCTCAACCGGGCTAAAGGGCTTGACGGGGTGTAGATGAGAGAATTTTTCAATCTCGTGTTAATCCATACCACCTTTCTATGTGTTATATATTTGTAGCCGCTTCTCAATAGCAGCTCCCAATTGAAAAAACTTTACTATTCATCAATTCATTGTCAGGATATGGCTGATTCCAACTTTATAGATTATGTAAAAGTCCTCTGCCGCTCAGGCAAAGGTGGTGCAGGTTCGCGTCATTTCTATCGCGCAAAATATATACCCAAAGGTGGACCCGACGGTGGCGATGGCGGCCGCGGAGGGCATATCATATTGCGTGGCAACAGCCATATGTGGACACTCCTTCCCCTGCGTTACCGTCGTCATATTTTTGCCGGTAACGGTGAGAGCGGTTCAGGAGGTCGTTCGTTTGGCAAAGATGGTGAGGATGTGATAGTGGATGTGCCCTGCGGCACTGTGGTTTTTGATGCCGAGACCGGTGAGTATCTTTGCGAAGTCACCGAGGATGGCGAGGAGGTGAAGCTTCTTCGCGGTGGCCGTGGAGGTCTTGGTAACTGGCATTTCAAAAGTGCCACCAACCGCACACCCCGCTACGCTCAGCCCGGCGAACCTGCCATCGAGAAGTCGATAATCCTGGAGTTGAAACTTCTTGCCGATGTGGGTCTTGTCGGCTTCCCTAATGCCGGAAAGTCAACCCTGCTTTCATCTATTTCGGCAGCGCGTCCTAAGATTGCTGACTATCCTTTTACTACAATGGAGCCTCAGCTTGGCATCGTGGAGTATCGCGGTGGTCGTTCGTTTGTGATGGCCGATATACCGGGTATTATTGAAGGAGCGAGCGAAGGTAAAGGGCTCGGCCTGAGATTCCTCCGCCATATCGAGCGCAATGCCGTGCTCCTGTTTATGATTCCGGCTGATGCCGACGATATTAAGGCTCAATATGATATTCTTGTAGGGGAGCTCGAGAGATTCAATCCTCAGCTTGCCGACAAGCCCCGTGTGCTTGCAATATCCAAGAGCGATATGCTCGACGAGGAACTTATGGCTGAAATCGAGAAGACCCTTCCTGAGGGTGTGCCCCATGTTTTCATCTCGGCAGTCAGCGGCCTCGGGCTCACAACGCTTAAGGATATGCTCTGGAGTGAAATTACTGATGAACGCAACCGCATAGAGGTGGCTCCAATTACCCACCGTCCTCTCGACGGTCACCATCGAGTGCGCGAAGAGGATGAATTCATTTTCGAAAATGTTCCTGCTCCTGAGGAGGATGAGGCGGAAGATTTCGACGACGAGGATTTCGACGATGGTGAGGACTATGGCGGTGTGATGCTCGATGAAGATGAGTATTTCACTGAATAATCTCCTGTCGACATGGCGAAACACAACGATGTAGGGCATTGGGGCGAGGAGATTGCCCGCGAATACCTTATAGCCCATGGTTATACCATTGGTGGTGAGAATGTGAAGATCGGCAATGTAGAGGTTGATATTCTCGCATTCAAGGATTCCACGGTCTGTTTTGTTGAGGTGAAGACCCGCACGCATGAATTTGATGACCCCGCAGCGGCGGTGGATGCCAAGAAGCGTCAGCGTCTCGTCCGAGCCGCCGACACATGGGTTCGTGCGATGGATATCCACCATGAGCCCCAGTTTGACATCATAGTGATAAAGGGCACTCCGGATAATTACACACTCGAACATATCCCTGACGCTTTCTTCCCCGCCCTCAACAACCGTTTGTGACCCTTCCAATCCTTGCAATGAACATTCGGATACCGTTTACCTCGCCGGTTAATTTTGTTGAAGAAATACATGGCATGTAACATGATAGCTTGACTGTTAGCGCTTTTTGCTGAAATAATTGTTATCTTTGCATTGTGAACGAGCGCGATGACCATCGCCTGAAAAGCAAGCGGTTTGCCAGAAGGTTGGTCGGAGAGCCCTATGATGTCGGTAGGGGGATGGTGTGGTTGTTTTTGACTTCGCCGAGCACGAATGAGCTATTGAGCGAACCTATGCAGTCGAGGTCGCCGAGGATGCGGAGAATGAACTGCTGATAGCTTTTCATATCTGAGGCATATTTTTTAAGCATAAAATCATATTCGCCTGAAATATTGTAACATTCAGCTATTTCATTTATCTCCCGGACAGCATCCATGATGCGGAGGCTGTTTTCATAAGAGTGCTGTTTCATCTTTATATAGCAGAAGGCAACGAAGCCGCAGTTGAGTTTCTCTGCATCGAGCACTGCCATGAATTTCCTTATATATCCCTCTCGTTCAAGGCGCTTTATGCGCTCAAAGGTTGGGGTCACTGAGAGGTTTACAGCCGAGGCTATTTCTTTGGTTGTCAAGCGGCAATTTTCTTGCAGACAACTCAGAATTTTTATGTCGGTAGGGCCGAGTAGGGAGGCCATAATCGGGTGAGAAGAATGATTTTCTTGAAACAGGGGTTGATTTACCGTTTATCAGTATTAAATTTCCTTATATGGGTGCAAAATTAGTGAAGTTTTCCAAATATGCAATAGTTATTGGAAATAATTGCTAATGGCTGTAATTTTGCAGCGTGTTCAAATCACCAACTATTCAAACGATATTAAATAATTAAAAAAAGATACCATAATGGCAAATGACAAATTTCACTTCGAGACTCTCCAACTTCATGTAGGCCAGGAAACGCCTGATCCCGCCACCGATGCGCGTGCTGTGCCGATCTACCAGACAACCTCCTACGTGTTTCGCGACTCCCAACATGCGGCCGACCGCTTCGGACTTCGCGATGCGGGTAATATCTATGGCCGACTCACAAATTCCACACAGGGTGTGCTTGAGGAGCGTATAGCAGCTCTCGAGGGTGGCACCGGAGCGCTCGCGGTTGCAAGCGGAGCGGCGGCTATTGCCTATGCCCTTGAGAATATCCTCTCTGCCGGCGATCATATCCTCGCCGCCGACAATCTCTATGGTGGCTCCTACAACCTTATCGCTCACACTTTCGCCCCTCGTGGCATCGAGTCAGACTTCGTGAATGTCAGAGACTTGGAGGCCGTGGAGAAGGGGATCAAGCCTAACACCAAACTCCTCTTCGTAGAGACCTTTGGAAATCCTAACTCCGATGTCACAGATATCGACACCCTTGCCGAGATAGCCCATCGCCATAATATCCCCCTCATTGTCGACAACACTTTCGGCACCCCTTACCTTATCAGGCCCCTCGAGCATGGCGCTGACATCGTGGTCCACTCCGCTACAAAGTTTATCGGTGGCCATGGCACTTCGCTTGGCGGTGTGATAGTTGATGGCGGTAAGTTTGACTGGAAGGCCAATGCCGACAAGTTTCCCACAATTGCAAAGCCTGACCCGAGCTACCATGGTGCCATTTTTGCCGACGCTGCTCCCTCTGCGCCCTTTGCCACACGCATCCGCGCCGTGCTGCTCCGCGACACGGGGGCTGCAATCTCCCCCTTCAATGCCTTCCTCTTGCTTCAGGGGGTGGAAACTCTGTCGCTGCGCATAGAGCGCCACGTGGAGAATGCCCTCAAGGTAGTGGATTTTCTTGCTTCTCACCCAAAGGTTGAGAAGGTGAATCACCCCGCGCTCCCCTCGCACCCTGACCACGCACTCTACCGCAAATTATTCCCCTCAGGAGCCGCAAGTATCTTCACCTTCGAGATCAAGGGTGGGCAGGAAGCCGCTTGGAAATTCATTGATTCACTCCGTATATTCTCCCTTCTGGCTAACGTGGCCGATGTGAAGAGTCTCGTGATTCACCCTTACACCACCACTCATTCGCAGCTCTCCGAGCAGGAACTCTCCGAGCAGCATATCACCCCCTCAACCGTGCGTCTGAGCATCGGTACCGAGCATATCGACGACCTTCTCGCCGACCTCAGCCAAGCTCTTGACAAGGCATAACCCTCACTCAGGTCACTTTTTAGAGTAATTGCCATAGTTGGCATATTGTAGGATTATTATAGTGTATTTCCTACAATATGCCAACTTTTTTCTGCCTTGTGGAGCCACGCTGCCGTTTGGAGCATAAAATTTTGATTAGTGAGGAGGAGTTTTTCACAATATCTTTGTAAATTTGTGGCTCTAAACAACATCATATACCTAATGGACATATTTGAAAAAATTTCAGCCGATATAAAGAGCGCCATGCTCGCACGAGAGAAGGTGCGCCTGGAGACTCTGCGTGGTATCAAGAAAGAATTTCTGGAAGCTAAGACAGCCAAGGGGGGAGACGGTACCCTCTCTGATGAAGCTGCCACCAAAATCCTTGCCAAAATGGCAAAGCAGCGTAGAGAGACTGCTCAGATCTACGATGAGCAAAACCGCATGGATCTGCGCGACAATGAGCTCGCTGAAGCCGCTGTCATCGAGGAATATCTCCCCAAGCAGTTGACCGATGAAGAACTCGAGGCAGAGCTCAAGAAGATTATAGCCCAGACAGGTGTCACCTCACCCCGCGAGATGGGGAAAGTGATGGGTGTAGCTTCGAAGACACTTGCCGGACGCGCCGATGGTAAGGTGATCTCGGCCAAAGTCAAAGAATTGTTGAACAACTAATTATCACAATAGAAGATAAAATGCTTACTTTACAGCAAATTAAGGAAGATCCCGAACGCATCATAGCCCGCCTCGCAGTGAAGGGGTTCGACGGAAAGGAGTGTATCACTCAGGTGATGACCCTCGACGAAGAGCGCCGCAAACTCCAGTTTAAAAACGATTCGCTGGCAGCCGAGCTTAAGAAATATGCCGACTCTATCGGTCGCCTCATGAAGGAGGGTCATAAGGAGGAGGCAGAAGAGGCCAAAAAGAAAGTGGCCGAAATAAAAGCCGGCCAAAAGGAGATTGCCGACTCGCTCGCCGCTGCCGAAAATTCAATCCGCGAACTGCTTCTCAGCATCCCCAACGTCCCCTGCGACATGGTGCCCGAAGGCACATCTGCAGCTGACAACGTTGTGGAGAAGACAGGCGGCAAAATGCCCGACCTCTCAGCAGATGCCCTCCCTCACTGGGAACTCGCGAAGAAATACAACCTCATCAACTTCGACCTCGGCGTGAAGATCACGGGCCCCGGATTCCCGGTTTATATAGGAAAGGGTGCGAAACTCCAGAGAGCTTTGATCCAGTTCTTCCTCGACCGTGCAGGCGAGGCCGGATACCTCGAAATCCAACCCCCCTATGTGGTCAACGAGGCTTCAGGCTACGGCACCGGTCAGCTCCCCGACAAGGAGGGACAGATGTACTTCATCGGTGAAGATAAGCTCTATCTCATCCCCACCGCCGAAGTGCCCGTCACTAATCTCTACCGCGATGTCATAATCCCCGCCGACCAGCTTCCCATCAAAAACTGTGCATATTCAGCCTGTTTCCGCCGCGAAGCCGGTTCTTATGGCAAGGATGTTCGCGGTCTCAACCGTCTCCACCAGTTCGATAAGGTCGAGATCGTACGCATCGAGAAACCTGAGAATTCCTACGAGGCCCTCGAGGAGATGAAAGATCATGTGCAGGGTCTTCTCGAATCACTTGGCCTCCCCTGGCATATCCTCCGTCTCTGCGGTGGCGACATGAGTTTCACCTCGTCTATAACTTTCGATTTTGAGGTCTATTCGGCTGCTCAGGGCCGTTGGCTCGAGGTGTCGTCAGTGTCAAACTTCGAGACCTATCAGGCCAATCGCCTCAAATGCCGTTATCGTGGCGAGGATAAGAAAACCCACCTCTGTCATACGCTCAACGGCTCGGCTCTCGCACTACCCCGCATCATGGCGGCTCTGCTCGAAAACAATCAGACCCCTGAAGGAATCGTGGTGCCCGAGGTGCTCCGTCCCTACACCGGTTTCGATATCATTGACTGATCCCTTGAACATTGCACCCTATAGCGTGTTTTAAAAGTAAAGACGGGTCGATTTATCTTTCTGAATCGTTCTCTGAAGCGAGCGACAATTTGGATCGAAAATGAGTCCTGAATGAAAATTTACAAACCAAACCGCTAAATTATGGAATCAACACGACAAGCAAAAATCTCACGCCTCCTTCAGAAGGAGCTCAGCGAAATATTCCGTCAGCAAACCGCTAAGACCCACGGCACCCTCGTGTCAGTGAGCATCGTCCGCGTGTCGCCTGACCTCAGTATCGCCAAGGTCTATCTCTCGATCTTTCCATCGGAGCGTTCGCAGGAGATGCTCGAGAGCATCACCGCTAATGCCAAGACCATCCGCTATGAGTTGGCGCAGAAAGTAAGATTCCAGCTCCGCAAGTGCCCCGAACTAAGTTTCTACCTCGACGATTCGCTCGACTATATCGAAAACATCGATAAGCTCCTGACGAAGTAGTCGGCTACCACGTCATTCATTTCCATCCTCCCCTTTGCTCCGTAGCAGGGGAGGGATGCCCAAACCATTCAGCTTCACATTCTATGCCATCATTAAGGATAGCCGTCCGCTATCTTCTCGCTAAAAAAAGCCATACCGCGGTCAATGTCATTTCCTACATTTCGATCGCGGGAATAGCTGTTGCCGCTATGGCAATGGTGTGTGTGCTCTCTGTGTTTAATGGTTTTACTGACCTTGCCACCGAACGACTTTCATTCGTAGACCCGGACATCAAGGTAACCTCCACCATCGACAAGACGATAGCAAACGCTGACTCCCTGGCTGAAGAGATCTCGCATATCTCCGGCGTCACAGTCGCTCTCCCCACGGTCCGCTCTGAGGCAATGGCCTCTTATGGCGATGCTCAGATGGCGCTCAATATCTACGGTGTGCCTCGCGGCTACAGTAAGATCACCTCGCTCGACTCGCTATTGATTGACGGAGAGATGAGTGCCGATACCTACTCGTTGCATGGAGCTGTGCTGAGCGTGGGCTCTGCAAATCTCCTCGGTGCCAGGCCCGATACGGAGACTCCACTGGTGCTCACTGTTCCCCGCCGCCTCGGACGCATAAACCCGGCGCTCCCCCTCGCCGCATTTACAAGCGATACCTTGATCGTGTCAGGTGTCTATCAGACCAACCAGACCAGTCTCGACAACAGCATGATATTTATCCCTCTGGAGAATGCCCGACACCTCCTCGACTATACCACCGAGGCAACTGCGGTAGAAGTAGGAGTCGATAATCCGGACGATGTGCAGAACGTGAAGTTAGAGATTGAAAGGATGCTCGACAGCGACTACCTCGTAGCAGACCGTCTGCGCCAGCAGTCTCACTCTTTCCGCATGATCTCGATCGAGAAGTGGATCACATTCCTGATGCTCGTGTTTGTCCTTGTGATGGCTTCGTTCAATATCCTCTCCTCAATGTCAATCATGATTATTGAAAAAGAGGAGAGTCTGCGGATTCTTAGCTCTTTCGGGGCTCCCCTCCGCCTTCTGCGGAAGATCTTCCTCTACCAGGGGATGCTTATAGCGATAGCCGGAGGAGCGTTGGGCATAATTGTCGGTGTGGTGCTCTGCTTCATCCAGCAACACTATGGCCTCATAACCCTCGGTGGCGACCACTCCCAGATGTCGATCATCAACTATCCTTGCGCTCTGAAGTTCACCGATATTCTCCTTGTGGCAGCCTGTGTGCTGTTAATTGGCTTCCTTTCAGGTTTCATCTCATCGCGTTCGGTGAAGATGTCGTCGCTCAATGAGCGCCAAGCCTGAGAGGTGAACCATCGTTGTGGCCGTCTCGTCTCTTTTTGCGACCTTACACCTAATTATATATAATACCTTAGAAAAACTGATACCAAGCTCGAAATGGAACCAAAAGATAACCACAGATATTGTGTCATAATGTGCGGCGGAGTTGGCAGCCGCTTCTGGCCCTACTCTCGTGAGGACCGCCCAAAGCAGTTCATCGACTTCCTCGGCACCGGGCGCTCGCTCCTACAGATGTCCTACGACCGTATCCTCCCGATTGTCCCGAAGGAAAACATCATCGTAGTGACAAATGCCAGATACGCCCCCCTCATCCGCGAGCAGCTCCCTGACATCCTCCCCTCCAACATACTCCTTGAACCAGCACGCCGCAACACAGCTCCTTGCATCGCATGGGCTGCCTACCATATAGCCGCCATCGACCCCGAAGCTTCAATGATTGTCACTCCGAGCGACCACCTGATAACGCGCGAGGCTATCTTTGAGGATTGTGTTCGCCGTGGTTTTGATTTCGTGGAGAGCCGCGATGCTCTGCTGACCCTCGGTATAAAGCCTACCCGCCCCGAAACAGGATATGGGTATATCCAGATAGGGGAGGAGGCAGAACCTGGTATTCTTAAGGTTAAAACTTTTACCGAAAAGCCAAACCTCGAACTTGCAAAAGTGTTCCTCGATAGCGGTGAGTTTTTCTGGAACTCCGGGATTTTCCTCTGGCGCGCCCGGAGCATCATCGAGGCCATCCGCAAATATGCAGCTGACCTTACATGTGTGTTCGATAAGGGCTTGAAAGAATTTGGGACAACGGCTGAATCCTCTTTCATCGAAGCCAATTTCGTATCGTGTGTGGCAAATTCGATCGACTATGCCGTAATGGAGAAGGCCGACAACGTGTTTGTGGAATGTGTCAACTTCGGATGGAACGATCTCGGCACCTGGAGCGCTCTCTTCGACAATTCTCCCAAAAATCAGAGTGGAAATGTCACCCAGAACTGCCACGTCATCGCCTACAACTCATCAGGGAATATATTTGCCGTATCAGACCATAATAAGCTCGTGGTTGTCGACGGCCTCGAGGGCTATATAGTAGCTGATGCCGGCGATGTGCTTCTGATTTGCCCGAAATCTGAAGAGCAGCGGATCAAACAGATGGTCAATGATGTTAAGGTGGCCCACGGCGACAAATATCTCTAACCTCATCTCATTTCTCTTCTTATTCTTCCCCCCGCACGACCAATCAAAGAAATGCAATAATTCCAAAATTCCCATATGTCAGACTATAATCTCACCCCGGAGCAAGAGGATCGCTACATCGAAGAGCAGTTTCGTGACCTGCTCGACGGCTATCTCGCAAGCAACCATCGAAAAAAGGTGGAGGTAATTGAGCGCGCCTTCCGGTTTGCCAAGGAGGCCCACAAAGGAGTCCGCCGACGCTCGGGTGAGCCTTATATACTCCACCCCATAGCTGTTGCAAAAATCGCTTCGCAGGAGATAGGCCTCGGTTCCACTTCTATTTGCGCCGCCCTTCTCCATGATGTGGTGGAGGACACCGAATATACCGTGGAGGATATCGAACAGCATTTCGGTCGCAAGGTGGCTCGAATCGTCGAAGGGCTTACCAAAATATCCGGGGGTATCTTTGGCGATAAGGCTTCTGCCCAAGCCGAGAATTTCCGTAAGCTCCTGCTCACCATGAGCGAGGATATACGCGTGGTGCTCATTAAGATGGCCGACCGCCTCCACAATATGCGCACCCTCGGTTCTATGGCCCCAAACAAGCAATATAAGATTGCCGGCGAGACTCTATATATCTACGCTCCACTCGCTCATCGCCTGGGTCTTTTCGAGATTAAGACTGAACTGGAGGATCTCAGTTTTAAATACGAGCATCCGGCAGAGTATCAGCGTATCTCAGAGCTGATACGCGAAAGCGAAGAAGGGCGCGAGATGGCCTACAACGATTTCGCTACACCTATCCTCGCCCGCCTCGACACCATGGGGATCGACTATGATGCCAAGGCGCGACTTAAGTCGGTCTACTCTATCTGGCGGAAAATGACAACTAAACAGATACCATTCGAGGAGGTCTACGATCTCTACGCCATGCGTATCATTTTCGATGCCCCTGATGGAGTCTCTGAAAAGGAGATGTGCTACAAGATCTACTCGGCCCTCACTGACCTCTACCGCCCTCATCCAGACCGCACTCGCGATTGGATATCGAATCCTAAGGCAAATGGCTATCAGGCTCTTCATGTGACTCTAATGGGGCCCGAGGGAAATTGGATAGAGGTGCAGATCCGCAGCCGCCGAATGGACGAGATTGCCGAAAAAGGGTTTGCTGCACACTGGAAATATAAGATTGGTGAGCATGAGGAGGAGACAGAGCTCGACGCATGGCTTAAAACCATTAAGGATATCCTCGATGATCCAACACCTACCGCCATCGACTTCCTCGACACCCTGAAACTCAACCTGTTCGCTACCGAAATAGTGATTTTCACCCCAAAGGGCGAACTCCTCACTCTCCCTGCAGGCTCAACCGTGCTCGATGTAGCATTTTCGCTTCATTCTCAGCTTGGTATCCATTGCATTGCCGGTAAGGTAAACCATAAGCTCGTCCCGCTCTCCCATAAACTTAACTCCGGCGACCAGGTAGAGGTGCTCACCTCGCAGTCGCAGATGCCGAAACATGAGTGGATGAATTTCCTCATGACAGCAAAAGCTAAGACTCGTCTGCGCAAGGAGTTGCGTAGGGTCCAGCAACCTATTATCGACAAGGGTAAGAAGATTTTCGATGATTTCCTCGTCCAAAACGACATCATCCTCAACAATGAGGTGATGACAAAGATCCTTGGCATCTATCATGTGGGTTCGCGCGACGAACTTTTTTATAAACTCGGCTCGGGCGAGGCTTCGATCGACGACTATCTGAATGTCAATACTTCGCGCGGCGCCCGCTCGCTGATCTCGCGTCTCTTCCGCCTCGGCTTCGGTGGCGATAAGAAAAATTCTACAGCTAAACGTATCCTCGATTCCACCGTCGCTACGATTCCCGCCGCTTCCAAACGACCAAAAATCGACACTAAGAAAACATATATACTCAAACTTAACGATAAGGAACGCAATTTTGAGTTTGCCGATTGTTGCCGTCCCATACCGGGCGACGATGTGATGGGATTTATCAACGATGATGGTCTTGTTGAGGTCCACTCCCTTACCTGCCCGAGGGCACAAGTCCTTAAAGCCAGCTATGGTCCCAGGATTCTCGCAACCAAGTGGGACGATGTTGCCGGCTCATTCCTGGCTAACATACGCATCGAGGGTATAGATCGACATGGCATCCTTCAGGAACTTACAGGTATGATTTCGACTGCGTTGAATATCGATATACGTCGCTTGAATATCGAGGCTGAGAAGGAGGTATTCACCTGCGATCTCGGTGTGCTTGTCTCTGATACCGATGCCGTTGCTGCTCTTTGCCGGAGTGTCCTTAAAATTGATGGCGTCAAAAAAGCCGACCGTGTAGTGGAGTAATATCGCGACGTGCACCTTTCAACATAAAGAATTTTTCTTCAGCCTCTTTCTATTGTCTACCGCCATAATCTTCAAGTGAAACAGCAATAGCCTTCTTGTTCATAAGGTCGGAATTGATTTAACCAATGATTTTTAAGATTTCTTCCGGCTCTTGATCCCTCTGTAACAAGCTTTGCAACAAGCATAGGGGTTTAATTATGTAATGGTGTTACAATGTTGTGACATTTAAGGTTGCCCGTGCTTTTCTCTTTGATTTTTCGCGAAATATTTTGTAACTTTGTATCAAGTTTTACGCATACCTATGGGGTGTGTCGTGACTTTTTATATTACTTTGCTTATAATCAATAACTTAAATTTATAATATCAGTGATTATGAAAACTCGCAAATTTAATTTGCAAGCGCTGAATTTTAGCAAGTTCATCGGCTTTGGTGCCGCTGCTCTTGTGCTCTCAGCTCTCCCCTCATGTTCCGATGATGCCCCCGACGGTGGTGGCGATCCTGACCCCGATCCCTCTGCCGAGGTTCAGGGCGAAGCTCTTAACATTGTGACCGACAAGGATATCCTTGGCGCTCGCGTGCTCAACTTTGACCTCTCTAATGGTCTCTCTCGCAACTCCGGTATGGTAGCATTCCGCATGCCTGCTGCACCCGCTGCTGCTGACTATGCCGACGCTATCGCCTACAATGGCAATGCTGAAAGCGGCAAAAAGTATATCATCTCCGGCTCCGGCGAAGAAGTTTGGCTCGGTATGAACGGCGATGTGACTGTTTATATTGCCGGTACAAATGTAAAACTCAATGTCAACTACGCAAACGGTAGCAACAATAATATATATGTGCTCCCCGGCGCAAGTGTAGTTCTCGACAACCAGTGGTCTTCGACCTATACCTGGAATGGTGGTTCCCTTTATGTATATGGTGACCTTACTCTTGCTAAGGATCTCAACATGCAGAAGGGCGCAATCCTCATTGATGGCGGCTTCACTACCGACAAGGCTGTTATGGTCTACAACAACTGTCAGTTCGACGTCGATGGCGACCTCGTTGCTAAGCGTGTTGTAGTTCAGGATGGTGCTCTCGAAGCTACCTCTGTTAAGGCTGAAACTATCCTCTTGCAGAACAATGTTCTCGTTAACGTTGAAGGCTTTATTGAAGCTACCTCTACCGATCCCGGTCAGTGGGAATATGCCTTCACAGTTAACACTCAGGGTCAGCTCTACGCTCGTTGCGTGATGGCTCCCAACGGTACTCTCAATGTTACCAACTGTGGTATCTTCGCTATCGACAAGTTCATCAAGGCTAAGAATATGAATGTTCTTGCCTCCGGCGCTAAGATCAACATGGGTCCCAAGGCTGTTGTCGACATCGAGGAGATGCTTTACATGCCTAACCACAACACCGGTTTCTATTTCAACAATTCCGCTGCTGACATGGGTCTCATCAAGGCTACTGTCTTCAAAGGTCAGGATCAGCCCAACAACGCTAAGGAAGGCACTCCTCGCGAAATCGAGTGCGGTGGTCTTTTCTTCGGAAATCTCTTCCTCGACTTCGCTACCACAACCGGCGTTCACTCTGACAACTGCGGCATGCAGAACCGTCAGCCCGGCGTTTGGACTGCTGAAGATCCCGATGCGAAATATCCCTACATCCCCACTGACAACGAAGGCTGCCACGGCACCTATGGTACTCCTAACGACCCCGTTGATCCCGAAGATTTCGACGTTGTAGGTACTACCGAGATCCATACTCATCCCATCTCCGCTACTTGCATTGATGTCCTCGGCAACCAGGCTTTCCTCTCTTGGCACAAGCGTGGTATTGGTTCTACCAATCTCCCCGAAGGTTCCAACACTGACCACGAGCATGATGGCATCTCTCATTGGGGTTGCATCGAAGTCCTCGCTGTTCAGGCTGATACTCTCGCTATCACTTCCTATATGGAGACTAAGCCCAACAATGAAGGTGGTGCTTACGATTTCAACCACGTGATCTACGACGCTCAGACCAACTCACTCCTTACCACCGGCGATCATCCCAAGAAGGGTGCTATCATCGGTCGCATCGCTCTCGGTGCTGACCACAACTTCGGTAAGTATACCAACGAGACCTCTATCATGCAGGTTCGTCACCTCCTCAAAGGCGAGGGCATCTCCGGTAATAGCGTGGTTGTTCGTCCCGCTGACCGCAACCTCCTCATCACAACTGCAGGTGGCTACCAGACTATGGACTACTCTACCAACGATCTCTTCAATACTACCAAGAAGGAAGTTGGTCCCTTCGTTAAGACAAACGGTTCTGCTAAGCACGTAGCTATCAACAATCTCTACGCTGCTACTATCGAGTTTACTCAGCGTGCCGGTGACCTTGACGTAGCCTACGATGAGGACGACAATACCACCGTGCTCCCCGCCCGCATCACCGTTTGGCCCCTCGATGGTTTCGCATTCGGTACACCCGTCAAGACTATCGATGTTCCCGCCTTCGGTCCTATCTATGGTAAGAACGTGATCGCTATCGATACTGACAACACTATCTACTCTTGCCAGGGTGGTAGCGGTGTCGCAGCCTACGATATCAATGGCAACGAGCTCCGTCGCTTCAATATCCCCGCTAAGTTCAAAGGTGCTTCGGCCAACGGTCTTTGCATCAAAAACGGTAACCTCTACATCGCTTGCGGTGCAGCAGGTGTCTGGGTGCTCGACAAGAATACTTTCGCTGTTAAGGCTAAGTACACCAAGCAGGGTAAGGCATCTGCTAACTATGTTAAGGTTGCTGACAATGGCTATGTATTTGTGGCTTACGGTCGCGCCGGTGCTAAGCTCCTCAAGCCCAAAAAGGCTCTCTAATTCGATTCTTATTCGGTATTTGAATCACACAAGTACCTGACATCTTTTCACTCCGGAACATATCTCAATGGTATGTTCCGGAGTTTTTATATGCGGTTGTGGATTTTTTGGCGAAAAATCACTAACTTTGCACCCGGGTTACAGTGCACCCGAAGTAACGCAAAATTTTCATCACCGTATGCGACAGTCCAAGCGCGCTCTCCTCATACTTGAGGATGGCACCACTTTTGAAGGCAAATCTTTTGGCTACGAGGCATCTACTGCCGGTGAAGTTGTGTTTAACACCGCTATGACCGGCTACCCTGAAAGCCTTACCGACCCCTCTTATGAGGGACAGATTTTAGTCACAACCTATCCTATCCTCGGCAACTATGGCGTCCCGCCCCGCAGAGAGAAGGATGATGTGAGCGAATATTACGAAAGTGACCGAATCCATTGCCGTGCTATAGTGGCTCAGGACTACACTTTCGACCATTCACATTGGCAAGCTGACCGTTCACTTTCACAATGGCTCAAGGAGGAGAAAATCCCCGGTATCTACGGCATCGACACACGTCAACTTACCAAGCATCTCCGCGAACATGGTTCTATGCTTGGAAAGATTTTAATTGATGGATGTGAAGATGTCGATTTTTATGATCCCAATAAGGAAAATCTTGTAGGCAAGGTAAGTACTAAGGAAGTTGAGATCCATGGCGATGGCGATAAGACGGTGGTTCTTATCGACTGCGGTGTGAAGCATAACATCATCCGCTGCCTTACTCGCCGCGGTGTCAAGGTGGTGCTCGTTCCCTGGAACTATGATTTTACAACTATCCCCTACGATGGCCTCTTCATTTCAAACGGTCCCGGAAATCCTGATATGGCTGAAGAGACTGTGGTCAACATACGCAAGGCCATGGAGATTGGAAAACCTATCTGCGGCATCTGTATGGGCAATCAGCTCCTCTCTAAAGCTGCCGGTGCAAAGACCTATAAGCTGAAATATGGACACCGAAGCCACAATCAGCCCGTGAGACGTGTCGGGACCGATACATGCTACATTACTTCGCAAAATCATGGTTTCGCTGTTGACAGCGCTACGCTTCCCTCAGATTGGGAGCCCCTCTTCATCAATATGAACGATGGTACCAACGAGGGGATCCGCCATAAGAGCAAACCTTTCTTCTCTGCCCAGTTCCACCCTGAGGCAAGCTCAGGCCCAAAGGATACTGAGTTCCTTTTCGACGAATTTATCAACCTTCTTTAGGATTATCCCCCTTTATTCATCATGCGTAACGAGAAAATCAAGAAAGTATTGCTGCTTGGTAGCGGCGCGTTGAAAATCGGTGAGGCCGGCGAGTTTGACTATTCCGGCTCTCAGGCGCTCAAGGCTATGAAAGAGGAGGGTATATCTACTGTCCTCATCAATCCAAATATCGCAACTGTCCAGACCTCCGATGGGTTTGCCGACAAGATTTATTTCCTCCCGGTAACTCCCTATTTCGTCGCTAAGGTCATCGAGAAGGAACGGCCCGAGGGTATCCTTCTGGCTTTCGGTGGACAGACAGCTCTCAACTGCGGCGTAGAGCTCTATAGGAGTGGTATCCTCGAAAAATATGGAGTGGAAGTGCTCGGCACTCCCGTTCAGGCTATCATGGACACCGAAGATCGCGAACTTTTCGTGAAGAAGCTCGATGAGATTGATGTCAAGACCATTAAGAGTGAGGCCGTCAGCACAATAAGCGATGCCAAACGCGCAGCCGCTGACCTCGGTTACCCTGTAATTGTCCGCGCTGCCTATGCCCTCGGCGGCCTTGGTAGCGGTTTTTGCGACAATGAGGAGGAGCTCGTGAGTCTCGTGGAAAAAGCACTCGCTTTCTCCCCTCAGGTGCTCGTCGAGAAGTCGCTGAAAGGTTGGAAGGAAGTGGAGTATGAAGTGGTGCGCGATTGCTACGATAACTGCATCACTGTCTGCAACATGGAAAACTTTGACCCACTCGGCATCCACACCGGTGAGTCGATCGTGGTTGCTCCTTCGCAGACTCTCACAAATGAAGATTATCATTGGCTCCGCAAACTTGCCATTAAGATTATTCGCCATATCGGCATAGTAGGGGAGTGCAACGTGCAGTATGCTTTCGACCCCGCTTCGATGGACTATCGTGTCATCGAGGTCAATGCCCGTCTCTCCCGCTCGTCAGCACTCGCCTCGAAAGCTACAGGCTATCCTCTTGCTTTCGTGGCTGCTAAACTCGGGCTCGGCTATGGACTCTTCGACCTTAAGAATTCTGTCACAAAAGAGACTTCGGCTTTCTTCGAACCGGCTCTTGACTATATAGTTTGCAAAATCCCCCGCTGGGACCTCGGAAAGTTCCACGGCGTCCGCCGCGAGATCGGCTCTTCGATGAAGTCTGTAGGCGAGGTGATGTCAATAGGCCGTACTTTTGAAGAGGTGATCCAGAAGGGTCTACGCATGATCGGTCAGGGTATGCATGGTTTCGTAGGCAACAAGGAGATCAAGGTCGAGGATATCGACAAGGCTCTCCGCGAACCGACTGACAAACGCATATTTGTGATTTCAAAGGCTATGCGCGCAGGATATTCTGTCGACAAAATCCATGAGCTGACCAAAATTGATAAGTGGTTCCTCTACAAGCTCCAGAATATCATGGATACTGCAAAGGAACTTCAGAACTATAGCGAGCTCGATGCCGTCCCCGATGAACTCCTTCGTCAGGCCAAAGAGCAGGGATTCAGTGACTTCCAGGTCGCTCGTGAGGTCCTCAAAGATAATATGCTCGATTCCACCGCCGACCTCCTGAAAGTGAGAGCTATCCGTAAGCAGCGCGGCATCCTCCCGGTAGTCAAGCAGATCGACACCCTCGCGGCTGAATACCCTGCACAGACCAACTATCTCTACCTTACCTATAATGGCAGGGAGAATGATGTGAAATATCTCCACGACCACCGCTCAATCGTAGTACTCGGCTCCGGTGCCTACCGTATCGGCTCTTCAGTGGAGTTTGACTGGTGTTCAGTCAACGCTCTTCTGACTGTCAAGAAGCAAGGATGGCGCTCGGTGATGATCAACTACAATCCCGAGACTGTATCGACTGATTATGATATGTGTGACCGTCTCTATTTCGACGAACTCACCTTTGAGCGTGTCATGGATATCCTCGACCTCGAGCAGCCTCATGGGACTATCCTTTCGGTTGGCGGACAGATCCCAAATAACCTCGCTACCCGTCTCGATGAGCAAGGTGTCAATATTCTCGGAACAACTGCAAGGAGCATCGACAATGCTGAGGACCGCAATAAGTTCTCCGCTATGCTCGACCGCCTCGGAATCGATCAGCCCCGTTGGCGTGAGCTTACAAGTTTCGACGATATCGATAAGTTTATTGAGGAGGTTGGCTTCCCGGTGCTCGTGCGCCCAAGCTATGTGCTCTCTGGAGCTGCGATGAATGTTTGTCACAACCAGGAGCAACTGACACGATTCCTCCGTCTGGCGGCAAATGTGTCGAAGCAACATCCTGTCGTCGTCTCGCAGTTCATCTCTTCTGCCAAGGAGATTGAGATGGATGCCGTGGCTCAAAATGGTGAGATCGTGGCTTATGCTATCTCAGAGCATATCGAGTATGCAGGTGTCCACTCCGGCGACGCCACCATCCAGTTCCCGCCTCAAAAGCTTTACGTAGAGACGATGAGACGTATCCGTAAGATATCTCGCCAGATTGCTAAAGCGCTTGAGATTTCCGGGCCGTTCAACATTCAGTTCCTCGCCAAGAACAATGATATCAAAGTCATAGAGTGTAACCTCCGTGCTTCGCGTAGCTTCCCGTTTGTGTCGAAAGTCTTGAAGATCAATTTTATAGACCTCGCTACTCGTGTGATGCTCGGCCTCCCAGTCGAGAAGCCCCACAAGAATGCTTTCGATCTCGACTATGTCGGTATCAAGGCTTCGCAGTTCAGTTTCTCGCGTCTGCAGGGTGCTGACCCCGTGCTCGGTGTCGACATGGCCTCTACCGGTGAGGTTGGGTGTATCGGTACTGACTCGGCCGAGGCTCTGATCAAGGCTATGATTTCAGTTGGCAACCGTATTCCAGCCAAGGCCGTACTGATGTCTACCGGAACCGCAAAACAGAAAGCCGAACTCCTCGACGCTGCCCATGAACTCGCCAACCGCGGTTACACTATCTACGCAACAGGTGGCACTCACTCTTACCTGAACGACAACGGTATACCGGCAGTGCGAGTCTACTGGCCATCGCAGCCCGACATGCAACCTCAGGCTATTGAGTTGCTCCACGACCACAAGGTCGACATGGTAGTCAACATCCCTAAAAACTTTACTACTACCGAGCTGACCAATGGCTACAAGATCCGTCGTGCTGCCATTGACCTCAATATCCCCCTTCTCACCAATGCACGCCTCGCATCGGCCTACATCGATGCCTTCACAACTCACCCCCTCGACTCCATCGAGATCAAGAGCTGGGATGAATATTGATCCATGTGCAGAAGCGCAATAGCTTTGACACTAAGCTTTTTGCGTCAAGTGCACGGATTTCGCTCAGCGATGTCGATTGTCCCTCTTCTGTGGAGCTAAGGATTGCTGGTAATCAGTAGTTTTCTCGAAAAAGAGGCGAGTCCTTAAAGTCTGCGAAACTCAGCCCTGTATTGTGTTTTGCATATAACATGAGTCGGTTTAACATATATTATTAAACCGGCTCAATTTTTTCGCAATCTGCTTATTGCAGAGGCAGTGGGGATTTAGTAATTTTGCACTTGAAAAATCCGAGGGTGTCCCCGCAGTCTATCTGCCTTGATTAACTCGTTGATAATCAGAAATAAAACTATAATTATAATAGAGACTATGAAAATTGAAAAAATTATCGGTCGTGAGATCCTTGACTCACGTGGCAATCCTACCGTTGAGGTAGACGTTATTCTCGAATCTGGCGTGCGTGGCCGTGCGTCTGTTCCCTCCGGCGCTTCTACTGGTGTCAACGAAGCTCTCGAGCTTCGCGATGGCGACAAGGGCCGCTACCTCGGTAAGGGTGTACAGAAGGCTGTCGCTAATGTCAATGGTCCTATCGCTGATCTCCTCCGTGGCATGAGCGCTCTCGACCAGATCAAGATTGATGAGGCTATGCTTGCCCTTGATGGCACTGACACTAAGTCAAACCTTGGCGCTAACGCTATCCTCGGCGTTTCGCTCGCTGTCGCTAAGGCTGCCGCTGAATATCTCGACCTTCCCCTCTATAAATATATCGGTGGCTGCAACAGCTACGTGCTCCCCGTGCCTATGATGAATATCATCAACGGTGGCGCTCATTCTGACGCTCCCATCTGCTTCCAGGAGTTCATGATTCGCCCCATCGGCGCATGCTGCTTCAAGGAAGGTATCCGCATGGGCACTGAGGTGTTCCACGCTCTCAAGAAGGTGCTCCACGATCGCGGCCTCTCTACTGCCGTAGGTGATGAAGGTGGTTTCGCTCCCGCTCTTGATGGCACTGAGGATGCGCTCAACGTTATCATCAAAGCTATCGAAGCTGCCGGTTATGTTCCCGGTAAGGATGTCACCATCGGTCTTGATGTCGCTTCTTCCGAGTTCTACAAGGATGGTCTTTACGACTACACCTGGAAGCAGGGCGCTGACGCTCCCAAGTTCACTTCCGAGCAGCAGGCTGAATATCTCAAGAGCCTTGTTGAGAAATATCCCATCGACTCTATCGAAGATGGTATGGCTGAAGGCGACTGGGCCGGCTGGAAGGTGCTCACCGACCTCATCGGCAAGCGTTGCCAGCTCGTTGGCGACGACCTCTTCGTAACCAATGTGAAGTATCTCGAGCGCGGTATCGAGGAGGGTTGCGCTAACTCTATCCTCGTGAAAGTTAACCAGATCGGTTCGCTCACTGAGACTCTCCGCGCCGTAGAGCTCGCTCAGCGCAA
>CAZUEY010000010.1:0-43827 GCA_964619395.1 uncultured Staphylococcus sp. | reverse complement strand
CCTTACAATACCGCATGACCCCAATAGTAGCAAGGATTACATCGAAAATATCATTTATATCCTTTCGTCTATTTCTACATATCAATCTAATAATAACGTGAGTTCGATATAAGGATTCATATTTATAATAACAAAACAATCAGCCATTTAGTGATAAACTAAGTGGCTGATTCTCTTGGTAATCTCGGATAAATTGCGTGAATTTAAGGTGCCTAATCAAAAGATTTACAGGAATTTATATCATGATTACCGAGGACAAAATTACAGAATTTTTCTGTCTTGCAGATGACTTTTGCAAGTATTTTTCATCAGAACTAGAGAAACATCAGCTCACAGATGGTAAAAAGCATCGTAACAATTCCTGCAGGCTCTCGGAAGCGAAGCTAAATTTGAGGAAGGATGAGTCTGATTATCAGAATTTATGAGTAATTTTACGATATGGAAACGAATAACGCGAATGAGATTATACTTTATCAGCCGGTTGACGCTCTCGCCCTTGATGTAAGGGTTGAGGATGAGTCCGTGTGGCTGACACAGGCGCAAATAGTTGAACTGTTTGATTCAAGCAAAGCCAATATCAGTGAGCACCTGAAACATATCTTCCAATCAGGAGAATTGAACAGAGAGGCAACTGTTCGGAAATTCCGAACAGTTCGGCAGGAAGGTAATAGGGATGTTACTAGAGCCCTTGAATTTTTCAATCTTGATGTTATTATCTCGGTTGGTTATAGGGTAAATACCATTAGGGGCATCCAATTTCGTCAATGGGCAAACAAGGTGTTGAAAGAGTATCTACTCAAGGGTTATTCCGTAAATCAGAGAATGATGCAACTCGAGGACAAGATAGACCGGCGGTTCTCGGAATATGATCAGCATTTCCGAGAACTGGATGGGAAAGTGGATTTCTTTGTGCGTTCATCTCTGCAACCAAAGGAGGGTATATTTTTCAATGGTCAGATATTCGATGCGTATGTGCTTGTAGCCGATCTTATCCGTCAGGCAAAGACGCGGATTGTGGTGATTGACAATTATATTGATGATTCGGCACTTGTTCAGCTTTCCAAGCGACAACCTGGTGTGACAGTAGACATTTATGACGGACAAATTTCCCGGCAGCTTCGCCAAGATGTAGCTGCGTACAATGCCCAATATCCCGGTGTCGCACTACATAGCTATCAGAAAGCTCACGACCGTTTCCTCGTAATCGATGAGGATGTCTATCACATCGGAGCATCCTTGAAAGACCTCGGGAAAAAGCTCTTCGCATTCTCCAAAATGGATGTGATGACAGGCTCGGAACTGTTAGCGGAACTCTAATAACTTATTTGTATTTCATCTCCAAATTTACTTGTCTAAAATTGGTACAGTTTGTTTAATCCGCCGAAATACAATAGCTATTCTTTTCTTTAACTAAGAGGACTTTGATGGGCTCCAGCGCTATAAGCAAAGAGAATTTGTTATAGCGCTGGTATTTTATGGCTTTAAATCGAGATATTTATGATCTCGCATATCTCTTTTCTGCTCTTTTTTTGTAGGAGTAACACATCTATTGTATATCTTTGCTCCGGGGTTAAGTGACGGTATTTTTTCATTTGCAACACAAAGTTACTTAATCTTATGGAGACTTCGGTCTCCTTTTTTTGTGTTGCAGACAGAATCCTTGTGAAAAATCACCTAATACATCAGTGCGCTCAACGTGGGCTTGCTCAGCCCCCTCGGCGCGCAGCCTTCCCCAGAGGAGGAGTAAGAAGAAGAGCCGTTGCACTTCTTATTGGAAATTTCGCTACTTAAAGAAATTTTGTTTCTTTATTTAGCCGTGGCAATAATTCGGCCTTTTATGTATCTTTTTACTTTAAAACGGCAAATATGGATAAGAGCAATAACACTGCCAATCCCACTAATAATGAGATTATCATCTACCAACCCGATAATGAACTGAAACTTGACGTGCGTGTCGAGGAGGAAACTGTGTGGCTCAGCCAGCAGCAAATGGTAGAACTGTTTCAGGTAACAAAACAGAATGTCAGTCTCCACATATCCAATATCTATAAAGAAGGAGAATTGGAGAAAAGCTCAACTGTCAAGGAATACTTGACAGTTCAAATTGAAGGTAACAGGACAATAAGACGCAAAGTAGCCTTTTACAACCTTGATGTCATCATATCCGTTGGATATAGGGTCAAATCGCTGAGAGGTACGCAATTCAGACAATGGGCAAGCCGAATCATCAAAGAACATCTTATCAGAGGGTATTCCTTAAACCATAGACTGTTATTGCTTGAGGATAGAATTGACAGACGATTGTCAGAGCATGACCGACAACTGCTCGACCTACATCAGAAAGTGGATTTCGTTGTGAAAAGCTCAATTCAACCCAAGGAAGGAGTTTTCTTCCAAGGCCAAATCTTCGATGCTTACGTTTTCGTTGCCGACCTCATCCGAAAGGCTCAGAAAAGAATCGTCATTATTGACAACTATATAGACGATAGTGTTTTACTCCAATTATCAAAACGTAAAGCTGGTGTGACAGTTGATATATATGACGGTCAAATATCGAAACAGCTCCGTCAGGATGTGGAGAAACATAATGAGCAATATCCCGGCATTACGCTTCATAAATATACTAAAGCTCACGACCGTTTCCTCGTAATCGATGAGGATGTCTATCACATCGGAGCATCCTTGAAAGACCTCGGGAAAAAGCTCTTCGCATTCTCCAAAATGGATGTGATGACAGGCTCGGAACTGTTAGCGGAACTCTAATAACTTATTTGTATTTCATCTCCAAACATACTTGTCAAAAATTGGCACAATTTGTTTAATCCGCTGAAATACAATAGCTATTATTTTCTTTAACGAAGAGGAATATTGATCGTCTCAGCGCTCATAAACAAGAGATAATCAATCGGATAAACAATGGGTATTTGTTTGTCCGATTGATTTGTTTGTATATTATGCAAACCAAAACCGAGTCAATCTTTTTAAGGAACGGACACGATTTTTCAAGCTATTGACATTCAATAGGCTTTGAGTGTGGCGGGTTGGGGATTTTCGCTATCTTTGCAGAAATTATCGTCTGCTATGAAAAAGTTACTGCTACTGTTCGTTTCTACGCTGTTGCTACTCTCCCGTTCTGCCGTTAAGGCGGGAGGAGTGGCCTCTGAGATTGCCGTTATGGCGGGAGAGGTGGCCTCAGAAGCCGTCATTACGGAGGAGTTGACGGCCGGATCTGATGAGAAGCCGGGGGCGTTGCTTCCAAGGCGGGGTGTTTCGATTTTGGGGGACTCTTATTCGACTTACGAGGGGTTTGTAAGGCCTGACTCGAATATCTGCTGGTATCGGAGAGTGCCCCGCACGGATCGCACTGATGTCAGCGATGTGAAGCAGACGTGGTGGCATCTGCTGCTTAGCGAAAACGATCTTCGCCTCGAGGTAAACAACTCGTTTTCCGGCTCTACCATATCCCACAGAGGCTATCATGGCAATGATTACCGCGACCGCTCCTTCCTGACGCGCCTCGAAAATCTGGGCTCGCCTGACATTATTTTAGTGTTTGGTGGCACTAACGATTCGTGGGCCGGTGTGGAGTGCGGCGAGTATGACGAGAATGGTGATCCCTACACTTTTCGTCCGGCTCTTGCCGCCACTTTAGCAGGGCTGCGCGACCACTACCCCGGGACGCAGATCGTGTGTATCGTCAACGACGGGTTGCGCACTGACATCACCGAGTCGATCACCACTCTCGCAGAGCGCTATGGCGCTGTGTGTGTGATGCTTGAAGGGGTCGACAAACAGCAGGGTCATCCCACTGTCAAGGGGATGAGGCAAATAGCCGACCAGGTAGCCGCAGCTCTAAGGAGCAACAATCTGCTCTGAGGAGGACGCAGATTGTCATCCCGACACATCTACTGCTATGGAAACCTGTTAATTACGCCTTTATTTACTTCTTTTTGCGACGGGGGTTGGCGGGAAACCATCCGCGGTCCACGCGTTTTTCCTGTTCGAAAATCTCCCCCACGGTCCAGAATGATGAGAAGCCGCCCACTCCCGCGAGGATGGAGAGGAAAATGTCGTCGCTAATGACCGAAAACGCCACTCCGGCAATCCCCAGAAGGAGAAACCACCACCAGCAGCGGGTCCCGAAATAGTAGTGACACTTAATGGTGAGGGGATGAAAAAGCCCTATGATGAGAAATGTGGCGAGGCCTATGGCAAGACCGAGGATATGGTGGTCGGCAAGAAATTGGGTCATTATTCTTCGTTTGTTGGGTCTTTTTTGAGGATCACGATGCTCTCTATGGTGCAACTTAGATCGTAGGGTGTGACATTGGCCGTGCGGGGGCGTCGCCCCTTGACATAGTAGAATGTAAACTGGCGATCCCACGACTTGAATTGCAGACGGCGGGTAGCTCCCGGAGGGACAGAGCCGCGCAGTTCGCGAGTCAGCTCGTGGAGAGTGCGCCCGCTTGTGTCCCTATAGGTGATTCGGAGTGTGAGCGCCACGATATCCTCATCGGTAAGATTGCTGACAAAGATGCTTTCGTAGCGCGAATTCAGGGGCTTATCATAGCCTGACAGCCTCACGAGCGAGTCCCCGGGAGCAGTGATGGTATCGTAAGGACTGAAGGGCTTCCCCTGAGGCGCCACAGCCTCGGGCAGAGCCTTGAGGCGTCCGCGCAGTGTCTTGTCGGCATGTGCTCCCATAGCCACCGCCATCAACAGAGCCGTCAGCGCCCACCTCAATAGCGAAATCCGCAATACACTTCTTCTCATCTCATTAACGCAACGTGGGTGAAATTATAGATAGCGAGGCTCTGCGGGAATCTCAGGGGCCGGGTAGACCCTCACGCATCCGTAGATATTGCCGGGACTTTTCTCCTGGCGAGTCACCAGATAGCGATACATATAGGGGAGCAGCCTCCACCAGTTAAAGCGGAATTTCGTCCCGTAGGAAGCGATCTCCAGGCGACTATCCGAGTCGGTGAGAGTCAGAGTATAGTTTTTGGGATGGCAGAGGGTGACGCCGTCAGGCTTCGTCGAGGTGTAAATGCGGCAGTCAAACACACCCCGCTTTGCCGTGGGCGTAAGCCACCCCATCACGGTGCCGGGGCGGAGCGTAGGGTCGGCCGCACGCACCACCACCATGCGGTAGATGGTAGCCTCAGCCTCACGCTCTTCTCCTTCAAAAGGGCGCTCGATGGCCATCATGGTCCCCTCGGAGGGGAAGACCCACACCCCCTCTACCGAGTGGAGCGGGCGGCATGCCATGCGCGACGTGACGGAGTCGACCCGATTGTAGCCCCCCGCTATAGTAGAGACCGGAGGGATAGCGTCGACTATCGACTGCTCAACCACCCTACCCTTCGCTGCCGGGCGCATAGGTGAAAGCAGAGCTGATAGCAGAACCACAACCACCGGAGCGGCTGCTGCTGAGAGCCGCCGGGAAAACCTCTTCACTGAGCCTGACATCGGCGGCGCGATTTAAAGTGTGGAGAATTTGTAGGAGAAGCCGAACGAGAGTATCTCCTTGAGCTGGAATTTATGCCACGAGGGATTGTCGCACGAGGGTGTGGAGGTGTCGTAGCGCATGTGGAGATAGATCTGGGTGGAGAGGAAGCGGTTGATTGCAAACGAGAAGGTGTTTTCCCAGTCGCCGTAGGCATAGTCGTAGTCGGTGAAGAGGAAGAGGCGCGAGCGCACATCGATATTGTCGCAGACCTTCCAGCTCACCTTTGCCTCTGCGCTCGAACCGTAGGCATTTACCAGATGTCGTCCGGGCTTAATGCCGTAGGATGTCACATCCATGCCATGCTTGAAGCAGGTCTTCATGTTCCACGAAAACGGTGCTATCGAGGCGTCGAGTTTGAAAGTCTTTTTCGGATTCTCGTAGTTGTAGGTCATACCGACACCCACATTGAGTTCACCCGGCGAGAGGAGCGCACCTGTAAGATCGTGGGAGTTAGGCTTATAATTGTTGAGAAACTGAGTCTTAAACAACACGGTAGTTGAATAATACCAACGTTTTGAAGCCTTGTAACCGGCCAGGATATTCAGCTGGAAGATATCTTCCGAAATATTGTAGTCGCGCACCTTATCGTCAGGGGCATTGTTGAGGCCGAGTTTATACTGGAGCGTAGTCTCGAAGAGCCATTTGGGGTGGAAAGCAGGGTTGAGCTTCACATTATAATATGTGTTGATGAGGATGTTGAGGTTGTTGTTGCCCCCCTGATACCAGTTTGGCGACACATAGGCCTGGGAGAACTGGATATCGCCGTTGAAAGTACGCAGCCAATGCCGACGGTCGAAGCGGGTCTCCAGTTTAGTGTCAGGTAGCTCGGTGGGGAGCACCTCATCTATCACAATCTTAGCTGTCTCCGGGTCGACATGACTGACATATTTCTTCGGGGGCTCCGGAAGCTTGGACTCGTCGTAGAGGATCATCCGTGGATAGTTGATGAAGAGCGACTGCTTGGCACTGCGGATGAGGGCGGCATTGAGAGCGTCGGCCTCGAACAGGGGCGACACCATGGCGCCCGGCTGCGCCTCCTGAGCAGTCGCGAGCGTGATAGGATCGAGATACATGAACGAGTCGAACACTGCCGGACGGAAATTGTAGGGCTGCAACAGCATCCCCACCTGCCGTGAGTCAGGGAGTGTCTCCACGGCCACCGTGTCAGCCTCCAGAGTCGAATCGGCCACAGCAAGGAGCGCCAGCATATCTGCGGGATTGTCAGGATCGAGCTGATGATAGTTGTAGATCTCCGCACGCTGTTGCGGTGTGTTAAACAGCGAAGTCACCGACTGCGCGGCAATCTGTGGCAAAGTAGCCAAAGTTACTATGATGGCTGCAATTATTCTCCTGCGCTTCATGGATGGAATGTGATAATTGAATGGATGTCGCACGCAAAAATAGTTAAAAAACCTCTAATATGCAAGCAGCCCCTCTGCAGGGAGCCTCGGTGGGTGACCGAAGCGTCTCTGCAGGGGGGCCGGCTATTCGTAAAAGTGCAGAAGTGGGGGGTCAGAAACTATAGCTGAAGCCTATCGAGGGGGTGAAGGCGTGGAGATTATAGTTGCCCTTGAGGATACCAGTAGGTGTGAAACCTGACTGCTTTATAACCCCTGAGAGGGCCTGCATGGCAGGGGGTGCGGCGGCGCCCAACGCATCGATCTGTGCGGCGGTGCCGAGCATCTTCTGGCCTAAGAGGTCAGAGTATTCGCAGCTCATCCCTTTGGCACCCACTCCGGCCACATACATAAACGACAGATCGATAGAAAGCCGGGGGATGGGGCGGAACGAGATACCGCAAGTAGGCTCTATCTTAGTCATGCCGGGGGTCTCGGGGTTATAATACTTGTCATTGACGGGGGTGGTGTCGATCATGAGACCCAGACGGGCGTCGAAACGGTTGGTGACGGCATACTCTCCACCCATCGAGAAGCACCACGCGTTTTTATATTTCTTAGTGATGTGCTGATTGTAGTCGCTGAGCTGGTCGGCAAGAAATTCTATATCGAGGCTCTTGTAGGCGTGCCAGCCGGTAAGGCGTGCATCAAATGCGAGTGTGAGTTTTTTAACAGGCTTATACGACACACCTAAGCCCAACACCCAGGGTGCGGGCATCTCTGCCTTGAAGTTGGCCTCGTTGATGAGGTCGAGGGTCTCGCCGAGGGCTATGCGGGCCGCGTCGTTGGCATATTTGACACTCGCGTCGCCGGCTTTCACCTTCATCATCATCTGAGTGCGCAGGGAGGCTCCCACTGTCCACCGGTCAGTGATGCGATACATGGCGCCGATATTGAGCCCTAAGGCCACGTCGGCGGTGCCATTGAGATTTACTGAAGCGGGAGTTGTGTGGCCGAAAGGCTGTGCGCCCGCAAGGCGGGGATCGGTCATCTGAAGGATGGGGAGAGCCTTGTCGAAGGTCGCGGCGCTGACGAGCCCCTTATTGAGGTCGACAGATCCCCACGACACCATGGCGCCCAACCCAATAGAGAGTTTCTTCGTCACCGCCCAAGCCACAGTCGGCTGGATGGTGTAGACCTTGAGGTTTACATTCTGATTGAGCACGGCACCGGGCCAGTTGTCGGTCCAGTTTATCTGAGAGCCATAGGGGGTGTAGAACGACACACCTGCCTTGAGATTGTCGTAGATAGAGAAGGCGGCGTGGACACCGATGGGGGTTGAAACTCCATTGTCGGTCTTATACTTCTCGCCGTCAATAGTTGCGGTACAGGTAGGCATAATGCCTGTGACAGAGCCGCTGAGGTCGAGGGTCTTATTCATGAAGCCCATGCCGGCGGGGTTGAAAAACATACTTTCAGCACCCAAGGGGAGGGCGATACCGGTATGACCCATGCCGATCTGCTTGGCCGAAAGTGAATTTACCTGATAGCCTTCAGCCTTTGCAACGGCGGTTGCCGAAAGGAGCGCCAGGGCCGCGATGAGGTATTTTCTCATAACTATTTTTTATAATGATATTTTGATGAAAATACTTGATTTTGTGAAAAATACTGCACAAAGGTAGGTTTAAAGCCCCGGACAGCCAAAAGAATACACACTTTTTAACATTAAAATTATCCTAAAACTCCTATTTTTTGTCATATCTCACACCTCCGCATCATCCTCACCGACCCACCACGGCTTTTTAAGGATAAACTAACAGGTTGATTTCCACCAACGTCCAAGCATTGTTGAAAATCAACCTGTCAGTTATCTTTGCAAAGTTATTCAGGTTAGACATCGCAAAGCGATATCCATGGATTTTTGGTGAGCAAGGCTTTACGGACAACCTGCTGCACCCCGGCCGCCGGATTATCGGCGCCCTTTGCGCTTCTGCTGCTCGCGAAGCATAGCCTGCTGGCGGCGCTGTGCCTCCTCGAGGCGTGCCATGAATCCTGACTTCTTCTTAGGTTTCTTGGCTGCTTCCGCCATGCGGGCACGCATCTTCTCCTCAGAAACCACCTTGCGGAAGATATAGGTCTGGAGGATAGTGATGAGCAGCGAGAGGAAATAGTAGTAGCTGAGGCCGGCGGCATAGTTGTTGAAGATGAAGAGGAACATCACCGGCATGAGATACATCATCCATTTCATTCCCGGCATCCCGGCCGAGGCCTGATTCTGCATGTTGATGCGGGTGTAGATGATGTTGACCACGGTCATCAGGAGGCAGAAGAGGCTGATATGATTGCCGAATGTGCTCGAGATGAAGGGTATGTTGGTGTTCCACGATATAATGGCGTCAGGAGCTGAGAGATCCTTGGCCCAGAGGAATGACTCGCCGCGCAGCTCTATCGCCGAGGGGAAGAACCAGAACATGGCGATCAGGATAGGCATCTGGAGCAGCATGGGTAGACAGCCCGAGAGGGGGTTGGCGCCGGCGCGCGAATAGAGCGCCATGGTCTCCTGCTGGCGCTTCATAGCGTTTTCGTTGCCGGGATATTTCTCATTTATAGCCTTGATTTCGGGAGCCAGAAGGCGCATCTTGGCCTGCGACATGAAACTCTTGTAGGTAAGCGGGAAGAGCAGTATCTTGATGAAGATTGTAAGCAGCAGGATCACTATGCCATAGTTGGAGATAAACGAGCCGAGGATCGTAAACACCGGTATGATAATCAGGGTGTTGATCCAGCGGAAGAACGACCAACCCAGAGGTATCAGGCGTGTCAGATGCATATTCTCCTCGGGAAACACTGTCTTCTCAACCTCTTTCATCACCGGGTAGGAGTTGGGCCCCAGATACATCACGAAGCCGGCCGGATTGGCAAGCGAGGCGGAGTATTCGAGCGTCATTTCCATCTCCATATCCTTGATGAAGTCAGGGTTGTTTTTTAGCTCGGTGCTTCTGAGCACTCCACCGCTGAAGTTGGTGCGGGCCATGAGCACGGCCGAAAAGAACTGGTTTTTGCAGCTCACCCACTTCACTCGCTGGTCAGCCTCCTCCTTGTCGTCGCCGCTCTCGCTGAGATGGTCCACATCGCCGTCGGCATACATATAATATAAAGCCGAGTTGCGCTCCTCAAACACACGCCCGGCCTCGTTGCGACGCATCTTCTGATGCCATGTGAAATCCATCGAAGCTACCGACGACGGGATGATGCTCTGCATCCCCTGCTGCACTATGTCGATATTCACGAGATAGCCGTCGGAGGGGAGGGTATAGCGGATGGCCCAGAGAGCGCCGTCGCCTATGGGAAGCTGCATCTCCACGGTGGAGTCGTTGACCTGCACAGGGGTGAAGAAGAATTCGCGTGTCTCAAAGCGCTGATTTGCCGAGGTGAGGGTGAAGCTATAGCTGTCAGTCTCCGGGGAGAGGAGCTCGATCTTGGTGGAATCATAGCTGTTGTAGTCGTGGAGAGTGGCACGGGAGATGACACCACCCTTGTTGGAGATTTCGAGAGTGAGGAGCTTGTTTTCGAGTTTCACGGTGGTGGAGTCGCCCGAAAGGTGGCGGGCAAATCCGCGATAGCGGGCGGCGGTGGCCAGCGAGGCGCGGAGATTGTTGACTGCGGGGATGCCGGTAGTCACCGAGAGAGCCTTGGAGTTGTCGAGAATCTCCGAGAGGGCCACTCTGCGGCCGTCGGCGTCAACGCTTCCCGAGAGCACACCCTCAGGTGAGAGGCTCAGAGAGGCTTTGTCGACTTGCAGCGTGGTGACACCGGTCACCGAGTCGAGCGTTCCGAGCTCGGCCACGGTGCTTTTTATCGATGCTACTTCCGCAGGGGTGATAGAGTCAAATTTCAGTGCTCCGGCATCGGAAGCCTTCTCTGCTTCCTGGGCCTTCAATTTCTCCTGCTCGATGCGCTGGCGCTCGATCTCCTCCTGAGAGGGACGATTGAGATAGGTGAATCCGAAGATGATGAGGCCCATCAGGAGCAGGCCGATGATTGAATTTTTATCCATACAGGGGTGATGTTGTAGTGGTGCTTTGTGATGATTTCATATTATTTCTTTTCTGCTAAGCGCTCTTCGCGATAGGCTATAGCCGCCTTCATGAAGTCGAGAAACAGTGGCGAGGGGGAGAGAACCGTCGAGGAGTATTCGGGGTGATATTGCGTGCCTATATACCACCGCATGCCGGGGATCTCCACCACCTCCACAAGGTGGGTGTCAGGATTCTCGCCTACGCATTTCATGCCGGCCTGCTCGAAGCGGGGGCGGTAGGCATTATTGAACTCGAAGCGGTGGCGATGGCGCTCGCTGACGCGGGTGGTGCCGTAGGCCTCAGCGGCCTGCGAGCCGGGGGTAAGCACACAATCGTAGGCTCCCAGGCGCATCGTCCCACCCATGTTGGAGATCGATTTCTGCTCCTCCATGAGGTCGATGACATTGTCAGGCGTCGTGGGCTGCATCTCGGTAGAGTTGGCCTCAGAGAGCCCAAGCACATTGCGCGCAAACTCTATCACCATACACTGCATCCCCAGGCAGATGCCGAACGTGGGGACATCGTGGGTTCTGCACCATTCCAGAGCTACGAATTTCCCTTCGATGCCTCGCTGCCCGAAGCCGGGAGCCACTATGACGCCGTCGAGATCGCGAAGGAGCTCGTCGACATTCCCCGGGTTGACCCGCTCGGAATGGATATTTATCAGTTCGAGCACACGGCCGGAATAGGTCGCAGCCTGAAAGAGTGCCTCATTGATTGATTTATAGGCATCCTGCAGCTCCACATATTTCCCCACGAGACCAATGCGCACCCTCTCCTCGGCTGTGCGCATCATGGTGAGGAAATCTTTCCAGGCACTCAGGTCAGGAAGGGGTGCCACCGAGATACCCATTTTCGAGATCACGATGTCGTCGAGATGCTCCTCATGCATGATCACAGGCACATCGTAGATACTCTGGGCATCAGCGCTTTGGATCACCGCGTCGGGCGCCACGTTGCAAAACTGGGCTATCTTACGCCGCATAGGGGCAGGGATATCGTGCTCCGTGCGGAGCACAAGGATGTCAGGCTGGATACCAAGATGCTGCAGCTGCTTGACAGAATGCTGCGTGGGCTTCGTCTTAAGCTCCTTAGCGGCCTTTATGTAAGGCACATAGGTCAGATGGATGCAGAGGCAGCTGTCCTCCAACTCCCACCGGAGCTGACGCACAGCCTCAAGAAACGGCAGCGACTCTATGTCGCCCACCACACCACCGATCTCAGTGATAATGAAGTCGAAATTTCCCGTCTTCCCCAAAGCGAGCACATTGCGCTTAATCTCGTCAGTGATATGGGGGATAATCTGCACCGTCTTCCCGAGATAGTCGCCGCGGCGCTCCTTCTCTATCACATTCTGATAGATACGCCCCGTTGTGATATTATTAGCCTTAGTGGTGGGGACATTTGTGAAACGCTCATAGTGACCAAGATCAAGGTCAGCCTCATGACCATCAACCGTCACGTAACACTCCCCGTGCTCGTATGGATTAAGAGTCCCCGGATCGATATTGATATATGGGTCAAACTTCTGAATCGTAACCCTATAGCCTCGAGCCTTGAGCAGACAAGCCAGCGATGAAGAAATAATCCCCTTCCCCAAGGAAGAGACCACACCACCGGTGACAAAAATATATTTTGTATCCATGCTACGTGAAATTTTTATCCATGCTCTACATTGCGAAATCCCCCGGTCAGGGAACCGCGAAATTTGCTCAACGGCAAAAAGCCCGGCCGGCAGACCGCGAAATTTGCAATATTGCGAAAACTAGCCGGTCAGCAGACCGCGAAATTTCAATCAAAGCGCAAATTTACAAAAAAATCCTGTAAACCCCACACCCCACCCCACCAACTTTCTTTCCCACCCCACCAACAAACACCCCCCCCTGCCCCTCCTCCCCCGGTGAGGAAGGCAGCGGCGGAGTGGCAGCAGAGAGAAGGAGGGTAAAAAATGGAGGCGGAGCCGGTTTGTCGAAGGTGATGATGGGAGGCGAAGAGGGTTTCCTTTTGAAAAGAGGGATTATTTTCAGTGCTGACGCAAGCGCAAATCGCTTTTTTGCTTATATTTGTAAACAAAAGCCGCTTCAGCCATAACAAGAGGCCCCGCCTATCCAAGATGAAGTAGTAAACCAGGAGCGATGAGCAGATCAAAAATCATTCCATACCACCAGACCGGAGAGCACTCCTATCACCGAAGGGCTATCGCCCACAACTACTACGCTCCTTTTATCTATCATATCACCTTAAAGAAGAGTCAATTATGCGAACCATTCGGGTATCTGACCGGAGATGCACGGATTGCTCCCGGGCTTGAGGGATCCGCAAAAATAGTAGAATCAACACTCGGTAAAATCATAGCAAAAGCCATCCTTAGACTTCCCCACGCACTTCCAAAACTCGCGCTCCTCCAGTTTTGTGTGATGCCTGACCATGTCCATCTCCTACTGCAGGTTGTCACTTACTCGGAATATCATCTGGATTACTATATCGACTACTTGAAAGCCCGGGTGCGGAAGCGCTATTCTGAGGCTATCGGGAGGGTAATCGCTGAGGAGGAAATTTTCGAGAAGGGCTACTGCGACAAGCCCCTCTACAACAATCGCTCGCTTAACTCTCTCTATGACTATATAAGGGAGAATCCACACCGGCTCGCCATGCGCCGCCAGTATCCTGAATTCTTTAGAAGAATCCGCAAGCTGCAGATAGGCACCCGTGAGTATGAAGCCTACGGCAACTTGTTTCTTTACCGAAATCCTGACAAGGAAGCATTGAAAATCAGCAGCAAGTTTACGCCTGAAGAGCGGGAGCAAAAGGAGAAAGAGTGGCTTAGCGGGGTCGCGGAGGGAAGGGTGCTGGTATCGCCATTTATCTCCCCGGCAGAGCGAAAAATAAGGACTGAGGCTGAGGAGATGGGAGGGAATATAATCCTTATCACTCACGAGGCTTTTCCCGAGCGGTTCAAACCGGCTGCCCACGACTTCGCCCTCTGCTGCGAGGGGCGACTGATGATTATCTCCCTCGGGCTTTCACCCAAAACCGCCCTCTCCCGTCAAATCTGCTTGGAGATGAACGCCTTAGCGGCCTTGATAGCATCGCAGGGATAATTGCGGCAACTGTTTAGCGCCTCCGCTGCTGCTCCTCCGGGAGGCAAGGGCGTGAGGCGGAGCCGGTTTGTCGAAGGTGATGATGGGAGCCGCTAAAGAGCCCCTAAAAAGCCGCAAAAGAGCCGGAGGGGAGGCAGAGGGGTTGCAGGGGTTAGATGCAGAAGGCGATGTGGGTGGGGTAGTCGGGGGTGCCTAAGGGGAGGAGGCTGTCGGTGGCGTAGGTCAGGAGGTCGGCAGGGTTGTCGATGCGGTGGGTTATGATGTCGCGCAGGAGGGTGCCGCGAAGCTCCTTGAGCTTTCCTGCATGCGGGGTCTTCATCACTCCACCGGGTTTGAGTTCCTTGAAGTCGACCTTCCACACTTTTGCAAACCGCTTTACAAGTTTCCAGTCGATGGTCTTAGCGGCATCCGAGGGGAGGAGGTCGAGAATAGCATTCTCGCCACTCTCCTGAAGATGTTTTACAAGCCTTATTGTGGTGTCTTTACGCCAAAACTGAGCGAAAGGGAGCCCTCCGGGCGCAAGGGGGGTAGTGAAGTCGAAGCGATAGGGCTTCACGATATCCGCGGGGCGAAGCCATCCGTAGAGCGACGAGATCAGGCGCACTTTCCCATCAGCGCGCGCTTTCTCTTCATCTGAGAGTGCAGAATATGCCAACGCCTTAAATACTACTCCATTAAAGGCCTCAATTGCCTCCATCCCCCGGCTTTTATCAGGAAACTCATAGGCCATGCGCACCACCTTTGCCGCCAGCGAAGCACTGACCTTCATCACCCCGGCTACCTCTGAGGCAGTCATCTGCGCCACTGAGGCCATGACACTGCGGGCCTCCTCCTCCCCGAAGGGGGTGTGGCCCTGATACTCCGAGGGGTGGATATCCCGCTCCCGCTCGAGCATGCTCTTGGATTCTGCTATCAACGTTATCATACTGTATGTATAACGGAATCGCCCTGCAAAGTGTTGCGCGCTGCGCGGGAAAGCTTCTTGTAATATTACACCAAAAACATTACCTTTGTGTCGAACACTTGCTCGACACCATGAAAAATTTCCTAACGCAAACTCCTCTGCGACTCGCAGCGATTGCTACCGCAATCCTCCTTAACCTCCCCGCAGCCGCGCAGACCCCTGACTATTCCGCGGCTATGATCGAATCACACGGCAAGGAATGGTCCGCCGATAAGGTGTGGGACTATGTCAGCGGCCTGGTGGCTAAGGGGATACTGATGTACTGCAGCCAGTATCCCGACGACTTTCTCACCCCCGAGGCCTACGGCTGGGTCAAAGAGTATGCCGACAATGCCATCGACTCCGAGGGTAATTTCTACTCCTTCCATAAGGGGAGCCTCGACAATATCGCTTCCGGGAAGGTGCTCCTGAGCCTCTACACCCACGAAGCCGCCACCTCCCCCGAGGCTGCCGAACGCTATCGCCGCGCCGCCGGGTACCTCTACGAATATCTCCGCTACGACTACACCCGGATCACCCTCAGAGAGGGTAAGGATGGCTTCATCCACAAAGATTCCTACCCCTACCAGATGTGGCTCGACGGGCTCTATATGGGGGCTGCCTTCTATGGGGAATATCTCTCGGTCTTCGCCCCCGACGACTACTCCGGATGGGCTGACATCGCTCTGCAGTTCACCACAATCCACTCCCACACCTACGATGCCGAAAAGAAGCTCAACTATCATGGCTGGAGCGCCAACCCCTCAGATATGAACTCCTTCTGGGCCAACCGGACAGCTCCCCACAAGGGGTGCAGCAAGGAGTTCTGGGGCCGCGGCATGGGGTGGTATGCCGCCGCCTTGGCCGACATCCTCGCCGTCATGCCCAAAGCCCACCCTGACTATCCCTCCCTGGTAGAGATCTTCAGCCAGGTCTCCGAGGGGATACTCCTCCGGCAGGATCCGGCGAGCGGCGTATGGTATCAGCTTCTGCAATACGACGACTCCTTCGTCAGCTCCCGCGGCCATCGCAACTACCTCGAGGCCTCAGCCTCAAGCATGTTCACCTACGCCCTGCTCAAAGGAATCAGGCTCGGTCTGCTCGACAATGCCGTCTACGGGCCGGCTGCCATCAAAGCCTACGAGGGTCTGCTCGACACATTCATAACTGAGGATAATGCCACGGTCAACATCCACAAAATCTGCCGCTCGGCAGGACTCGGCCCCTTCTACCAACCCGAACGCAACGGCACGGCCGACTACTACCTCGACGGTAGCGACGTGAGCATCGTGTCCAACGAGGGAAAAGGGATAGGCTCCTTCATAATGGCAAGCCTTGAATATGAGCTTATGGGCCACTCCTCGCTCCCTGTGGCAGAAGCCGATAGCTCTGCACCCGCAATGATATTCGACCTGTTCGGCCACCGCCTGCCCGCGCCACCCAAGGGGTTATATATCGAACTCCGCGACGGCATCGCCACCAAGCGCCTCAACAGATAGGATGCTCCCCGTAGGCTCCCGGTTGACTTCCGTATTTCTCCTTCGGTGTCCCCCCCAGGAACTTCCAATCTGAAATTTTTAAAATCCACCCTTTTTGCATTCAAAAACGGTGGATTTTTTGTAACTTTGCGTATTATGCGCCCTCTGCCGGCAGACACCCTCTCCCGTCCGGACTCGGCAACAGGGACAATCTTCTAACCTTTAACGAATTATATTATGACTATAGATCAAATCCAAAACGATATAGTGGCGGAGTTTTCGGAAGTCGACGACTGGATGGACCGCTACGCCATGATCATCGACCTGGGCAACAGCCTCCCGGAAATTGACGAGAAATATAAGACTCCTGACCACCTCATCGAGGGGTGTCAGAGCCGTGTGTGGCTCAACGCCGAGCTATCCCCAGAGGGGAAGGTGAATTTCACTGCCGACTCTGATGCCATCATCGTGAAGGGGATCATCTCACTTCTTATCGAAGTGCTTAACAATCAAACCCCTACCGACATCCTCAACTCCAATCTACATTTCATTGATGACATAGGTCTTTCGGAACACCTCTCCCCCACACGTTCCAACGGTCTGCTCGCCATGGTGAAGCAGATGAGGCTCTATGCTCTTGCCTTTCAGGCCAAACAAAAGGCTGACAAGTGATTATGACAATCGTCCGACTCCGCACCGCATCGCTGGCGATTCTCCTCGCCTTGGCAACCCTCACAGGGGCAGGCCGCACTCTGCGCGTGGCTGCCGGAGATATCGCAGCAGGGGGGGTGGTGTCTCCCGGGGAGACTGCGCTCACCCTCGAGGGGACTCTCAATGCCGCCGACCTTAACGCCATAACCCACACATGCCGCTCTCTTGAGAGCCTCGACCTCTCTCACACTAAAATCACCCCCTACTCCGGCACGGCGCTCGCCTCCAACCACTCCTCCTACCCTGCCGACGAGCTCCCCGCTTTCACGCTCTCCGCACTAACCGCCAAAAAGCTACAACTGCCTGCGGGGATAACCGCCATCGCCGACGGGGCTCTTCTGAGCTCGGCAATAGAGAGCATCGAAATCCCCGCCTCAGTCACCTCAATAGGTCGCGGGGCTTTTGCCGACTGCCGCAACCTCAAGAAAATCACTATCCACTCCTCCGTCAGTTCGTTAGGCTCTCATGCTTTCAAAGGGTGCACGGCTCTGACTGAGGTGATATGCGATACTCCCACGATCCCTGAAGCGGCATTTGCCAACTGCCCGAAACTGAAAACCGTCACTCTCGGGGGACCCCTCACCGTAATCGACGACGAAGCCTTCAACGGCTGCCGCTCCCTCTCTGAAATCAACTTCGCCAACCCAACTCACCTCACCACAATCGGCGAAGGAGCCTTTGCTGCTACTGCCCCTGAGACCCTCAACCTCAGTAGCTGCACGGCGCTCCACTCTATCGGTGGACACGCCTTCGCCGGGTGCAGCAATCTCCGCGAAGTGCGCCTCCCGGAGTCACTCCGTTCTATCGGCGAGGGGATTTTCTCCGACTGCCCCGCTCTCTCTTCGATAAGCTTCCCGGAGGGTATCACCATCATCCCCACCCTCGCTCTCAAGGGAGATCAGTCACTGACCGACCTCAGCGGTGTGCTTCATGAGCGTGTCAGCGCCATCGGGCCGCTCGCTTTTGCCGGCGTAAATTCTGCCGAGAAACTCACACTCCACTCCGGCCTCACCTCCATAGGCTCAGGAGCCTTCGAGGGGTGGGCGGCCTTGGGATCCGTGATAGCCGATGAGCTGAAAGATCTCCCGGCCCTGGGGTCTGACGTGTGGCTCGGAGTGGACTGCAGCAGCGTTGACCTCTATGTCAACGAGGCCGCCTATCCCCTCTTCGCCGTCGCCGATCAGTGGAAGGATTTCCGTATCACCGTATATAAGTCAGGGCTTTCCACACCTGAAGCCGACGCCACTGCTGCCGATGGCCTCAACATAGCCCTGCGTCCGCAACTCCTATCGATCACCGCTTCGCGCCCCATGGCCTCTGCAGCGATCTTCGACACCGAGGGGAGGATGGTCTATGGCGCCGACACCCGGGGTGCCGACACCTTCAGTGCCGAGCCTCCGGTGACGGCGGGAAAAATCTATATAGTCAGCGTCCGTTTTGCCGACGGCTCTGCCTCAGCAGCCAAGCTGCTCGTAAAAGATTAGTCCTCAATCACATTATCCATTCGCTCCACTACCCTACTCCACCACATAAGCTTCAACCACAGACTCCTAAAAACTTATCCGAAAATGGGAAAAAACAAGCTAAAAAAGTTTGCCGAAATGGAGACACTCCCATGTGTCTACCAATATCCCCTCCAGGCACTCCCTGACGGAGAGCCCTGCCCGCTCCGGGGTCACTGGGGGGAGGAGGTGTTCGGCAACTCCAACCCCATAGTCCTTGAGCTGGGTTGCGGCAAGGGGGAATATGCCGTGGGGATGGGACGCCTCTACCCTGAGTGCAATTTCATAGGGATCGACATCAAGGGAGCCCGCATGTGGACAGGCGCAAAGGAGGTTGAGGCCCTCGGGCTGAAAAATGTAGCATTCCTGCGCACCTCCATCCATCTGCTCCCACGCTTCTTCGCCCCCGGAGAAGTGAGCGCTATCTGGATCACATTTCCTGACCCGCAGATGAAAAAGGTCAATAAGCGCCTTACGGGCACTCATTTTCTCGACATCTACCGCCGGGTGCTGACTCCTGACGGCGTTATCAACCTCAAGACTGACAGCCCCTTCCTCTACAGCTACACAATGGCGATGCTCGAGGCCAACGGCATCACCCCGCTCCATGCAACAGACCGCCTCTACGGCTCTGACATAGAACCTCTCGTGCCTCCGATCCGCACCTACTACGAGCAGCAGTGGCTCTCGAGGGGAATCCCCAGCAAATATCTGGCATGGACCTTGCCCCCGGCCGACCGGCAGCTTCGCGAACCGGAGGTGGAGATAGAGCCCGACACCTACCGCTCCTTTGGCCGAGGCACCCTCCAAGGCTTCTGACACTAAAGAAAAAACTCAAAAAAACTTCAAAATATCCTATGCAACTCTACCCGGCCCTCATACTCGAGGCACTCGCCAATGTGCGCTATCCCGGTAATGGAAAAAATATCGTGGAGGCTGCCATGGTGGCCGATGATATCCGCATCGATGGCGACAGCGTCAGTTTCACACTCGTGTTCGACAAACCCACCGACCCCTTCATCAAATCCATGACCAAGGCAGCCGAGACGGCGATCCACACCTATGTGTCGCCCGATGTCAAAGTCACTGTCAATGTTGCCTCCCGCCAGGCTGCCGCCCCAAAGCCCGCTCCGCTGCTCCCCGGGGTGAAAAATATCATCGGGGTCTCCTCCGGCAAGGGGGGTGTAGGGAAGTCTACCGTAGCCTCAAATCTCGCCGTGGCCCTGGCTCGCGAAGGCTACAAGGTTGGGCTTCTTGATGCCGACATTTTCGGCCCCTCCGTCCCCAAGATGTTTGGAGTGGAAGATGAGCAGATCTACGTGCATGAAGTGGATGGTCGCCAGCTCATCCTTCCTCATGAACGCTACGGAGTGAAGCTCCTCTCCATTGGGTTTGTGGTCGACAAGGAGAAACCGGTGCTCTGGCGCGGCTCCATGGCCTCTAATGCCATCAAGCAGCTTATATCTGATGCCGACTGGGGCGAACTGGACTACTTCGTGATCGATATGCCCCCCGGCACCAGCGACATCCATCTCACCCTCGTGCAGACCCTCGGTATCACCGGTGTGGTGATAGTTACCACCCCCCAGGAGGTGGCTCTCGCTGATGCCCGCAAGGGTATAGCGATGTTCCGCGAGGAGAGTGTAAATGTCCCGATCCTCGGCATTGTTGAAAACATGGCCTTCTTCACTCCGGCCGAACACCCCGACGAGCGCTACTATATATTTGGCAAAGAGGGGGGCGTAAGATTGGCCGAAAAACTCGGAGTGCGCCTGCTGGCTCAGATTCCGCTTGTGGCTTCGATAGCAGATGGGGGCGACAATGGCGAACCTATAGCACTCACCGATTCCATAACCGGCCACGCTTTTGCTCACCTTGCCCATGAGGTAATCGATGCCGTGGCTGAGCGAAATGCTTCTCTCCCACCCTCCAAGAAGGTAGAACTGAAACATTAACCTCCACTCTCCCCTTTCTTCCTATCCCTCAATTCCAAAATCCCTATCCCCTAAATTCACCACCATGAATACCACACTCCGCCTCATAGCCGGCTCGCTCATGCTCTCCGCAGCCACTCTCGGCACCTACGCCGCTATACCCTCCGGCTACTACTCTACCCTCGAAGGTAAAACAGGCGCCGAGCTCAAGGATGCCGTCCACAAGGTCATCTACCCACATCAGGAAGTCTCGAGCTACAGCGCTCTCCCTCAGTATTTTCAGTATACCGATGTCTACCCTACCCTCCAGGGAGGGAAAGCGGTGTGGTGGGACATGTACTCCGACGAGGTCCGCTACATCCCCAGCTTCTCGGGGCTCAACCGCGAGCACTCTTTCCCAAAAAGTTGGTGGAAGGAGAATGGCAGTGTGGAATACACCCCCGCCTACACTGACCTCAACCACCTCTATCCCGCCGACGGCCCTGCAAACCAAGCCAAAAGCAACTGGCCATTGGGCGAGACGAGTGTCTCAGGGATTCAGAATGTAAAGGGCTCGTTTGACAACAATGTCAGCCGTATAGGATATCCCGTCTCAGGGCAAGGTGCAGGCGCTAAGTTTGTGTTTGAACCTGACGATGAGTATAAAGGCGACTTTGCCCGTACCTATTTCTATATGGTCACCTGCTATCAGAATCTCCACTGGAATTCATCATACATGTGGATGCTCCAGCAGAACGACTACCCCACCCTCACCCCCTGGGCAATCAACCTGCTGCTCAAATGGCACCGCCAGGACAAGGTGAGCCAAAAGGAGATAGAGCGCAATGAGGTGGTCTACAGCTATCAAAACAATCGCAACCCCTTCATCGACTTCGAAGACCTCGCAGAGTATATCTGGGGCTCGAAAGTGGGTGAGAGCTTCTCTCCCGGCTCACAGCCTGACCGCCCCTCGGGCGACCCCGTGCTGCTTGCCCCTACGGCCGATATGTATCTCGACTTCGGCGACGTGGCGCTTGGTAATACCGTTTCCTCCTACCTCCTTGTCAAAGGCGAAAACCTCACCGGAAATATCGATCTTATAGTGGGTAAATATCCCTCTGACACCGATTTCCGATCCATGTTCTCTCTGGAGGAAAAGAGCATCTCTGCCACTGAAGCCAACAAGGAGAGCGGCCACTATGTAAAGGTGGACTACACCCCTACCGCCCCCGCATCCCTGACTGATGAAGGGATTGAACACACCGCCCGCATCCTCATCTCAGGAGGAGGCCTCGATGGCACGAGCAGCAACGTCGCTGTCTATCTGCGCGGATGCGTCTATCCGGTGCCCACGCTCTCCGCACTCGAAGCCTACGCGGCCTCCGACGTCACCTCAAGCTCCTACAAGGCCACATGGTCAGAGGCCCCGGAGCCGGTTGACTTCTACGTCGTCACCCGCGTGCGCACTATTGGTGGCGAGCAGACGACCGAGACCATGCAGACCGAGGAGTGTTTCTTCGTGATCGATGATTTCGATGCCTCCATCCCTGAATACTATTATGTGCAGAGCTCGCGCCTGGGCTATCTCTCCCCCCAGTCAAACATCATTTTCGTTGGCAATTCCGGTATCGCCGGCATAGATGAGGACCGCCCGCTCAGCGCTGAGTGCTATCCCGGTATCATCAGAGTGAGATGCACCGGTGTGATGACTTGCGCACGCATCATCGACACCATGGGCCGCACTGTTCAGTATTTCTCTGAAATATCTGATGGTCAGGAGATTTCGCTCCCCTACGGCATTTACTTCCTCGTGACTGCCGAGCATCGCACTCCCGTGCGCATCACCGCCCGCTGATGCCGCCGCGCCCGGCTTCTCTCTCCCCATTGATTCGCTAACCTCTATTCCCTATACTCTGATTTGGAAAATTATATCGTATCGGCAAGAAAATACCGCCCCGCGACCTTCGACAGCGTGGTAGGACAGAAAGCCCTGACCGCTACGCTGAAAAATGCCGTGGCCACGAACCGACTTGCCAACAGCTATCTCTTCTGCGGCTCGCGAGGCGTAGGGAAGACCTCCTGCGCCCGCATCTTCGCCAAAACCATCAACTGCACCAATCCTACCGCAGATGGAGAGGCATGCAACGAATGTGACTCCTGCCGTGACTTCAATCAGGGGGTATCGCTCAATATTATCGAGCTCGACGCCGCCTCAAACAATGGTGTGGAGGATATCCGCCAGCTTACCGAGCAGGTGCAGATGCGCCCCACCAACGGCCGCTACAGGGTGTTTATCATCGATGAGGTCCACATGCTTTCCTCCCAGGCCTTCAATGCTTTCCTCAAGACTCTCGAGGAGCCGCCCTCCTACGTGATCTTCATCCTCGCCACCACCGAGAAACACAAGATTATCCCCACAATCCTCTCGCGCTGCCAGATATTTGATTTTAAACGCATTACGGTGGCCGACATCATGGACCATCTCGCCTACGTGGCCTCCGAAGAGGGGATTGAGGCCGAGCCGGCTGCTCTCAATGTGATAGCCCGTAAGGCCGACGGCGCAATGCGCGATGCTCTCTCGATTTTCGACCAGGTGGCGGCTTCCTCGCGCGGGAAGATCACCTACAAGAGCGCTATCGAAAACCTCAATGTGCTCGACTCCAACTATTATAATCGCCTGCTTGACTGCTTCCTCGAAGGGAGAGTGCTCGACACATGGTTGATATACAAGGAGATACGCGACCACGGCTTCGATTCCCATTTCTTCATCAACGGCCTGGGCGACTATCTGCGCGACCTCATGGTGGCAATTGACCCTTCGACGATATCACTGCTCGAGACCGACGACGATAGCCGTGCTTCGCTCGCCGAAAGGGCCCGGAAATCGCCTCCGGAATTCATCCTGAAAGCGATGAATCTCTGCAACGATGCCGATTTCAACTATCGGACTGCCTCCAACAAACAGTTCCTCATCGAACTGACATTGGCCAAAATATGCCAATTGCTAAGCCCCTCCCCCGATAACAGCGGCGATGGAGAGGGGCGATTACAAAAAATTAACGCCGCAGCCATCAACACCCCCGCAGCCCCTTCAGCACCCCCGCGTCCCGCAACTGCCGGTGCAGCCGCTACAACCCGCCCCGGATCCGCAGCAGCAACTGCTCCGTCAGCCCCTCCGGCAGCCGCTCCAACCTCACCGGCGCCCCCTGCAGGCTCATCAGCGCCCTCTGCAGCCCCTCAAAATGTAGCGGCTGAGCCTCCTGCCTCAACACCCTACAGCGTCCAACAGAAGCGCCCGCAAGCGCCCGCAACACGCATATCAATCAAGGGAAAATCCACTTTTTCCATCAGCAACGCCGGCACCAAAGATGTTGCGGCAACCTCCCAACCCGCCTCGCAAGAGTCGCACCGAGGCGAACCCTTCACCGTGGAGACCCTGCGCAAGGTATGGCAGGATTTCATCAATGCCAACCCTACGCAGCATATCCTCATCAACACCATGCGTGCCTCCTTCCCCACTCAAACAGAGGGGGACACCTATTCCATAATGGTGGAGAATGAGATGCAACGCAGCGTGGTGGAGCAAGCATCTCCGCAACTGTTGAAATTTGTGCGCGATGCTATCCAAAACGACAATTTCACCCTCACTACCGAGATAAACCAAGGTGAGTCCTCACCCCACACATGGAGCGAGCGCGAAGTCCTCGACCACATGGTAGAGTCCATCCCTGAGCTCCGCAACTTTATCGACGACCTCAACCTCACACTCGGCTAAAAATCACCGTCCGGTTAGAAGACCCACCCTCACGCCACAGGCCCGGAGTGGAAATTGATCGGCATTTACAACGGAGGGGGAACTTGGCAGAATTTCAGGAAAATTCCATCCTCCACCCTCCCGCGCTCCTCCCATCGGCTAAAGAAGAAACAAAAGCGGCACAATAAAAAACGCGAGTGACTAAAGAAGAAACACGAGCGGCACAAGATGAAACAGCAAGGGTCGCTGACCGGTTTGGTCGGCGACCCTTGCTGTTCTGTCTCCGGTGTGACCACCTCCGCAGGGAGGTGGACTTACCGGGTTTTATTATTGCCGCAGGGTCAGCACTCGGCCATCGAGTGGAAACCCACGGGGAGATTACTTATAGAAAACGTTGATATTGTTTTTCACTTTCTTCTTGCCGAGGAGGATACGGTCAAGACCGTTGAGCATATGCTGAGCACCGCGCTGCTGGTTGTAGCGGATGGCGCTTTCCTCAGCGTTGAAGGGACGGCCCTCGGTGTCGATATCGGTCACCTGGAGCACTACGACTGCGTTGTTAGACTGCATGGGGCCGATGAGAGCACCCTTCTTAGCGTTGGCCACCTTGCCCTGCACAGCGCTCTCAGCCATTCCGAGACCGGAAACATAGTATTGACCGAAGTTGACGGTAGTGGTGTCGACCGAAGTCTTCATGAGCTTGGCATATCCGGCCACATCCTTAGCCTTGCCCTGATAGTCGGCAATCAGCTTGGCAGCCTTCTTATCGTTGCGGATCTGAGCCTTGAGTGCAGCGTTGACCTGAGGATCAGTAGCGGGGATATAGTCGCCACTGTAGATGTCGTCGACAGCCACAGCGAGGAAACGTCCGCTCTGCTCATCGCCGAACACACCTGACACCTGACCCTTCTTGGCATCCATCACCCACGCCACAGCGTTGTGGGTGTCGTTGAGATTGCCAATAATCGGGGTAGAAGCGGTGACGATGGCGGGGAATGTAGTGAACCCTGCAGCCTGGGCATTGTCTACAAACGCCTTGGCGGTCTTATTCTCATCAATATAATCGGTGAGGGAGGTGCGGAGGTTGTTGACAGTAGTATTGGAAGGCTCTACGGTAAACGACACGGAAGCCACATCGTAGACAGTGACGGGGGTTGCACGCTCCTTGACACGGAAAATGCGGCCACCCTGAGCGATAGTGTCAGGAGTGAAGTAAACGCCGGTGGCACGGTCAGCAATAATCTCGCTTACGGTAGCATACTGCGGATCGAGGAGCGAAATCTCCATGTCGGTCTGCTGCTGAGCCACGAGCGGAGAGTTGAGCGAATCGAGAGCTACCCCTGAGTTGAGGACAGCTACAAGAGAATCAACCTGAGCCTTCGTGCCCTGCACGGCCACGAAATCCATAGTCACCGAGGGAGTCTCCACATCCTTAGAGATGAGCTTGGCAAGCTGATAATCGCTGCCAACCTTGCTGACGAGAGCTGCGCGGCCTGTGGAGAGTGAGTCGAGAGCGCTCTTGAGGCGCTGCTGCTTGTCTACATCAGCCTGCGACACCTTGCGGCGGTCAACCACAAACTCAGGCATATCGCTGAGCCCCTGGACATCAGGATTTGAATTGAGGGCTGCAAGAGCCTCCTCTACTTTCTTCTGACCCTCGAGAAGGTCTGCCTCAGAGGGAGTGATCTGCACGGCGATATAGTTGACCAGGCGGGTGGGCTCGGTCTGGGTGTAACGCTTCTTCTGCTTATTATAGAGAGTGTTGATCTCACCGTCTGTAGGCTCAAAATCCTCATCCTTGAGCGAGGAGAGATCCTGCTTGGCGTAGATCACATGGGCAGTCGAAGCATTCTCATCGTAGAGAGCCTTCGCATCAAGATCGTTAGCCACGAGAGTCCCGGCAAATAGAGTCTGGAACTTCTGCTGGAGCAACATAGTCTCCAGTTGCTTCTCAAGATTTGTCCAGTAAGCCTGAAGCTGCTGAGCCTGCTGAGCCTCGAGGCCATATTTGGTAGGATTGTAGGCCATATCATGGGCTGTGCGGGCGTCGGGAACACCGAGCTGCTGCTGCACCATGCGGTCCACATACTGAGAATTCTTACCTACCATCATCTCGGTGAGCTCCTGGTCAGTAACCGTAAGACCCAGAGCCTTCACTTCCTTCTCGAAAAGCTTCTCGGCGATCATCTGGTTGAGCACCTGCTGCTGAAGCACAGCCTGATCTACGCGCTGACCCTGATTCTGCACAGTCTGCGAAGCCTCATGGACCCGACGCTGGAATTCCTGGACATCGATCTTCTCGCCGTCCACCTTAGCGATCGTGGTGCCGGTGCCGAAGAAAGAGCGCCCTGAAGTGAGGAAGTCGCCCACGATGAAAGCAAGAAGGGCGACACCGATAATGATGAGCAAAAGCGCAGATTTACTGCGGATTTTTTCTAAAGTTGCCATTTAATATGTCTGTGTAGATGATTTATTATTTTCGAATGTAACATTTTATCCCACCTCCCGACCGCGAGGCAAACCGCTGAATGCCAAACACATTGGGAGATACGGACGCGACAGAAGCCAATGCACCTGCCGAATCAACGCACAAAGTTACTACAAATTCCCTTTAAATCAAAGCCCCACCCCCGAAAAACCTGCCCGATTTCTGAACCTCGATTTAAAATCTACACGAAAAAAACCTCCATTAAGTCTTAATTCCCCCACGAATATCCCGCTGCAGGCCTGCTTGCCCCTCTTGCCGTCACTCCCGTTATTACACGAATTCCGGACAGCAACCGCAGCTGAGAATCCGTTGATTGACAGCAATAATGCAGGAGCATCGTCGCGCAACACCCCTACATTATCTGATATTAACCGGGGCCACCGGTCGCCGCCATCATTTCACGTCAAAAATCCTGAATATATATATCCGGGAATTGTCAGTGTCGATAAGCCCATAATAGCCGGGATTGACAGGGAATTCACGCACGAGCATCTTTGTCTTTGCGTTTACCGTCTGCGACAATACCGGAATACTTTTTGTCAAGAGATCTGATTTCTTAATTTTCTGTGTGCCTTGCAGTTTACTACCCAGCGACATGAGATACATCCGGCGGAATGAGTTGCTATCAGGTGATATCACCGAGATGGCGCCATTCACACGTGGAAAACCTTTGAGATTGCTACCGTCAAGATTTTTCAACTCTATTTCCTTTTTCGAGCCGTCAAAACGTGCGGAGACCACATTCTGATAATTGACATAGAGCGAATCAGGGTTGAGGTATATTTCCTTACGTGGTTTATAGTCTCTGTTCACCTCCTTCCTGATACTGCTTATGTCAGTCAATCTCCCGCGATTGATGACATTCTTTCTATCAATCACGTCGAAGGTACCTTTCCCGAAATTTTGCTCAATAAGCACCACATCATAGATTGTGCCCTTATCACCGGTGAGATAGATATTCTCAATCAACGGTGACTGGACAAAAATTGTTTCCTCAGGGTCGACCGGTATCCTTCGCTGCACCACAATATCGCTGATGAGGAGGGTGTAAATTCGGCCGTCAGATTCGATCCTGACACTCTTTCCCGGCTCAGTGTTGACAATCGTGCCTTTAAAAATCCGGCCGTTTTTAGTTGTGATCTCGTCAAGCAGCCCGTTCTGCAGATGCTTGTCGCGTGCAGGGCGAGCGATAGAGGAAACATCCTTCATCTTGAAGGTCTTCACCACAGGTTCTGTACTGCGGTATTTAATAATTGAGCCCTCCTCGAGCAATTCTACTCCCCGGATGACATCGTCCTGCTCGACTGCATATTCAACGACTACAGGGGCGGAAAGGTCAACCACCTCCACTGAAGCCGATGGCAAATCTTGTGAGATCGAATCAGCCAACGCAATCAAAGAGTTATCGACAGCTACGGGATAAATGCTCAGATTCTCCTCCACATCCATAGCGGTGTCGGCTTCCACACTGCAGGAAAGATATATATCGGCAAACTCTCCGGAGCCTCTCTTCGCGGAAGTGTAGCGTTGAATTCTCTCTACGTCGCTCATAGGCAGATACACCTCTGAGGTGTCGGCCATGAAGGTAATTTCACCATTTGAGTTCTGCTGAAGTATGCTTCCGGAATATCGGTTGCCATCACGCATTGTGATGATTTCCGTCACCTGAGCACTTAGACCTACAGAGATAAGTATAGTTGAGAAAAATAGAAATTTTAATTTTTTCATTTTATTAAGCAATTTCAGGAACATACCGGAGCCGTTGGCTAAAGATTAAAGAAAGGCTCCAACGAAATTCTTCTGCTTGCTGAGTGACCTCCTACTGAAATAGTCACTACACGCGTCTCTTTTTTGGTAATTTTTGAGAAATAAGCCGATACTTGTTTCCTCCCTCCGGCCGGAACCGTGACTTTCTTTACCGAAGGAGAAGCGCCCGACATTTTTACCGTGCCCGTGAAAGGCTTATCAGAATCATTGACAATTGTTATGGCCACCGCTCCGGCATCTTTAGCATTGGCTTTAACTTTTGTGGTTGAGAAGATGAATTTCACATCCCCCTCGGAAGCTTCCTGCGACCGTTGATTAAGAGCCTTGCTATTCGCTGTCCAAACTTCAAGATTATCCGCGATAATTCTGATCTGATAATCTTTTTTGGGGAGCATCAGGGAGATTGTGTGTTTTCCGGTGCCATTGTCGGCATCAGTGATATTGGAGAGCAGGACACCCTTCTCGTCGGCTACCTCTACCTCGACCGGCACCCCCTTATACTCCTTAGGCATCTCTACAATCAACTCTTTAGACACCATATCAGCCGATGAAGCCGGGATAGTGCCATCCTTAACAGTCACTGCAATATCCCCCTTGATAAGCTCAAGGACGCCGGTGGCTCCAAGTCGGGTTGCCACGGCATGATTGCCATAGAATGGCTCCGCACTGGAAAATTGCGGTGTAAGAATGATCTTCGACCCCAGACGGTAGCCGAGCATCTGACCCTCGGCAAACACATCAGGTCCGGAGGGGCGCTGTGTCACTACACTTTCAGCCGGTTCGTCGCCATCTGACAGAGCCATCATATCGTCAAAGTATAACGCCACCGAAGGCTCGATCCTTAGGAGTTGACCCTGCGGATTTATAAAACAAAACTGTCGATCCTTATTGATGACGAGAGCCTCTCCATTTTTAAATGTAGAACCGAAATAGATATCGCCGATATCCTTGGGGAGTTTTAGCTCCCCTCCCAGGGTATTGATGTAGTAGACCTTATCCTTCCCTATAAGATCAGACATGCCCACCGCTGACATCATCTTGAAAATCATATTCTTCCCCTTTGACACAGCGGCCATCCCGTTTGAAAACGGACGCGGATTTGAGTACTTAAAGGGTATGATAAGATTTCCATTGGTGTCGATATATCCGGCTTTACCGCTTTTGTTGGTCACAGGCATCAGCCCCTCCGAAAAAAAGAGAAACCGGTCTACATACATTTCATCATTGAGAGTGACGGTTGATTTATCAAGCTTAAGGATGCGGTCGAGCCTCAGACCATTCTTATTCCTGACTAAAACGAGCGCTTGCTCCCCGACAAACGGAGTCACCGAGTCAGCTGCCATGACAACCGTACGGCCATCACCGTCTACCACACTCGTCACACCATTTTTCTGTTTGACCTTATAGAGATTATCTGAAAGTTTGGTGACGGATTGATAAACCGGTTTTATGACCCATCGGGCTGTTTCCGCAACCGCCTGAAATGATACGAGGCTAAAGATCAGTGAGAGAAATATAAGATTTGTCCTTTTTTTCATCAATAGATTTTACTTGGTTTCCTTATCATACATTTCCTTGAGATATTTGGCGTGGACTGCACGCCCGAAAGTTGACCCTCCGACAAGACTTGCGTAGGCCACACCAACGAGCTGACCGGTCTTACTGTTGAATACCGGTGATCCGCTGGCGCCGGGGACAATTTCGCCCTGAATATCGAAGAAATATTTACTCGGCATAGAGCTGCACATCGTCTCACGCACCTGAGGACGGAGCTTCTGAATCTGAGGATCCAGAGCCCATGCAGTACCATTCGGATAACCCACCCAGGCGAGTTTCTCCTTCTGGGGTTCGATCTTATCGGTCGACATCATATCCGGATCAAAAATCCATGAGATGCTTTCCGGGGTGTGAGGATCATTAAGCTGAATCAATGCGAGGTCGATATCTCTTGTTTCAGAATAGTCCAGGAGAGTGCAACGTGAGAATTCATCAAGATTGGCATACATACGCCCGGGATAGGCAATACCGAAATATTCCAACTCGCCCACAACCTTGAATTTCGCGCCTCTGATCTGGCGGATCAGAGAGTTAAGATATGTGGCGCCCTTGTTTTGAGCGAGAGTCTGATGATAGAGAGCAGGCCAAAGGACAGATTTTCCGGCCATGGCATACCCATTGTAAGCTTCCAGATCCTGATCAGAGCCAACTTCGGCCAAGGGGAGCTGCTTGCTGAGGAATTCGGCTCCATCATTTTTCCATTGTTTCTGCTGGGTATCCGATACATATTCCCAAGGCACGGCTACATGTCGGTTGGTTGCCAGGCGCCCTTCGCGGTCAAGGAAAAATGCAGTCGCTGTATAGCTTTCAAAATCCTTCGAATTACCGGCTTCATCTTCCCACGACATTTTGACTCGTCCCGGAGTGTCATTTATATATTGCCTCCAGATCTCATCTTCAATAGGATTGTTGTCAAATTCTATATAGATGGAGTAGACACCATATACCATCACAACCGAGTTCTGAGCCTCGTTGATGTTGAAGTTGGAACCGGAGGTGGGGAAGAGTTTATAGACCCCTAAGGCTACTCCGGCGATGATGGCAGCCGCAGCAATGCCAAGCACCGCTTTCTTTATCCAACCGAATGGATTAGGAATGTGGGGCTTGAGTTGATCCGTGACATCGACATCGGCCACCACAATCTGGTCGCCATGCTTCACCTCAACCCGCTTTCCCTTTGCAATCTTATTGCCGTTGACCTCAGTCCCGTTTTTGGAATTGTTGTCCTGGAGATAGCATTTACCCTTCTTGTCGACAAACAGAGTGGCGTGATACCGGCTTGCAAACTGGCTATCGATGTTAAGGTCACAGCGATGGCTCGTGCCGATGTTGAGAATAGTCTTATATTTCGAGGGGTTGTCGAGCACAGGCACCTGATGCCACTGCAGCTGGACATTTCCGAATTGAATGAGATCGCCGCGCCTGACAGGAGTCTCGACATTGGGTGTGAGGCGCTGACCCCCCACGAATGTACCGTTTGTGCTATTCTTATCCTCGATGAAAATCTCACCGTTGTCCAAAAGGGTCATCTCAGCATGTACAGCGCTCACGTAAGGGCTGTTAATCACGATGTTGCAGCTCGGAGAAGAGCCAATCTTCAGAAGTTTCATGATTTTAACAAGAAGTATATTGTGTTAAGTAACTTTTTTAGAATTTTTTCGATAATATGTCTCGCGTCTAACTGATAACCGGAATCTCTCTCTTAAAGCCAGTGGGTGGGCTGATCTTTCTGAGCACCTTCGTCGGTCTTGGATTTGTCGGCATCTGACTTCTGTTTATTCCTGTTGTCAGATTTTGGGGGATTAGCTTCAGTATTCCCGGCTTTTTTCTTCGCCTTGGGGAATATGCTACCCTCAGGCTTATCCTTATCAGAAAACTTGCCGTCTACATTCTTTTCATCCTTCCCATTGTCGCCATCCCGGTCAGCATTCTTTCCATTCTCCTTTTTCTCAGGTTCGTTGGGTTGGTCAAACTGCTCGATTTCGTCATTATTGCCGCTCCGGGAGTCGGAGAGCCGGCTGAAGATGCCATATCCTATAAGCAGCACAATGACAATCAGGAGCGCCAAAGCCCCGATTTTATAAGGCTTCATGGGGTCAGGAATATCTTTCCAGTCAAGCTGATTCACACGTGCAAACGAAACAATATCCTTGCGTGTTATCGGGTAGGGTTTATTGACGGCAAGACGAATACCGTTGACATAGGTTCCGTTCTTGCTGAGGTCGCGGATTTCCATTTTCCCAAAGGGGAGCAATCGGATTGTGGCATGCCTGCGGCTGACGAGCTGGTCATCTACGATGATATCCGCACCATCACCGCGCCCTATGGTAAAGATCTTCTTCATGATTTTTTGGATTGTGACTGGATTTGAGTTTTGAGAGATTCAAGAGCTTTCACTATAGCCTTAATGTGGCCGCCACGAGTGGAGTTATCAACCTCCTTGATTCTGCCGGCTGTTATCCACTTGCTATTGACACATTTTTCAAACTCTTTATCCCGTATATTCATTTTTTTAACCTTGTCAACAAGGAGATCCATCCCCTTGGAGGCTGAGGCCACCGCATTGTCGAGTTCGTCTCCTCTTTTACGCATTTCTCCTATCTTCTCCACCTGACTGATGAGAGAATTTATCTCCTGAATGATCTGGACTTCTTCTGTAATACCTGTGGCCGTTGTGTTGTTGCGGGGTTGAGCCTCGGCATTGTCGGCTTTTTTCTCAGCTATGATCTTGTAGAGTTCGTCGATCTTTTCGCTATAATATTTATCTTGCTCCCGGATCTGACCGCGATACTTATCGCGCTCTTCCGAAAGCATTTTCTCCAACTCTGCTTTCGTGACAGCAGAGTCAGGAGCAACGCCGGTATTTTCCGAGCCTGAAACGAGATTAGTCTCGCCATGGGAATTACTCTTATACTGAATGAAATTGGCCAGTAGGCTTACACAGCAGATTGCAGCCAAAATGTAGATCGTATATTTTGTCCTGGTACTCATCATAGGTTTGAGTTTTGAATTAAAAGGTGTCTCTAAGATTGCAACGGTAAGATTGTCGTGGGAGCCCCCGTTCATTCGGCCTATCTCGTCGACCTTTATCGCCAGACTTTCCACAGCCCCGGCAAGCGACTTGGTCCCTCCGGCTATCTTCAAAAGTTCTTTTTCAGGCATAGCTCCCCAGATACCATCAGAGCAAAGCATGAATCGGTCTCCTTTCTCGTAAGGGAGTTCAACTACATCAGGCTCTACTTTCTCCATAGGGCCGAGCGCACGGGTTATGATGTTGCTCTCGCCGGAGAGGCGCGCCTCCTCTTCAGTAAGGGCTTTGGCTCTGACAAGCTCAAAGACATGGGAATGGTCAAATGTGCGGTAAACTTTCGAAGTCCCGCGCAACTGATATATCCTTGAGTCACCTACATGTGCAATGACCGCGGACTCCTTATTGATAAGGAGAGCGGTGATGGTGGTTCCCATCCCTCTGAGGCGAGGGTCATTTTCCTGAGCCGCCAGAAGCGCTATGTTGGCGTTGTGAATAGCATCTGTAAGGAGTTTGCAGCGATCGCTTTCAGGTTTACCATCAAGGATGAAATTGACAATGACATCAGCAGCCATCTGCGAGGCAAGCTTCCCCGAAGGGCCTCCACCCATACCGTCGCAGACCAGAATCAGAAGGCCATGTCCGGTATCTTGCCACGCACAGGTGTCTTGGTTTTCCGACCTCCCCCCTATGCGCGATTCTGCGATAGCAGCGAATGGTGTTTTGGTATCTATAGGTTTCATTTGTGGTGTCTCTTTCAATTTTATTTAAATATCCGTTCCCATAAAGATGGTTTATGTTCGATGGCCTCGCGCAGTTCGCTAGCAAACTGCCGCGCAGTGTCGTACCTCAGGGACTGTTCCTTTTCAAGAGAGCGGGCTATAACCTTCATAAGCCTTTTTCCAACCCCCGGAATCGACTGGAGCTTTTCATCGTCGGCCTCATAGGGTTTCATCCCGCTCAACAGGTTATAAAGGGTGGCGCCGAGCTGATATATATCCGTACGGGCATCAAACGATGGAGCAGACTGGCCTTCCCTGATATATTGCTCGGGAGCGGCATATCCGGGGGTTCCCAGGAGGCCGGTGCCACTTATTCCGGGTTGAGCATGCGTATAAGCGATTCCCAGATCCATAAGCCTGATATTGGAGCCATTTTCTACCATGATATTACTCGGCTTTATGTCAAGATGTATGATCCCTTTGGAGTGAATATAGTCAAGCGCATCCAGAACCGGAAACATACATTTGACTATCCTCTTTACTTTATCGGGTCGACCGGAAAAAGTCTGAGCAATATATCGGTCAATTGTCACACCCTGTACCAGACGGCTTATGATGAACATGGGGCCATTGATATCGCCATCCTCACAACACCCTATCATCTCTATAAGATTGCGGTGACGGAATGCCAGAGAGGCCTCCAGACGGGCGCGTTCGCGAATAGCATGGATACGCGAATACGCCGGATTAACCTGCTTGATGGCAACCAGATCGTGGCTATTGCGATAGTGGCGGCCAAGATACACGCGCCCCATCGCTCCCTCGCCAAGCGGTGGCTGAGAAGAGTCGTAGTGATACCACTCTCTGCCAACGCGCAGGAATACCTCGCGCCCCTGAACCCTGATATTTCCCATCTGCATCCCCATGCGATTATTCTGCTACAGCGTCCATCACACCTTCCGACTCCAGCAGAGCCAGAGGTTTTTGAATTAGAGTGAGGAAATTCTCGTCACCGGCACTCTGAGCCGATGCTTTGGCCTTCACAAGATATTCAGCGGATTTTTTGAGGTCGCGGTCGACCACTCCACGTGTATCTCCTGCCAGATAGTCAAGTGCCAGCTCGTAGAGAGCCCGGTAATTGGACGGATCGAGACTTATAGCCTGCTCATTGAGCTGATGGGAAGCCGAAAAGTTTTGGCTGAAGAGCGAATCGGTAGAGGCGATCATCTGCTCATCGAGCGTCTGACTCCGCGCATGAAGAGCTCCCAGCAGAGCCATAGCCTCTGCCGAGGATTTCATCTTTTTATCTGAAACCCTCTTCAGTAACTCCACCCCCTCGGGGGCTGTCTCCGGGGCGACCAATTTTGCCTTTGCCTGAGAGATCAGATAGCCTGCGGTGGGGATTTCCATCCCGGTCAGGGAGTCAGTGACAGTCTTTATTGCTGTGTCATCGATTATCTCATTAGCCAATTCCTTTTTTCTTTCCTCAAGATTGACGTCAGCATTTTCGGCCATACGGGCGGAGTCGCTTTCGTCACCTCCCGAGAAAAGCAGGATGCCTAAGCCGACCAACGCCACAACTACCGCAGCGGCAATACCCCAGATGATATAAGGGCGGGGGGAGGGTTTATCGGCCTTGACCATGATTTTCCCCTCGCTTGTCTTTGCCGCGCCTGAGGTGGATTTAGCCAACTGGTCTACCGCCACCCTAAACTCGGCCGCGGAGCCGTAGCGGTTTTCCTGTTTCTTGGCCGTAGCTTTTTTCACTACCGCACGGACATGTTTAGGCTCCAGATTCCTGACCGGAACATCCTCCTTGAGTTGACGCGAAAGCACCTCATGGGTAGCGCCGTCAAATGGTACTTGCCCGGCTATCAGTTCATAGAGCATTATGCCGATAGCATAGAGATCGGTAGTGGGGTCCTGATGGACCACATCTCCCACCACAAGCTCAGGGGCGGCATAGGCGGCCTTGCCCATGAACTGGCCGGCAGTTGTAAGATGCCGGTCGGTGGCAGCTGCATCGTCAATCTTTTTGCAAATACCGAAATCAATAAGTTTCACCTTCCCTTCGGCGGTGATCATCACGTTGCTTGGATCGATATCTCTATGGATATAGCCGGCATCATGCAGTGCCATCACACCTGAGAGAAGATTGCGGATTATGAAAATCGCAAACCGAAGTCGGTCAGTACTGTACTGACGGTAGAGTTCTGCAGCGAAAGGCACCACTTCGCCCGAAGCGTCGGTGGTGCGTCCCCGCAGAAGGTCATGGAGCATCACTCCTCTTAAGAGTTCGCTCGCCACATGATATCGCTTGTGGATGTTGCCGGCACTGTCCTTTGATTCCACTTCAATGAAACCAAACATCTCCACAAGGTTCTCACTGTTTATCTTTACCGAGGCCTCACGCTTGGAGCGCTCTACGGCACTTTCAGAGAGGTCATCGAAAAGAAACTTGATGGCAGCGTCGCGGCGCACCTGGGTTGTCTCATCTACCCTCACCCCGCGAAACACCTGCCCCATTCCTCCGGCTCCTATAGGAGGCAATGAGGTGTCGACTTCATAATGGATATGAAGCCTGCGTTCCTCATCACCTTGTATTATAATAACAGCCATTAAATGTCAGCCTTCTTAAGTTGTAGTTTTTAAAGAAATCGTGTACGCCCGCTTGTGATATTATCGGAACCATCCATTGCTACCGTTCCACCCTCCACTCTGTTGGCGGAGCTATAGAGCGATCCGGTGTTGTCCGGACCATTGTCCAGACCGAAGGGGGTTTCCTCAATCGCTGCTTCAACCTCCACGGGCTGGAAATTTTCGGAGACACTCAGACCCATCTCTTCGGCATCGATCAGAATGACAAGCAGTTTATAATTATCACCTATCGTGATTACATCATGGTTTTTCACCTCATGGGCGTCATAGTCAAGCTCCTCATCGTTGACATAAATACCATTCTTCGACCCCTCGTCGCGGATAGAGGCAAGTATCTTACCTGTGCTCTTCAACTGTTTGATATTCAAGGCAGCATGGCGCTCGCTCACTGTCTGCTCTGCCAGGCAGACATCGCAGTCGGCTGTTCGCCCTATCTTGTTGCTGCCTATGTGCAGAGGCCAGAATTCACCGAATCCCTGCCGGGAGATTGAATACAGGAAGCCTACAACCGGCACCTGAGGCTTTTGAGGATGGGTTTGTCCCTGCGCCTCCACCTTAGGAGCGTAGACATTCATATTTGGTACAACTGTGCCCTGAGGAGCGCCCGGACGCATACCTTTGTCCGCTCCTCTACTATAGAAATTCTGGTAATCCACATTACCGGCCATACCCGGCACTTTTGTTGATTCTGACGACATAATAATGTTTTATAATGTGATGTTTAGACTATTTTCTTCTGTGCTTTTGGCAAATTTACTTTAAAAATTACCCCCCCCCAATTTTTTAACATCCATTAACATATTTTCATATTCTCCCGCAGATATCATACATCCTTTGTTGCACTTCACCTCCGGGTGGTTTTAGTTGGTTTTTTGCGGGGTGGGGGTGGATTATGGAGGATGGATTGCGGAAAAATCCGGCTTTTGTCGTAAATTTGCCTCTGCTAATGCAGTCTTCTCTCGCCCGGTCAGTTGGGCGACTTCCTCTCACTTTTCACTAACCACCTATAAATGAGCACCAAGACCATAAGCATAAAGGATTCAATGGCCGAGATTCTCGAGGCTGAAGCTAAGGCGCTGCGTGAGATCCCCTACACCGAGGGCTACGATAAGGCCGTAGAGCTGATCATCGAGCATGTCCACCGTCGCAAGGGTAAACTCGTCACTGCCGGTATGGGCAAGGCGGGGCAGATTGCCATGAATATCGCCACAACTTTCTCCTCGACAGGCACTCCCGCCGTCAGTCTCCACCCCAGCGAGGCGCAGCATGGCGACCTCGGGGTGCTCCAGCCTGACGATGTGATGCTCCTGATCTCCAATTCGGGGCGCACACGCGAGGTGCTCGAACTCGTCACCCTCACCAAGAATCTCTATCCTCAGATTCCGATGATAGTGATCACGGGCAATCCTGACAGTGAACTTACACGCCTGACAGATGTTACAATCTTGACCGGAGGCGCTCCCGAGGTGTGTCCCTTAGGCCTCACTCCCACCACTTCCACTACAGTGATGACCGTCATCGGCGATATCCTCGTGGTGAATGTCACCCGTCTCATCGGCTTCACTCCCGAGGAGTATGCCAAGCGCCACCACGGCGGCTATCTGGGGGATGTGGCACGCCACGAGGCCGACGCTATCTGAAAAACATAAAAACACTCTAATACACTGCAATATGAATAAGGCAATCTTCATTGGTGAACTGGCTCTCAACGTAAAACTCTGTGCCGACGGCCATGCCGAGACCGGTGTGGGCGACTGGGCTGTAAATGCTGCCATCATTGACGGCAAGATGGAACTCCCTACCCTGTGGGTGGGGGAGGCTGCCGCCAATACCGTGGGCGACCATATTGTGAAGCAACTCGAGGATGCCGGTATCGACTGCAAGTCAATCGACCGCTTCACCGAAGGGGTAAGCCCGGTGAGGGTGCTGAGCGCTGAAGCCGGAGGCCCGAGCGTTGACCATTCGCGGTTGCCGTCCGACCCTGTCAGTGCCCTTTGGCCTCGCATCGATGAGGGCGATGTGGTGGTCTACGGGTCATACATGACTCTCGAGCAGAGAGACCATGCCAGTGTACTCGAGTTTCTCCGCTACGCCAAATCGCGCAAGGCTTTCCTGGTCTATCTGCCCTATTTTGAGGCTCATCAGGTGCCCCGCATCACTCGCGTGATGCCCCAGATTTTCGACTGCCTGGAGATGGCCGACCTCGTTGTGGGGCGCGACACCGACCTGAAGAGTATCTTCACCGGCACCGACATCGCTGCCATTTTCAAAAATCATATCCTCTTCTATTGCCGGCGGTTTATCGACATCGATTTCAGCACCCTCACTCTGCGCTTCTTTGATGGCGACACCTCATGGACCCGGAAGTGTCACCCCACTACCAACACCGAATTCCAATGGAGCGCCGGTGTGCTCGCCGGGATCATCCGCGCCCTGGTGGAGGCCCATCGCGACCCTGACGAAATCATGAATTTCGCCAACGAGACTGCCCACAGCGAGCTGGCCTCCTCCATCCACCATCCCTGTATCCGCTAAGCTTCTACGCAATAGGTTTTTGCATGAAAGCCACCTCATTAGAATCAGTCTTCTCCGGCACCCGCGCCGACATCGCTCCGCTGCGCTCGCTGCTGCGGCGGTCGAGCCCCATGTCGGAGCTGCGTCATGCCATAGGCTCCCATGACTTCCTGACAGCCTACGATTTCTTCCGTTTCGCTGCCTCCGAGGCCATAGAGAGGGGCGAGATCGACCGCGCCATCCGCACTCTCACCGAAATCGACGCCCTCATCGCCCGCAATGGCGCCGAGGAGACCGACCGCCGTGTGCTCGACATCCACGCCGCTCTCATGCAGATCCTCACCGCTCTCTATATCGAGAAAGATGACCTCAAGGCCGCAACCGCCACTGCAGCCGCCACTCTGAGCCTCCTCGCCCAGGAGCCTGCCCGCAAGGATGAAAATTTTCTATGCATCCTCGGCTCTCTCCTCTATGACATAGCCTTCATCCATGCCCAAAGCAAGGAGTATAAGCAGGCGGAGCGCGAACTGAGCAAAGCGGTGAAAATCTATGAGCGCCTCGCAAAGAGTTCGCCCCAACGCTACGCTCCATCCTATCTGATGACCGTCAATGCCGCTACGGCAACCTATCGCAACCGTGTGAAGCAGGCCGAGATGCTCGCTCAGTATCAGGAGGCCACCTCCACCTATCAGCAGATGGTCACCGCAGGTGTGGCCGAGGCTACGGGGCGCCTGATCGACTCCCTTACCGACGAGGGCGACACTCTTGCGCGGATGGGTCGCCACCGCGAGGCCATGCAGTTCTACTCGCGTGCCCTCAAGGCGCTCACTCGCATCGAGGGGGAGTTTACCCTCAAGCAGCTGCGCCTCTCCATAGCCTTGGGAGAGTCGATGCTCCGGGTGAGAGCCATGAAGGAGAAGGGGATACATCTGCTCAACACCATGCTCCACAAAGCCACGAAAATCAACGCCACCGAGGAACATCGCGCCATAGTAGATATCCTGGTCAATGCCCGCAGCTCGTCGCTCGACATCCTCGGCCTATGGCACAAGATATTTCCCCGTTGACCCGCTCTCAACTCTTAACTCAATTACCATAATATAATTATGTCACAGTTTTCACCCGATAGTGCGCTCCCCAAGGTAGAGGATGCGCGGATAGCAATTGCCGTGGCCGAGTGGAACGGCCACATCACCTCGCGTCTGCGCGACGGCGCCGTAGAGTGCCTGCGCGCTGCAGGTTTCAAGGATGAGGATATCACCGTGGTGGAAGTTCCCGGTGCCGTAGAGCTCACCTTTGCCGCCTCAAAACTTATCGAGACCGGCTCCTACGACGCTGTAATAATTATCGGATGCGTCATCCGGGGCGACACACCCCACTTCGACTATGTATGTCAGAGCGTCACCCAGGGGATGACTTCGCTCAATGCCGACTGCGATATCCCCGTGATCTTCTGCGTGCTGACCGTTGAGGATGAGCAGCAGGCTCTCGACCGCGCCGGTGGCAAGGCAGGCCATAAAGGGGTAGAGGCCGCTGAGACAGCCATCAAGATGGTGGCTCTCAATCGCCTTATCGACGAACTTTAAACCTCCTACCTCCCGCTTCTGACCTCACACTTCTGACCTCCCCCGCCCCCCGATCACACGATGGAACGCCTTATGCAATATGTGTGGCAACACCGGCTCCTACTCTCCACCGATATGGTGACTGTCGACGGCCGCAAGGTGACTGTGATTGATCCCGGGAGGCTCAACACCGATGCCGGCCCCGATTTTTTTAATGCTAAAGTGAAGATTGGCGACCGCCTCTGGGCCGGAGATGTCGAAATCCATGTCAAAGCCAGCGACTGGCATCGCCACGGCCACGACGGCAACCCTGCCTACGACTCCGTGGTGCTCCATGTGGTGGACCGCGACGACACCTCTATCTCCCGCTCCAACGGCGAGACTATTCCGCAGATGGTGATGCAATGCGATGCTGAGTTCCACCGCCGCTACCACTCCCTGGTTGACCGCGCCGACATCGACCTCCCCTGCGCTCCGGATATCGCCGCTCTCGAACCCCTCCACCGCCTCGACTGGCTCACATCGCTTGGATTCGAAAGGCTCTATGAGAAAGCCGGAAGGCTCTCCGACCTCGTGGAGTATTATAATGGCGACTGGGAGCAAGCCACATACATTATGCTCGCGCGGGCACTCGGCTTCGGCACCAACTCCGAACCTATGGAGCGCCTCGCACGCTCTCTCCCGCTCCACTTCCTGCGCAAACATAGCGATTCGCTGACAGCCATAGAGGCGCTGTTCTTTGGCCAGGGGGGCTTCCTCGACTCGGCGCCCGCTTCAGACCCCTACGTGGAGCAACTCCGCCGCGAGCATAGCTTCTTTGCCCACAAATTCTCGCTTCACCCCCTCGAGCCGTTGGGTTGGAAGATGGCCAGGATGCGCCCCCAGAATTTTCCACATCGCCGCGTGGCGCTGCTGGCGGCAATTCTCTGCGATGATTCGCGCCTGATGAGCCGCCTCCTCGAGACCACTTCGCCCGAGGAGCTGATCGACCTCTTCCGCCACCCGCTCAAGGGGTACTGGGCCAACCATTTCACCTTCGGCGCCCCCGCAGAACGCACATTCGACACCATCTCCAAGGCCTCAGCCCGGGTGCTGATAATAAATGTGGTGGCTCCGCTGCTCATGGCCTACGGGACTGCACGTGGCGACGACACCCTCACGGAGCGCGCCTCAGAACTGCTCCACACCCTCCCGGCCGAAAGCAACTCCATCGTGGATCTCTTCAAGGCGGCGGGTCTCCCCTGTGAGGATGCCTTCACGTCGCAAGCCGTGATCCACCTTCGGCGCACTCTCTGCGAGCCGCGCAAATGCCTCTATTGCCGCCTCGGCCATCGTCTGCTGGCTCACCGCGCCCGCCGCAAATGTTAGACCCCGTTCCCCAAAATTTGTTAACGCTGGGGTCTTGTCTGAAGGATTTATTTCCACAGATTTAAGAGGTTCGCACTGATCATCCGGGCCACTATCGTTCTCCCTCAGCCAATCGCATAGATTGGCTGGATCGACATGGGCGAGTGATTGCCATTCATTGTTATCTCCGAGAAACAGACATTGATTCATCTGATCGGAACTGCACTGCGCAGGCTCCTCCGCGGGGGGTGTCGCGGGCATGGCTGCAGGTTGCGACTCCTTCAGTTCCTGTAGGTCCTGAAGAGCCTTCTCTTCCAACTTTCGCTGACGGCGCAGAGCTGCCTGACGGATAGCTCGGGCACGGCGGGCGATCGCCTCATCGATTCGCCGCTTGAATATGGCAAAGAGGCCAAGTTCCCAGAGGTATTGGCGGTACCCTTCGCGAAGGGTCCCATGGTCAATGTAATAATCGATCGTAAGGGTGATAAATTCGTCGTAGGCCTTCTCAGGGTCCTTCACCCGAAACTCATTGATGCAAAGGCGCGCATCCTCGCAGATACGGTCGTAGACCTTCTTGGAAATAACTTTCGGCCATTTTTTCCAACCCCGGGAGGTGGAGATAACCGCATAGGCCTCAACATATTCAGCAGGTGGAAAGAGGGGTTCATCGTTGAAGACTACATCATCAAAGGGAACAAGTTTTCGCATAGCAGTGTGTGTGTTTATCAGGTAAGGTTTGTAGGAAGAAAAAAGCAGATTTCGGGAGCGATCCCCCCGGATTTGTTAGCATAAAAATATCACTGCAAAAATAGTCACTCCATCACCCGCTCTTTACCTGATTTGAACCGAAAATGAAAAAAATCATGAGTGTTATGATTTTCACCCCAAGATATTATTTCACACCAAAGGTCACGTTGCGCTCCTACATATTGACCGGACAGTACAAACCCCGGTGCATCAGTTTCATGGATGCGTTTCCACTCCATGAATTACCATCACAAGGCAGCTTATACCTAATTTATCCTCAATATTGGCTATACTCTTGAAACTTAGATTTTCAGTTCCGGAGAGCAGTTTGCTGACGTATTGGGGTGAAACCCCGAGCTTTGAGGCAAGATCAGCACGCTTCAATCCATTGTCCTGCATATAGCCAATAAGGGTCACGGCAAGTTGGCGCGACCAACGAAGCCAGCTTGCATTCTCTTTACGCCAAGTTGATTCTTCAACAAAACGTGACGGAGCTTCCCCTTCATGTGATTCTAAAAATTTTATTGCCTTGCTTGCCATATCATTCTTCATTAGTAAGTTCAACAAAACTGTCTTGATCGAAAACTCCATTGGCTTTCAAAAAAGCCTTGCAGCGGTTGAGTTTTTCAAGTTCGAGTGCCGTGTGCTCTCGTTCCTGCATTGTTCCACTTACGAAACAACAGAGTCAATTCATCAACTTCTTCATCAGGAGACTTGACAGCCCACAGATGGTTGTATTTTGGTATTACCCTTACGAACTTCATATTTTATAAACGTATTTTCGAAGTACAAAGTTAATAAAAAGTCTTGAAAAATGCAACCTATAGGTTTCGTTTCCGACATTTTCTCCCCGTGGTCTCCGACATTCGAGACATCAGAAGAGGCATAAATGGTAGTTTGAAATTGGGTAGGAGTTGATTTGAACTTGGACTTTAGCTTTGAACACTCACATTTTTAGCTCAAAACTTCATCTGACAGCTTCTTAATTCGGTATTATGTAAAAAAAATGGACCTAACCCCGGTGGGTTAAATCCATTTTTTTTCATCTTTGTGTCGGGGTGGCGAGATTCGAACTCGCGACCCCCTGCTCCCAAAGCAGGTGCGCTA